>DATAXU010000267.1:0-15284 GCA_036272955.1 Verrucomicrobiia bacterium
ACGCCGCCGAAATTCCTTCGTGGCTGGCGAAAGTGCAGGCGCACCACGCGGGGGGGTTGGTTTTCAAACTGCATCCGCGGGCGGTGCGAAAGTCTCCGGAGGAATTTGGGCGAGAACATCGCGAAGTTTCTGGCCTCGCGCGGCAAGTGTGGCTCTGGCTCGAAAGCCGGCGGCTTAATCGGCGGTTCGAGACGGCGCGCGATTACTCGTTGAGCGGCGTGGAGAAATGCCCGGGCGGGCCGGCGTGGCGGAATTTCCTGTTGACGCTGCGGACGTTTGGTCCACGGGGCGCGGTGAATCCGCTTGCCTGCCGCTACCCGCGAGAGCGTCTCTTCAACGCGCTGCCGTTGCTTTTGTGGAATATGGAGGAAACGGCGGAACCGCAAATCGTCCGGCATTTGCAGGAGGAGTTGCAGACGGCATCCTCGGACCGCACCGGTTTTCTCTCCGCCTACAAACAACTCTGGCCCGGTTATGGTTGATCAAAATGCTTTCTTATGGCCGCTGCCGCCGGCGAGCTTGCGGTTTGAGGCGGACAGCCCGCACGTTTGGGCGGTGTCGTTGCGCGTTTCTCCGGAAACCTTGCGCCGGCTTTTGGCCACACTTTCGCCGGACGAGATCGAGCGCGCGGAACGATTCCACTTCGATCTTGACCGGCAACGGTTTATTGCGGGGCGCGGTTTTTTGCGCGGGATTCTGGGCTATTATCTCGGCGCCGAGCCTGCGGAGATTGAATTTCAATATGGCTCCAATGGGAAACCGGCGCTGGCGGGGCGGTTGGCGGGGAGCGGACTTCTGTTCAATGTCGCCCATTGCGAGAGCCTCGCGCTCGTTGCTGTCAACCGCAACAGCATGGTCGGGGTCGATGTCGAGCGGGTCCGGCCGTTGCCGGATGCGGATGACCTGGCGGCTCGATTTTTTTCGCCTCGCGAACGTGCGGTGTATCACAAGTCTCCCGACGGCAAACGTCCGGCGGCTTTCTTTAACATCTGGACCCGCAAGGAAGCGTGGCTCAAGGCGACCGGGGAAGGCATCGGTTGCGAGTTGGACAAGGTCGAACCTGCCGACCGCTGCTATCTGCACGATCTGGTCCCTGCGGAAGGATTCGCGGGCGCGCTCGCCATCGCGCCTGGCGCCCGGGCGCCTGCGTGCTGGCGTTGGAACAAGGATTATGATTGACTCTGCTTCCAGCCGTCCGCCGATCGCGATTCTCGGCGTGCCTTTTGACAACGTCACTTGCACCGAGGCCGTTGCTTTGATCGAAGGGATGATTGCCTCGCGTCGGCCCCACTATCTGGTGACGGCAAATGTGGATTTCCTCGTCCAGGCGGGGGACGACGTGGAGTTGCGCCGCATTCTCCTTGATGCGCATTTGGTTCTGTGCGATGGAACACCACTGGTTTGGGCTTCCCGTTTTTTGGGCAATCCATTGCCAGAGCGCGTGGCGGGGGCCGATTTGGTGCCGCAACTGATCCGGCTCGCGGCGGAAAACCAATATCGCGTCTTTTTTCTCGGCGCAACGCCCGACTCCGCCAGGGAAGCGGTTTCCAGGATGCAGCGCCAATATCCAACATTGTTGATGGCCGGGCATTATTCGCCTCCTTTCAACACGTTGCTCGAAATGGACCACGACGAAATCAAACGCCGCATCCGCCAGGCACGTCCGGACTTGTTATTCGTCGCTTTTGGATGTCCAAAAGCGGAAAAGTGGATCGCGATGCACTATCGCGAATTGGGCGTTTCCGTGGTGGCCGGGGTCGGCGCGACGATCGATTTTCTTGCGGGGCGCGTGAAGAGGGCGCCCAAGTGGGTGCAGCGCGCCGGCGCGGAATGGTTATTCCGGCTCGCTCAGGAACCGCGACGCTTGGCACGCCGGTACGGGAAGGATATGTGGATTTTTGGACGACGCATCCTGGCTCAATGGTTCAGGCACCGTCCGTCCGCCCATTCGAAAATCGCCTCCATGCCCATCTATTTCGAGGGCGAGGATGCCGGCCCGGATATTCCTATCATCGCAAAGCTCCCCGCCCGGTTCGACATCGCCGCGGCAACAGCCCCGGTCCTTCCGCCAAACCGCGACTGCCTGTTGGACCTTTCCGCCGTCCGTTTTATTGACAGCACGGGCGCGGCGCTTCTCATCCGTCTGCAAAAACAAATTCGCGCGGCGCGCCGGCATCTCGTTTTGGTGGCGTCCAGCGGTTGCGCCCGGCGTGCTTTGACGCTCATGAATCTCGATGACTATTTCGATACGGCGCCCGACCACGCGGCCGCCCGCGAAATCATTGCGGACCGCCGCCGCGAAGAAGCATTGCGCGTGGCGCACCGGCTGTTTTCCGCCGCTCCAGAAGTGGCGTGGCGCGGCGAAATCACCGCGGACAGCGCCGGCGAAGTATGGAACAGCACCCGCCACCTCCTGGAAGCTCCAGTGGCGCCGCCTTCGGTGGTGATCGACCTTTCAGGCGCCCGTTTCATCGACAGCGCCGGATTGAAAATCATGGTGCAGACGCAGCAATTGGCGCGTCTGCGCGGCACAAACCTCGTCTTTGCCGGCGCAAGGCCAGCCGTCCGAAGCGTTCTGCGCAACGCCGGCCTTGACCTTCTACTGCTTGAAAAGCCCGAACTCTTGAATCTCATGGCCGCCCCCATCACGGCGTCTTGAATATCGGCATCTCCACAACGATGATCCAGCGCGGGCAAAGCGGCGTCGCCCAATACGTCCTGGCCCTCCTCCGCGCCATGCTGCCGCGCTGCGACGAAAACGGACATCGACTCACTCTTTTCGTGCTCGAAAAAGACCTCCCGCTGTTTGATTTTGTCAAACCCGTCGCGCGTCTGACAACGGTCCCTGAAAAATTTCGCACCCCGATCAAAAACATCGTCTGGCATCAAACCGCCCTTCCCCGCCTGGCCCGGAATGACCGTCTGGATGTCCTTCACATTCCCAGCTACCGCCGTCTTGTCTGGAGAAAGCCGTGTCCCGTCGTGGCGACCATTCACGATCTTGCGCCATTCAGGGTCAGTAAGAAATATGACTGGTCGCGAATGTTCTATGGCCGCGTCGTCGTTCCCCAACTCGCCCGTCGCATGGACCATGTGGTCGCCGTCAGCGAAAATACCGCCGGCGACGTCGCCCAGTTTTTCAAACTTCCGCCCGAACGCCTCACGGTGATTCACAATGGCCTCGCCCACGACCGCTTTTTTCCTGCGGATACCGCCCGCGCCCGCGAATGGGCCGCGGCCAGATACAATCTGCGCCATCCCTTTTTTCTCTACGTGGCGCGCCTGGAGCATCCCTCGAAAAACCACGTACGGCTCATTACGGCCTTCGAGCGTTTCAAGGCATCCACAGACTCAGATTGGAAACTGGTCTTTGCCGGCGGCGATTGGCACGGCGCTCCTGAAATCCATTCCGCGATCCACCGCTCCACTTGCTCCAACGACATTCGCTCCCTGGGCTTTGTGCCGGACGCCGATCTGCCGGATTTATATCGGGCCGCGGGCGCCTTCGTTTATCCTTCTTTGTTCGAGGGCTTTGGGATGCCACCGATAGAAGCCATGGCATGCGGTTGCCCCGTAATCTCCTCCGCCCGAGGCGCTTTGGCCGAAGTGATTGGAAACGCAGCCGCCGTTGTGGACCCGGAAAACCCGGAGTTTCTAATGGCGCAACTTTGCATCGTCGGCACTTGCGAATCCACGAGGAACCGCCTCCGTGCCGCCGGCCTCGCCCAGGCCCGCAAATTCGATTGGGCCAAAACCGCGGCCGCGACAATGCGCGTCTATGAACGCGCCATTTCCGGCTCAAAAAACCGTTAAACGACAGCGTTGACAGCGTTTGGCAAAACCCTTATGTTGGCTCAAAAGTAAAAAGGATTTACCCAAATGCTTAGAATTTGCCTGGTTATCGCGATTATCGGCGGGTTGGCCGCCGGCGCATTGAGCTTTATCAAAATTCAGGACATTATTGTCACCACAAGGGCCGCGCGCGACCAATGGCACAGCCAATTTGATACCGAACACACCGCCAAGGTCGCCGCCGAGACGAGCCTCAAGAAAACCAAGGCCGACCTCGAGACCACCAAGAAGGAATTGGCCACCACTAAAAACGATCTCGACAATGCCAACGCCAAGGTCGCCGATCTCGACAAGAAAAATGGCGACTTGGCCAAGGAATTGGACACCACCCGCGCCGACCGCGATTCCGCCCAGCAGGAACTGGAACAGTGGCACCTTATCCCCGGCGGTCTGAGGCCCCCCCAGATCAAGGCGATGATCGACGAGCTTGCAAAAGCAAAGCAGGCGCGCGATGCTTACGCCGCCGAGAACAAGATCCTTCATGCCAAAGCCACCGACCTTGCCAACCAGTTGGCCAATCTCATTTCGCCCGATGCTCCAGTGCCCCTTCCGAAAGGTTTGAAGGGCGTCGTCATGGCGGTCGATCCGAAGTTTGATTTCGTCGTCCTCAATATTGGCTCCGACCAGGGCGCGCTCCCTCGCGGCGAGATGATGGTTGAGAAGGACGGCACGCTGCTGGGCAAAGTTCGCATCGCCAGCGTCGATAAGGAGCGTTGCATCGCCAATATCATCCCGAGCTGGCAACGCGGTGAAATCATGGAAGGCGACGAAGTTCTCTACTAATGAAAATCTTGCGCATTATTCTGTGCGCCGTTTTTTTGGCGCTCGCCGGTTGGACTTTCACGGGATGCGCCACGGATGATTCGCAGAACGTCTCCTCGATCCCGTGGAACACCCCGCAAGACTGGGAAGGTGCCCTGCCTTCGAACATCAATCAAGGGCGCTAATTCAATCCGCCCTTACTTGGCGAATTCCACGCACCGCGTTTCACGCACGATCGTCACCCGTATCTGCCCCGGATACTGCAATTCCTCCTCGATCTTTCGCGATATGTTTCGCGCCAGTCCGTAAGCCTGTTCGTCGCTGATGACCCCCGGCTGCACCAGCACCCGCAATTCCCTCCCCGCCTGCAGCGCGAAGCATTTCTCCACGCCCGGAAATGATCCCCCGATCCGCTCAAGGTCTTCCACGCGCTTGATGTAAGTCATCACCGTCTCCGACCGCGCCCCCGGACGCGACGCACTGATGGCGTCCGCCGCGCTGACCAAAATCCCATAAACGGCAGTATGCGGCACCTCGCCGTGGTGCGACGCCACCGCGTTGACCACTTCCTCTGATTCCCCGTACCGTTTCACGATGTCCGCGCCCACAATCGCGTGCGATCCCTCCACTTCGTGATTCACCGCCTTGCCGATGTCATGCAGCAGCCCCGCCCGTTTCGCCGTCGCCACGTCCAGCCGCAATTCCGACGCCATGATCGCCATGAGCTGCGAAACTTCGATGGAATGCTGGAGAATATTTTGCGCAAAACTGTGCCGGAAATGCAACCGGCCCAGCAGCCGGATCAATTCCACGTGCATCGGCCCCAGCCCCAATTTCACCACGGCCTCCTCCCCGGCCCGCTCGATGAATTGGTCCATTTCCTGCGAAACTTTCCCCACCACCTCCTCGATTCGCGCCGGATGGATCCGTCCGTCCAAAATCAGCCGCTCCATCGCTTCCCGCGCAATCTCGCGGCGCACAGGGTCAAACCCGGAAAGCACCACCGCTCCCGGCGTATCGTCAATGAGCACGGTAACGCCCGTCGCCGCCTCAAAAGCCCGGATGTTCCGCCCTTCACGCCCGATGATGCGCCCCTTCATCTCCTCGCCCTTAATATTGACAGTGGCTGTGGATGTTTCAAACGAGTGATGCCCCGCGTAACGCTGGATTGCCAGGGTGATGATTTTGCGCGCCTTTTCCTCCGCGCACGCCTTGGCTTCCTCCAAAACGTGTTGGGAAAGCTGCATCGCGTCCCGCAGGCTTTCCTGTTCCACCTGCTTGAGAAACGCCGCCCGCACTTCCGCCTCGCTCAATTTGGACACCCCCGCCAATTCCATCCGCCGCTGCTCCACCAACTGCGACGCTTTTCCCCGAAGCTCGTCGATCTCCGTCGATTTTTGCGCCAGCGCCTCCCTACCCTCGCGCACGACTTTCTCCTCCTTGACCAGGTTTTCCAACTGCCCGTTCACCAATCCCTCGCGCGTCGTCAGCCGTTGTTCGTTCACCGCAAGTTCCTTGAAGCGCGCCGCGATGAGTTGTTCGGATTCCATCCGCAGCTTCAGCGCGCCTTCATTGGCCGCAAGCCGCGCGTCGCGCGTAATCGATTCCGCCTCCCGCCGCGCCGTCTCGAGGATTTGGTCCTTCTGGTTTTCCAGCCCCGTGCGGACGCTCCTTTCGCGCCAAAGCTGCAGCATGGCTCCGAACAACGCGCCAATCATGAACACCACCACGCCCGCGTAAAAAAAATTAGAATTCATCGATGCGCCGAGACTGACTAATAGGAAATTTCCAACCATCGTGTTGGTGTCAATATAAAATTCATATGAATGTCATGTCCCTCCGCCGGAATTTCCCCCATGATCTGCGCGTCGTAGGCGACTCCGCATTTGGCCCCGGCGATTTGAGCCAGCAGGCGATCATAAAACCCCTGGCCCCGCCCCAGGCGGTGCCCGGCCAGGTCAAATCCTAAACCCGGCGCCAGCGCCAAGTCCAGCGACTTTAATGGATACGCCCCGCAATGCGCCCCAGGTTCCGCGATCCCATATTTTCCCGGCGCACAATCGCCTTGGATATGAGAGACTCGAACCGCCTCGTAGGTTCCCGTTCCCGCGTCAAATCGCGGCAGCAGCACGATCTTTCCCAATCCCAGCGCCGATTCCATCAACCGCGAAAGGTCCAGTTCCCCGGAAATCGCCGCGTAAAACAACACCGACCGCGCCTCTTTCCAAATCGATTGCTCCTCCAGCCGCGCTCCCGCTTCGGCGGACGCCGCGCTTCTTTGGGCCTCCGAATGGCTCTTCACGCTCAGGCGCAACTCCCGCCGCAATTCCGTTTTCGAGCGGATTTGGCTCATGGGGACGGCGGATTTCGCAACGCTTCAATTTCCCGCCGCCATTTTTCCAATCGTTCTCCGATCTTTTTTTCCGAGCCTTGGTCCGTCGGCTCGTAATATCGCCGCGCCGCCCCAAGATAATCCTGTGCCACGAAATGCCCCGCGAAATCGTGCGCATATTGGTATCCTTCCCCGTGTCCCAGCCGTTGCGCCCCGGCGTAATGCGCGTCGCGCAGGTGTTCCGGCACCGCCAGCGTCCGCCCAGAACGCACGTCCGCCAGCGCCGCGTCGATCGCCGTTATCGCGCTGTTGCTCTTGTTCGCTGTCGCGACATAAATCGTCGCCTCCGCGATCGGAATGCGCGCTTCCGGCCATCCCACAAATTCCGCCGTCTGATGCGCCGCGCTCGCCAGCACCAACGCCATGGGATCGGCCAGCCCAACATCTTCCGCCGCGCAAATCAGGATGCGTCGCGAGATAAAACGCGGGTCTTCCCCGGCGTGAATCATCTTCGCCAACCAATACAGCGCCGCATCCACATCCCCGCCGCGCATCGACTTGATGAACGCCGAAATCGTGTCGTAATGCGCGTCCCCATCCGCGTCATACACAATCGCCTTTTTTTGAATGCACTGCTCCGCCGCCGCAAGATCAATATGAATGACACCGGTCGCATCCGGCGCCGTGGTCAGCGCCGCAATTTCCAAAGAGTTCAAAGCTTTTCGCGCGTCCCCGTCCGACACTTTGGCCAAATGCCTCAACGCCTCGTCGTCCGCTTGGATTTTGACATGCCCCAACCCGCGCTCCGGCTCCGCCAACGCCCGCTTCAGTAGCTCCGTCAAATCCTCCTCCGTCAACGGCTGAAGCTCGAAAATCTGCGAGCGCGACACCAGCGGCGAATTGACGAAAAAAAATGGATTATGCGTGGTCGCCCCAATCAACCGCACGACGCCGCTTTCTACGTCCGGCAGTAAAACATCCTGCTGTGCCTTGTTGAACCGGTGAATTTCGTCAATAAAAAGAATGGTCGATTGCCCGGTGTTTTCCAGCCGGTTCGCCGCCGCCGCCAGCACTCGCCGCATGTCCGCCACGTTCGATTCCACCCCGCTCAGCCGCTCAAATTTCGACCGCGTCTGCCGCGCGATGATTTGCGCAAGCGAAGTTTTTCCCGTCCCAGGCGGCCCGTAAAAAATGAGCGATTGAAGCCGGTCCGCCTCGATGGCGCGCCGGAGCAATTGTCCTTGCGCCAAAATATGTTTCTGTCCCGCGAACTCGTCGAGGTTCCTGGGCCTCATGCGTGCCGCCAGCGGTTGTTGCGCGAAGGATTTTTGGTCCTCCTTGGCGGGGGCGGGCGTGTTCGCCGGCGCAAACAAATCGTTGCCAGTCACGGCAAAGACTATAACAGGAAAAGCATCCCCTTCCAAGCCGGAACCGAGCCGCCCTCCGGTCCTAGTCCGTCACATTGGCCCAGGTGATCCCCGCCTTCTTGTACGAAAACGTCATATCGTTGGTGTTGAACTTCGGATAACTCTGCGCGTGCTCGTCCGCAAAGAGGATATTCAGCGTCCCGTTATGCACCCTGGAAGGCAGATACTGCGTGTCAAACAGAGTGTCCTGCGAATAATTGTCCGGGTCCGCGTCCACCTGCTCAAACGGATAATTGCAATCACCGGAAAGAATATACGCCGCCGGAAGCAAAATGCTTTTGAACGACACGCTCGCGGCATCATCCGCCTCGACGTACGGGGCCCGCGCGCCCATGAAATAATTGTAGGGCGATTTGTTGAAATACTGGCACAACGCCGGGCAGCAAAGGACATTCGTATTGACGAAATACACCGCCAGCGGTTGCGACCACGGCGGAGGGTCCACCGCGTTCCACGCCACAGTCCCATGCGGCATCGGCAGCAGCGAATTATTATCGTCTGCGTACATCTGCATTGCCAGCCCCAGTTGTTTCGTGTTGTCCATGCAGCGGATCCGCACCGAGTCCGCCTTCGCCTTGCCCAATGTCGGCAGCAGCATCGCCGCCAGGATCGCGATGATCGCAATGACCACCAGCAATTCAATCAGCGTGAACGCCGCCGCAAATGGAATGGATTTTCGGACCGCCATGCCAGGCTTGTTTTTCCCTGCTCTCCTACAGACTTTGCCCGGCGAAAAAAATTCAAACAATTTGCCGCCGCCGTTCGCGCAATTTCTTTTTGACATTCTCCGCGAACTCAAATTCCCCGCAATCCGCCAGCCAGCCAAAGCCCCCCGCCAGGTCCCCGAACGCCCCTTCCAATTGCGCGTCGAACGCCTTGTCAAGTATTACGCCAAACGACGCGTCCGGCAAAAGCCCGATCTCGATCAAATGCCGCCCCAGCAATATCCGCCGCGGCGCCTCTTGTTGGACTTCCAGTTCATGCGCGCGCGCCAAAAGCAGTTTGACGTTTTCCGGTTCCTCCGCCGGGCGCGGCGGCCGTCCCATGCTGTCCGCCGTCATCACCAGGCAAAGGCCCTTTATATTTTCCGGCGCCAATCGCCTCGCCAGTCGCCGGACCGCCCGGTCGCTGATCGGCTGCAATTGAAAAAGATGATTGCGCACCAGCGGCGCCACCCGTTCCCGGATGCCCTCCGGCGCCCGCATCCTGTCAAGAAAAGTCTCCACAAGTTCCCCCCCCGCCTCTTCGTGCCCGGGCGAGACAATCCGCATCCGTCCCTCTTTCATCTCCCGCCGCGTTGTCGCCGGCTTCCCGAAATCATGCGCCAGGATCGCCAGCATATAAACAATTCGCGATTCCCCGTCCGCCGCCCTCCACCCTTCCAGCCGTGCCATCGCGTCGCAGCAATGGCACGTATGCGTGAACACGTCCCCTTCCGGATGCCACTCCGGCTCCTGCTCCGTCCCCGCCATTGCCTTGATTTCGGGAAAATGATCCACCCATTCGGTGTCAAACAAAAACCGCAGCCCCGCCGAAGGTTTCGTGCTCAATTGCGCCCATTTGAACCACTCCTCCCGCACCCGTTCCAACGCCAATTCCACGTAGCCGCCCTTGATCTGCCGCGAAAGCGCGATCGTCTCCGCGGCCGCCCGCAAATCAAATCGCCCGGCAAACTGCATCCCCCGCAACACCCGCAGCGGGTCCTCCACAAATGCCGCGCTCGTATGCCGCAGCACGCGTTTTTCCAAATCCGCGACACCTCCAAAAAAGTCAATGACCTCGCCCGCCCGCGGATCATACATGATGGAATTGATCGTAAAGTCCCGTCTGCCCGCCGCCTCCCGTGGCGTGATCTCCGGGTCAAACTCCACGGTGAAACCCTTGTGTCCCGGCGCGATTTTGGAATCTTTGCGCGGCACGGTAAAATCATACAGATGCCCGCTGTTGGTCGCCAATTTGACGACGCCGAAAGACCGCCCCACCAAATCCGTCCGCCCCCATCGAGACAACGCCCTCAACAGCGATTCCCAATCCGTCCCAAAAACTTCCACATCGAAATCCTTGCCGTGTGGAAGTCCCAGAAGCGCGTCGCGAACGCACCCGCCGACCAGAAAAGCGCGCCCCAACTCCGGCGTCTCCCGAAGGATGCGGTCCAGTTCTTGCGGCATGATGTCCATGATCGTTTCCCTATGGAGTTCAGTGACCGGCGTCAAAAGACAAGTCTTTTCAACGCGCGCAGGTTTCTCCACCGCGCTTGACTTACCTCTCTTTTTGCGCTGAATTAATTTTCGTTCATGGAGAGAAACCAAAGCCAGTGTTGTATTGTAGGCGGCGGCCCTGCCGGTGTGATGCTCGCCTTCCTTCTCGCCCGATCCGGCGTCAACGTCACCGTCCTCGAAAAACACAAGGATTTCTTCCGCGATTTCCGCGGCGACACCATCCATCCCTCGACTCTCGAACTCATGCACGAGTTGGGGTTGCTCGAGGAATTCCTTCGCCAGCCTCATCAGGAAGTGCGCCAGATCACCGCCCACTTTGGCGACCAACTTTTCCACATCGCCGATTTCACCAACGTTCCCACCCGCTGCAAATTCATCGCCTTCATGCCGCAATGGGACTTCCTCAATTTCCTCTCCGCCCATGCGCGCGCCTATCCCGAGTTCCAATTGCGAATGGAAACCGAAGCCACCGGCCTGCTCGTCGAAAATGAAAAAGTCGTCGGCGTCAAGGCAACCACCCCGCAAGGCCCTGTCGAATTCCGCGCCGATTTGGTCATTGGAGCCGATGGCCGAAGCTCGACGGTCCGCGAGCAAGCGGGATTGGAAGTCGTTGACCTCGGCGCGCCGATCGATGTGCTTTGGTTCCGCGTGACAAAACAGCCCAACGATCCGCCGCAGGCCTTCGGCTTTATCGCCGCCCAACAATTCATGGTGCTGATTGATCGCGGCGAGTATTGGCAATCCGCCTACGTGATCCCCAAAGGCAGCTTCGACGAGCGCCAGGCGCGCGGCATTGAAGTGTTTCGCAACGACATCGCCCGTTGCGCTTCCTTTTTGGCCAACCGCGTCCACGAAATCAAAGATTGGGACGACGTCAAGCTGCTCTCCGTCAAAGTCGATCACCTGCGAAAATGGCATCGGGACGGGCTGCTCTGCATTGGCGATTCAGCCCACGCCATGTCTCCGGTCGGCGGCGTCGGCATCAATCTCGCCATCCAGGACGCCGTCGCCACCGCTAACCTTCTCGCGGAAAAACTTCGTGCCGGAAAAATTCAGGAGTCGGATCTTCATTCCGTCCAGGTGCGCCGCGAAAGGCCCGCCCGTCTGACGCAAGGCGTCCAGATTTTCCTCCACAAACATTTGCTGGAACCCATTTTCGAGTCGCCTGAAACGATTGCGCCACCGGTCCTCATGCGGATTTTTGAAAAACTCCCGCGCCTCCGCGCTCTCCCCGCCCGCATGATCGGAGTCGGCTTTCGACCGGAGCATATTGAAACGACGGATTCCCATTGACCCCAACATTCTCAACCAAAACGCCAACGGGCCTTCTAACGGCCGTTCTCTTCTTTGTCATTGCCGGCTCGGCCCCTGCGCAAACTTTTAAGACGCTCCACAGTTTCAGCAATGGCGATGGAAGTGATCCCGAAGCCGCCTTGACTCTCTCCGGCGCCACCCTCTATGGCACAACCTCTTCCGGCGGGGCCTACGGCTACGGCGCCGTGTTCGCCCTCAGCACGAACGGCCTTGATTTTACCAACATCCATAGTTTCACCGCGCTGAACAACTATACCAACAGCGACGGCGCCAATCCGCAATCCTCCTTGGTCCTCTCCGGCAACACCCTTTTCGGGACAGCCCCGTTGGGCGGCAAATCCGGAAACGGCGTCGTCTTCTCGCTTCATACCGATGGCTCGGCCTTCAAGACGCTTCACAATTTCTCAGACGGTGTTGACGGCTCTGAACCGCACGTCGGTCTGGTCTTGTCCGGCGCAACTCTATATGGCACCGCCTCTTTCGGCGGCAAAAACAGACTCGGCACGGTGTTCTCCGTCGGCGTAAACGGAAACGCATTCACCACCCTCGCGAGCTTCGGCCCGTTCTACTACGATCTCGGCGCCTTCTTCACCTTCAGCGGCGCCAATCCGGACGGCCCATTGATTTTATCCGGCACTACCCTTTACGGGACCGCGTCCGGCGGCGGCTATTATAATGGCGGCGTCGCTTTCGGAATCGGAATTGACGGCGGTAATTTCACGGTAATCCACCACTTTGGCGCCATTTTCTCCGGCGTGGATGCCGATTACGACGGCACAGGCCCCACGTGTCGTCTATTACTGTCCGGCAACAGGCTTTACGGAACGACCGCCGGCGCGTCGGCCAGTTACAGGCCCGGCGACGGCACCGTTTTCGCCGTCAACACCGGCGGCGGCAGTTTCACCAATCTCCATGACTTTAATGTCGGCGGCGACGGCGCGTTTCCGTATGCCGGACTGGTTTTATCAGGCAGCACGCTCTACGGCGCCGCCACAACGGGCGGAAGCTCCCAAAACGGCACCCTATTTTCCCTCGGCGCAAACGGAGCGGATTTCATGACCCTCTATTCTTTCACCAACGGCTCCGACGGCGCTGCTCCCTATGCCGGATTAGTCGTATCGGGCAACACGCTTTATGGAGCGGCGTCCACTGGCGGCAAATCCGGCGATGGCGCCATATTCAGTCTCCTGTTGGAGAAAAGTTCATTGCAAGTAAGCATCAGCCCGCCCGCCGCCATCACCGCCGGCGCTCAATGGCAAGTGGACTCCGGGCCTTACATGAACAGTTCCGCAACCGCCGCAAACCTTTTGATCGGCGTTCACACCATCGCCTTCAAGCCGATTGCCGGATCGTTCACTCCGTCGAATCAACTTGTTACGATCACGCCCTGTGTCGTCGCCAAAGCTTCCGCCATTTACACCAACGCCACCGTTGTCTTCGGCGCGGCCCAAGGCGCCTATGTCGGCCTCTTCGCCCCGACCAACGGTCCGCGCGCCCAAACCAATTCCGGCGCAATCACCCTTACCGTCACCAGCGTCGGCCGCATCTCCGGCAAACTCACCATCGGCGGCAACACACCGTCATTCACCGGCCAATTCAATCGCTACGGCACCGCCGCCCTCGTCATTCCTCGCAAAGGACTCACCACATTGACAGTCGCCCTTCAACTCGATTTCGCCGATAAATCCGTGCAAGGATCTGTCAGCGACGGCTCATTTTTCACCTCGCTGGAGGCCGACAAGGAAGTTTTCAGTTCCACCGAGAAAGCCACCGCCTACCAGGGCCAATACACAATGATTATCCCCGGCGCCAACGACCCGCTTGCCGGCCCCTATGGAACCAGCTACGGAACCGTGACTGTCGCCGCGACCGGCGGCATTGCCTTCGCAGGTTCATTGGCCGACGGCACAAGCGTTACCCAGACCAGTTTTGTTTCCAAGGATGGCGCGTGGCCATTCTACCTCCCGCTCTACAACAACAACGGTTCGATCTGGAGTTGGAACTATTTCACCCACGGCGCCCTCATCGGAACCCCCGGCGCAAGTTGGATCAACCGCTCCAACGCGTTGTATCGGGCCGGTTTCACCAATCAAACCATGGAGATCATCAGTTCCCCATATCGAGCCACCCAAGTCCCCCTCCTCCCCCTGACAAACGCCCTGGTCACGCTCGACGACGGCAACGACCCTCCCATCACCAACCAACTCCTATTGACGCGAAAAAACGTGATCGTCCTAACCAACTCCATCGACAAAAACAAACTGGTCCTGGCGATCACCATCAACAGCGGCCTCATCAGCGGCAGCTTCGTCAATCCAACGAATTCAAAGCACACCAACAAAGTCAGCGGCGTCCTGCTTCAAAACCAATCCGCCGCCGCCGGCTACTACCTCGGCACCAACCAAAACGGAGCCTTTTTCCTCACCCCGAATTGACCTGCCCGCCAGCAAATCCTTCTTGATGCGGGGTTGCGCCCGATGTAGTTTTTCCCGCTGTGAGTTCGGAGTTGATTTTGAAAGAGACCCGCGCACTGCCTCTGGCGGAACGCATTGATTTGTGCCGCAATTTGTGGGATGAAATTCTTAAATCAAAGGAACTGACGCCCGGTGAGGCCGAACTCATTGACGACCGACTGCAAGATCATTTGGACAATCCCGACGACATCGTTTCTCTGGAAGAGGTTAAAGCGAAACTCGATGCAAAGTATGGGCGATGAGACCAGTCATCGTCCTTCGACGAATCGCAGAAAAAGAATACGACGCCGCAGTCGCGCGTTATGAAAATGAGCGCAAAGGATTAGGAACGGAGTTTCGCGCTGTCATCGAACAGCACTTCCAGCGTATCGCGGAGAACCCCGGTTTATTTCCAAAGGTCAGAGGAGAAGTGCGCCGCGCAGTGGTGCTTCGCCGATTCCCGTTCGTGATACACTTTGTGGTCGAACCGAAACGCATCGTAATTCTGTCCGTATTCCATACCCGCCGTGATCCTGGCCACTTGAAGAATCGGCAATAATCCTCCCGGCCTTCAGCGCACTCACAAATCCATGTTCTGCCGCGCGTCGAATCAGCGATCTACCCCGACGATTTTGGCAGCTCAAACAGACTCCGGAATAATCAAAACGGATTGGCCCATGTTTCAAACAGATCTTTTTGAGAATCTGTCCTTGCCACAGACGGCATGGCTGCGTCTGGCTACCCTGTCCACCACCCCGATTGACCTTGCTTTTTTAAACCCGAACTCCGAAATAGGAAAAGGGTCGCTTTGAGAAAAGGGCTGTGGGCATAGGGATTGATGCTTAAACAACCCGACCCGACCCTGCACAAAACGACCCCGGTCGAAATTACCTCGCTCTTCGGCGATGCCAAGCTGATGTTGGAT
>DATAXU010000268.1:0-3895 GCA_036272955.1 Verrucomicrobiia bacterium
TGGTCGGCGCGATTAAAGATGCCCCGGTTCAGGCGCGCCTGGCGCTCCTGCCCATTTGCGGCAGACTCGCCGAAGCTCCCGTCCGCGACGTTGTGCGCTCCTCCCTTGGCGATCCCAATGCCGACGTCCGCGAAGCCACCGTGGATGCCTTGTGCGAAACACGCGACCCCGAACTTCTGCCCGACATGCTCAAAATCGCGTGCAACGATCCTGAGAAACGATTCCGCACCGTTGCCATTCGCGGCTGCGTCCGCATGGCGTCGGACCAGGAAACCGACAAGCTGCCCACCGACAAAAAAATCGACCTTCTCAAAAGCATTCTCGACACCCAACTGGACGCCGCCCAAAAACGTCTCGTCCTTTCAGGGTTGGAAGCCATCCCGGACGAGCAGTCCCTTGCCCTGGTGACGCCGATGCTCGATGATCCCGCCGTCCGTTCCGAGGCGGCCCAGGCCGTCATCCACATTGCCGGCTCCATCTCCAGGACGCAGTCTGAGGAAGCGGGCGCGGCGCTCAAAAAAGTCCTCGCGATGTCCATCACTCCGGCCACCCGGCGCTCCGCCGAACGGGCCTACAAGAGACTTCAATGAAGCTGTATTATTGCCTGCTGTTGGTGGCTGCGTCTTTAAGCGCCTCAGCCGATCAAAGTAACTGGGTTCCCCTGAAAATAAAGCTCCCGGCCCCGGTCTTCGCTGGCACGCCGAAGGAAGCTCCCCAGGGAATAGTCGTCGAGTCTCCCAATCTCAGGCCCCCGGTCATCATGGTGCCGCCCAACGCCCGGAACATCGCGCCCCTTGCCAAAATCACCAGCAGCGATAAAAACGCCACGGCCGCCTCTCTCGCAAAAATCACCGATGGCGACAAGGAAGCGGACGAGGACAGCATCGTTGAATTGAAGAAGGGATTGCAGTGGATTCAATTCGATTTCCGTCACCCCGCCGATATCTACGCCATCGCGATTTGGCACGCCCACGACCTCGCCAAAATTTACCGCTCCGTCATCGTCCAGGTCGCCGACGACAAGGATTTTACCGAAAACGTCCGCACACTCTTCAACAACGACACGGATAACAGTTCAGGTTTGGGCGCGGGAACGGACCGTCAATACTTTGAGACGTTTCAGGGCAAAGAGATCAACGCCAAGGGGACCCGCGCCCGATACGTCCGCCTGTATTCTCACGGCAGCACCGACAGCGCCATGAACGAATACACCGAAGTCGAAATCTACGGCGAAATTCACTGATCCGTTGGCCAGCCTAATCCTTCTCGCGCACGAATTTATGGAGATGCCCGAATTTGCTCCATTCCGTCACGATGAGATTCCCGTGTTTGTCGATCGCCGCGCCGTGCGGTGAGTTGCAAATTCCAACCTTCCATTTGTCCGGCGGCAGCCCGTAATTGGCGCGTTGTTTCACGTCGGGATTATCGCCCACCTGTCCCACGATGTTCCCGTCCTTATCCAGCACCGTCACCCGCCCTTGCAATTCCGGAATGACCGCATACTCCCCGCGTATATTAACCGCCGCCGGCATCCGAAGATCGCTGCGGATGACTTTGACAAAGTTGCCATCCAGGTCCCAATACTCCACTCGGTTGTTATTGCGATCGCAAACAAACAGCAACGGCTTGCCCTGGCGCGTGTCCAGCGCGATGCCGTGGCAGGTCTTGAATTTCCCCAGCTCGGTGCCCGGCCCGCCGAAAGCCTTCACGAAATGCCGGTCCTTATCAAATTTGAGCACATAATTCGCCCCATACCCATCCGCGACGAAAATGGCCCCATCCGGCCCCACCGTCACCGCGCACGGCTTGAATCCATTGGCGTTCGTATAAATCCCCGCCTCCGTCGGATAATGGATCGTCCATTCGATCGTCCCATCGAGCTTGAGTTTAATGACTTCGTGGTCGGCGGGCCGCGCTCCGTAGATGTATTCCACGCCATGTTCCCTGCGCAATTCCAGCCCATGAATCCGTGTCGGCCCAAAGTGGCGAATAAACTTCCCTTCCGGTGAAAACACCAATACCCCTCGCGGCGTATCGGTGGTGATATAAATATTCCCCGCCTTATCGATAACCGTCCCCCCATGGCAAGCCCCGATCGGTTTCCCGCCCGGGTCCTGCTCAAAGAAATTCGGGTCCGGCGAATATTTAAACTCCTTTGCAAACGCGGATGTTGAGACAAAAAGGGCGACAGCCAGCAATACCTGAGAAATGCGATACATGGTATAATTAGTATAAAGCGCTGCTCCAATTTGCAACGCGATTTTGCAGCGCAAAGGAATTAAATTGCCAAACCGCAACGTCATTCCGGCATTTTGGCGTCCTGCAGAGCGCTCCCTTCCGAACTGCATCTTTAGCATATTAGTTTGAGAGGAAATCTGCCGGAAATAAGCGAGAAATGAAATGAGATATTTGTCCGATTGATCGCATCTATATATTTATGTAATATCCATACGATAAATAAGTTATGTGTTTTTAGATGGAATATTGACGCGGAAATGAAATGGAGTATACTACTTGAAAATGATAAAGTACATCGCCCCCCAGAACTGGTTAAATTACGATCTTCGACCGCTGCTGGGGCCGTTAACCGAAGCCAAAGCTGCTGTTTTGTCGCTTATAAATATTCCCTATCAAAAGAGCTGGGTCGAGGCATTGCAGGCGATGCAATTGAAGCGTGAGGTTGCCGGCACGTCCCGAATAGAGGGGGCGGACTTCACGGAACGCGAATTGGAGGCCGCCCTTAAGTTAACTACGACGGAACAATTGGTAACCCGTTCACAGAAGCAGGCCCATGCCGCAATGACTGCTTATAAGTGGATTTCAACTCTTCCTAAAGACAGGCCGGTGAACTGCGATCTGATCAGGGAAATACACGCCATGATTATCGGCGATGCCGATTCGGACCATTGCCCCCCGGGCGTAACTCGCAAAAAGGGTGAAAATGTAACCTTTGGGCTGCCTCCGCATCGTGGATGTGAAGGGGGCGATGAATGTGAAAAATCTTTTGTTTCGCTTATGCGGGCCGTCCAGGCCGAATTTACCGGACATGATGTTTTGATTCAGGCCCTGGTTCTCCATTTTCATTTCGCGGTAATGCATCCATTTCTGGACGGAAACGGCAGAACAGCCAGGGCCGTGGAAGCACTGATGTTGCAGCGGGCCGGATTGACCGATCACCTTTTCATTGCCATGTCCAATTATTATTATGATGAAAAGACCGGCTACTTGTCAGCTCTGAGCGCGGTAACGCCGCCGGATTATAACCTGACCCCATTTTTGGAATTTGGCTTGAGGGGAATCAAAATCCAATGTGATAGGCTCTTTCAAGAGATTCGCTGGCATGTCAGCAAATCGATATACATCAATACAATGTATGAACTTTTTGGAAGATTGCAGAATCAACGGCGAGCCGTGATTGCCAAACGACACATGCAAATTCTAAACATTCTTTTGGAAAAGGATGAACTGACGGTCAACGAGGTTTTCAGAGTGACCCACCACCTTTATAAACCCATGAAAGCGGAAACCAAAGCGGCCCTTCGTGATTTGATGCACCTGCTTGAACTTGGGGCTTTGAAGACAAGGGTCGAGAATCAAAAGCAATTCATGTTCATTAATTTGGACTGGCCAAAGGAAATCACCCAAACGGGATTTATGGAAAAAGTCCGGAAAATGCCAAAAACCAAAGCTTACTCCTTCCTTACGTCCGACTAAGAATAATCTTCTGTCGCGCTTCTACTGCAAATTCAAAGCCCCCGCATTCGTCTTTATCACAAAATATCCCGCGCCGATGTTTTGGTTTTGCAGCGCTGCCCCGACACCTACGCTGGTCGATTTCCCAATGCCATAGCCGAAAGTCACCTTCAGGACTCCGTTCGCCGGATTGATCGTGCCG
>DATAXU010000269.1:0-24141 GCA_036272955.1 Verrucomicrobiia bacterium
TACCTGCCGGGTAGAAAAATCACGCCCGAACAAATGGCCAGCATCAGTTTGAAACCGGGGCGTTTTCATGGTGAATGGAACTACGTCATCTATCCCAACCAAATCCGCAACTTGTGAATGTTATTTATTGACGAGGCCTAATGTCTTTCAGGAAATAGATTTTAACAAATTCATTATCTGGATTTCGCGCAAATTTTAAACCGTTTGTGGTTTCTTCATAGTAAACGAAAACGTAAACCAAGTAAAAAAAACCACTATAAATCAGATCAATCATTTTATCGGGAGTTCCAATATCTGGATTGCTGTCAGCACTGGAAATTTTTACTGCTTTAAAATCAATCCAAAGCACCTCCTCGTGATCCTTAATGCAAAAATGAGTCATTGCATCCCAAGGATGTTTCGTAGCACCGGGCGGAGAAGAAATCGAATTCTTAAAATACTTGTGATCGGCTGTTTCTGCGACAAAGCGCTCCTCAAGTAAGGCGCTAATTTCTGCACCTGCTCTTGATTTGGCGGAAATGTTAGGTTCTGGATTCTTGGCGAGAATTCTCTCCACAACCGTTTTCAATTCGCCTAAAATCAATTTTTCAAATTCGCTGATGTCCATATCATTTTCTAGCGCGTCGAATACTCAAAAGCAACCATTCAACATATCAAATACGTCGGCCCCGTTACGTCACTCCAATTTTACAGCGTGGTTTGGGGCAAAATTTTGGCAACTCCTGATTGCCTTCGGCCATGCCAAAATGGTAGGCGGCGGTCCTTGGCATCGGCAAGGCAAATCGGTTTTCCTAGCTAGAAAGCGCCCGGATGTAAGGCCGGGGTGATTTGATGGCGTCATGGCGTTTTGGCGGGGGTTTAGGGGCTACAATCCCCCGCCGGAGCGGTTCTCTGTCCGGTCAAAGTGGGATTGACGTGAACCGCTATCAGCGAAAATGGCTGAAAACGAAAATAAGGCGATTTCTTATTTGCGGGGGGCGTTTCACCAAATGCCGCCCGTCGCGGCGGCTGAGAGCGACAGAAGCACAGTCTGACTTTTCAACGCGCGTTTCGCGCCTCGTCTGGGCACACCCTAAAAGCCCTCCGGTTGGGGGCGGGCCGACGGGCGGAAAGCGGGGTTAAGGGCATGAAGGTGGGCGGTAGGTAAGAGAGATGGCCAGCCAGATCCGTTGCCGGTGTTGGTTGGGGCAGAAAAGCCCCATAGCGTCCAGTCCAGCATGGCCGTGACGCTGGCGCGATTCCAACCGGCGGACGGTTGGGCAAGGGTGTCAGGGACGGCACGCCTCTGGTTTGCGGGTTCCAAGGGACGCTGTCCTTTGGTCAGGGTTCCACAAGGGCGGAACGCCTTTGTGTCCGGGGTCAGGGGGCGAACAGCCCCTTGGCCGGACAACGTCCGGCGGTAAAAGCAGGGATTCTAAGGGACGGCTTTGGAGTCCCTTTAGCGCGGAACATCGCTTGCGATGTATAACCGCGCTGTTCGTCCCCTTTTGCTTCGGCTTCTCGCAAAGCCGTCGCGGGACTCACAGGCTTTGGATTCGCTCGCGGACGGCAACGGATAAAACCTCTGAAAGTGGCTGTCACAGCCAATCTCCGCGAGACTCAGGCTTAAAATTTTGTTATAATTATATTGTTCGGAATAGGAGGCAGAAGGTGACTGTTTTGGGGTATGGCAATATACCGGTTGGAAGCAAAGATCATTAGTCGAGGAAACGGACACTCTGCCGTTGCGGCTGCCGCTTATCGCACCGGCACAAAAATTCGAGATGAGCGGGCGGAAAAAACCCATGACTATTCCAGCCGGACAAAAGGCGTCGTCGAGTCGGTCATTCTGAGGCCGGAAAATTCGCCCGAATGGACGGCCAAAACTGCAACACTGTGGAACGCGGTTGAGTTGGGAGAAAAACGTAAGGATGCTCAACTATCGCGCGAATTTATTTTAGCTGTTCCCAAAGAGCTTTCTTCCAAGGAGCAATTCCAGATCGCGGTGGGGTGGGCGCAATCTGAACTTGTGAGCAAGGGCATGATTGCCGAAGTGTCCCTGCACAATCCCAAAGGCGGAAAAAATCCACACGTCCACATCCTCGCCACGATGCGGACATTGGACGGCGATAAATTCAGTGCCAAGAAACCCCGCGAATGGAATGACAAGGGGTTGTTGGTTCACTGGCGCGAGTCGTGGGGTAAGGCTGAAAATGACGCTTTGGAAAAGGCTGGCCGCCCGGAACGGGTGGATCACCGGTCGCTCAAAGACCGTGGCATTGACCGCATCCCGGAGCCGAAAATTGGCAAAGAGGCCGTAGGCATGAAACAGCGGGGAGTGGTCGAAGACCGGGAGCGGTTCAAGCTCGTCCGATGGGTGAAATCTCTCAACATTGCGCGTCCGTGGCTGCGCGGCATTGAGAAGGCCGGGGAAGTCCCGCAACAAGGCATTGGTAAGACATGGCTGGAACGGTCGCTGAGAGCGAGCTCCCAATTGCTTCCTCATCGACCCATGCGGTGTCGGCAAATGGAAGGCCAGTCGGTGTGTCATACTTCGATTTGGAATAAGTCCACGTCAGCGTGTTGTCACCGGGCGGCAAGTTAGGTCCGCAGCATCCGCTCTGGCTGGTATCAAGGCAGCAGCACGATTCGATAATAGCGCTGTGTGGAGGCAGCTATCGTATCGGTGGACGTCATGGAGGAGTTGGCCATCATGGGGGAACTGGTACAAGAGATGCACCGCACGGCGGATGCTATGCGCGCTCCTCACTCGTCGCCTTGCGCAAAAATCTGCGGCGCAATCACAACCGACTCAACTGAATGGAGACGGCTAATTGTTGATGAGGCGGGCGCTTGAATTGGACGAGGCGGAATTGTCAGCAGAAGATCAGTCGTTGGTGGAAAGTCGTTTGGCTGAGTATCGCCAAAATCCCGAATCTGCCGTGGGACTTGAGGCAATGAAGGTGCGGCTTCGCGCGCGCTTTTCTCGATGAAATGGCGGGTCGAGTTCCGCCCAGAGAATCCTTCAGGCCGCTCTTAAACATTGAACAAATGGGTTAACGCGCTTCCGGACGATGCAGCAAATGCGGGGAGCAGGTTTTGGCGGACTCATGAGAAAAGCGAAGGGCGGTGGGGGAGTTCACCACGAAGAGTAAAGAAGAAACAATAACATGGCAAAGGCAGAAGTGGGAGAACGGGTCAAAATCCCGCCAAATGTTGAACGCAAGAAGTTGACACCGATGACCTTGGACTGGTTTGGGCTGTAGCGATCGGGAGGGTCACCACGAAGATCACAGAGATCACGAAGAGTAAAGAAGAAAAAATAACATGGTAAAGGCGGAAGTGGAGACCGGGTCAAAATCCCGCCAAATGTTGAAAGTATGAAGTTGACCCCAATGACCGATAGACCCCAATGACCGATAGTCCGGGCCCCAATAGTCCGCACTAAAGGTGGTCCAATGGACTTACTGCAACAATTTGATCCGATAGAATCGTTGCAGGTCCGGGACGGGGAAATCCAAAGCGGACAAGCTCGAGTTGGTTGCCGTGGCGGGGCTGCCGAGATCGGACCAGTTGGTGGAGCCCAGGCTGGTGCTGTACTGCAATTGATAGGTTTGATTTGAGATGGCGCTCCAGGTCATTTCGACGCCTCCATTTGTCAGGCTGACCGTCTGAAAGGCCGGCGGGATGACGATGCGGAAGATCGTGCCATAGCCTGCCGCGCCTTTGGTGGTGGTGCCGTACAGACTGCCATCGGAGGCCTGGACGAGCGCGGCGGTCGGGGTTGAACCATCGGAGCCGTTGAAGGCATGCAAGGTGGTGACGACGCCATTGGTGGTCATTTGAAACACGGTGCCATACCCACCATTGGATCCCCCGGAGTCGGTGGTGCCATAAAGATTGCCATCGGAACCTAGAATGAGCGCGGCGTACGGAATCAAACCATCGGGTCCGCTGAAGGTGTGCAGGCGGGTGAAAGTTCCATTGGTGGATATCCGGAAAATTGCGCCGAAACCGCCAGAGATTGTGCCATACAGGTTGCCATCGTTGGCCTGGACCAATCCGCCAATGGGGGAGCCGTCCGCACTGCTGAACGAGTGCAGCGTGGTGAACAGGCCGCCGGTGGTGATTTTAAACACGGTGCCCGCGCCATAGGCGTTTGTGCCTCCTTCCGTGGTGGTGCCATAGAAACTGCCGTCCTTGCCCTGGATCAATTCGCCGATCGGGTTCGCCCCATCGGCGTTCTCATAATCGGCGACGGGGTCGAGTGCGGTGAACGAATGGAGGTTGGTCACGAGGAAGGTAATGCTTGGAGTGAGTTGAAAGATGGTGCCATTGCCGTAAGGGCCAAAATTGTAAGTCGTGCCGTAGAAATTGCCGTCCCTGCCCTGAACAAGGCCCGCAACCGGAGAGGCTCCGTCGTAATTCGTCATGGCGGATAATTGCGAATCATAAGCGGCGTTGCCGCCGAAGGTGTAAAGGGTGTAAAGATCCCCTTCGGTGGATATTTGAAATATCGTGCCTCCATTAGGCGCGCCGCCAAATTGGGTCGTGCCATACAAAAAGTCGTCCGTTCCCTGGATCAGATTGCCCTGCGGCCAGTGGCCATTGTCAAAGCCGGTATTGGGGTTAAAGTCGGTTCCAAACAAATACAGCGTGGAGAAGGCGCCATCGGGTGTCATTTTGAAGAGGGTGCCGAAGTAGCCGGGGACATTCGTGTTTGGGCCGCCGGTGGGAGTAGCGCCGTAGAGATTTCCATCATTGGCTTGCACCATGGCGGCAGAGCGGTAGCCGGCGCCAAAAGAGCCATAATCCGGCAGGTTGGTGTAGGTGAAGGAGGCCATGCTGGTGAACGCGGCTTGCCCGTGGGCAGAGAGTGACGCGAGGCACAAGGCTAGAAGAAAGCACGCCACGGCGGAAGTTTTGGGAGATTTAATGGGCATAATGCGGGTTACATTTATGATTATCCAACAGGATGATCATGTCCTGTTATTTGCCTGCGGTCAATGGGGTTGAAGATAAATCTCAAAGGCCAGAATGGAGCACTTGGGGCCGTACTTTAGCATTTAACAAACGAGTTGATAGGGTGCGCGAAGTGTGGCGGGATGCGGAGATGACTCGAAATCCACGCATCGAACGGACCGGGGCCTGGCATCATGCCGGCGGGCGTTGCGGCGGGGTGGGCGCGTGGCTTCGTTGCTTCTCTGATTCCAGTTGCTTTTGACAGTTAAAAGGCACAATCTCACTCTTCACACGAAATGCGACGAAAAGTTTATGTTGATTAAGTTGAATCGCTTCTGGCTGGCCGCTGTGTTTGCGTTGTCGGCGCTTTTTGGATTGAACTCGACCGCTTTTGGCCAGGCCACGCGGACCTGGGTTTCCGGCGTGGGGGATGACGCGAATCCTGGCAGCCGCACGGCACCTTGCAAGACCATTGCAGGGGCGCTCAGCAAGACAACTGTCAGCGGTGAAATTGACGCGCTGGATCCCGGCGGTTTTGGAGGGGCGACAATTATCCAAGCCCTCACGCTGGATGGAAAAGGGCCGCTGGCTTCTGTTTTGGTGAGCGGCACTACCGCCGTGACCATTTCGGCCGGGTCCAATGCCGTTGTTACGATCCGCAATTTTTCCATTAATGGTCTTGGCAACGGTATTTACGGTATCAATATCGTGTCAGCAGGGGAGGTGCGCATCGAGAATTGCGTGATTTTCGGTTTCGGATCTGATGGCATTCATTTTTCCACGTCCGCGTCCAATGCCGTGTTGTATGTGCAAAACACGCAAATTCACAATTGCGCGAATGGCATTTATGTCAACAACGGTTCGTACCCGGCCAATGTGGTGATCGAGAACAGTCAGGTTGAGAGATGCGCGGTTGGTTTTTTTGGCGACGGCAATACGACGTCAACTCTTCGCAACAGCCTGTTCACGCAGAACACCGGCCTGGGCATCGATATTAACACTTCCGGCGCCGCGGCGATCATTGACAATACGGAGGTCAGCGGGAATGGGGCGGGTATCAGCACGGCGGGCGCTATCACGATTTCGCGGGACACGATTGTCAATAATGCGGGAGTCGGACTGTCGGCCAGCGTAGGGGGTTCCATCCGAACTTTTCATAACAATGTGATCACCGGAAATAATCCCGACGGGGTCCCGACCGGATCGCTGCCATTGAAATAAAGGCGGGTTTGCGTCCAAATAATCCAGCCATGCGACTTCCTTTTTCTTTGTCACGGGCGGCGTTGCGGGCGGGGTTTTGCGGAATTTTGCTGGCGATGCCCGCATGGCGGGCGGGCGCGGTGACGAATCCGTTGCAAGTGCTCTATTCGGGGTCGGCCCCGCTCTCAGCGGTGATTGCGGCGCCGGACGGAAATTACTATGGCACGAGCCGATATGGCGGAATTAGTGATCTGGGAACGGTTTTTCGGCTTTCGTCCACGGGTGATTTGCAGGTTATCTACAGTTTCACGGACACGGGGGATGGAGCGAATCCGGCTGCGGCGTTGGTGCTTGGGCCGGATGGGAATTTGTACGGAACGGCCCAGTACGGCGGCAAAGCGCAGGCGGGGGGCATTTTCGAAATCAGCACTAACGGAAACATAAACGTGCTCCATCATTTTAACGGCACGACGGGAGCCGAACCGGTGGGAGGACTCGTTGTGGGACCGGATGGCATGTTGTATGGCACGACGAGCGGCGGAGGGGATTATGGCTTCGGCACGATTTTTCAAATTTCCACCGGTGGCGTTTTTTCGAACTTGTTGAGCTTTGCTGGAACGAACGGGAGCGATCCCGAGGCGACGCTAGCGGTGAGTTCGACGGGAGTCTTATATGGAACCACGCTAGGTGGTGGCGCGGGAAGCGCGGGGACCGTGTTCGAGATTACCACGAACGGCGTGTTCCGGCTGCTCTTCAGCTTCGACGGCCTCGATGGCGCCATGCCGCAAGGAGCGCTGGTCCAGGGGAGAGATGGGGCATTTTATGGCACGACGGGCTATGGCGGTTCGGGTTTTGGGACGGTGTTTTCAATCACGGCGGACGGGACGGATCTCACAGTCCGTTATAGTCCCAATGTGGAGGACGACGGGTCGAACCCGACTGGGGGCGTGGTGATCGGGGCGGATGGCAATTTGTACGGCGCGGCGCTTTACGGGGGCGGAAATGGGTTTGGCTGCGTGTTTCAATTGTCATCGGCGACTGGCGTCATGCCTGAATATAGCTTTACTGGCGATAGCACTAACGACGGGGCGAATCCGGCTTCTGGATTGACCAGCGCGGATGGTTACACGCTGTTCGGCTCCACTCTTTCGGGAGGGGAATTCATTTACTACCTGCCACCGGTGTTGAAACCCGTGCCAGGAGTCGTTTCCGGGAGTTTTCGATTTAATTTTGTCTATGCGCCGGGCAACGCGTTCAAGGTGTTTGGCGCGAGCAATCTGGGGCTGCCGTGGAGTTCCTGGACGGACCTTGGAAACGCGAACCAGGGACCGGCGCCCAATCAATATAGTTTTACCAGCGCGCCAGTGGTCAGGTCTCCGGAAGTTTTCTTTTCTGTGCGGTCTCAATAAAACGGCCCGATTTAATTTTCAGTGTTTCCCGCCAGAAGCGTGCCCATGCGTTGTTGGCGAAATGTTGAATGTATGAAGTTGACCCCGAAATTGGGAAGGCTTTTGCGGAGGGGAGGTGGCGCTTGCGCAAGGGGGCGATGTTGTGGTCTGCTGTTTTATATGAACAAGGGATCGGTATGAAATCGAGTTTTGATTTATGACTACTTCAGCCGGACGCGGCAATTACCGGTGGATCATTTGCAGCCTTTTGTTTTTCTCGACGACTGTCAATTATATGGATCGGCAGGTCATCAGTTATTTGAAGGAATTTTATTGCACGCCGGCGGCGCAGGGGGGGTTTGGGTGGACGAATAGGGAGTTTGGGCATCTGACTTCGGCGTTCACGGGGTTTTATGCCTGCATGACGGTCCTGGCGGGGTGGGTGATTGATAAGATCGGGACGCGCGTGGGGCTGGCGCTTTCGCTGACGATCTGGTCGTTGCTGGGGATTGCCAACGCCTTTGCGGGGGCGCTGGTGACGACGCATATCCTGATTCGCAGCGCGTTTGGAATCGGCGAGGCGGGGAATTTTCCGGCGTCCATCAAGACGGTGGCGGAGTGGTTTCCGAAACGCGAGCGGGCGCTGGCGACGGGCATTTTCAATAGCGGATCCAATTGCGGCGCGATGATCGCGTCGCTGCTGGTGCCGTGGTGCATGATTCATTTCGGGGACCAGCGGGGGTGGAAAATGGCTTTTGTCATTACGGGGGTGACGGGTTTTCTGTGGCTGATTTTTTGGTTTTGGCTGTACGAAATTCCGACGCGGCAGAAACGGCTTTCACGGGCGGAATATGATTACATTCACATTGACGACGCCGTCGCCGCCGATGCCAAGGACGGGGACAAGGCGAAGCGCGTGCCGTGGGGGAGTCTTTTTGGGTTTCGGCAGACGTGGGCTTTTATTTCCGGCAAATTCATGACAGATGGCATTTGGTGGTTCTACCTTTTTTGGCTGCCGGATTATTTGAACAAACAATTCGGGATGACGAACCGCGACGTGATGCTGCCGACGTTCGTCGTTTATGGGGTGGCGATCATGGGGAGCGTCTGTGGAGGGAGCATACCGATGACGATGATCAAACGCGGAATGGAGGTTTACAAGGCGCGCATGGCGGCGATGCTGCTGATCGCGATTTGCCCGCTGGCGGTTTTGACGACGCAATATTTTGGGAATGTCAGCCACTTTGGGAAGATGGCGGCGGTGCTGGCAGTGGCGACGATTTGCGTTGGGGCGGCGGCGCATCAGGCGTGGTCGGCGAATTTGTTCACAACCGTGTCGGACATGTTTCCCAAAAATGCGGTGGCGTCGGTGATTGGCATTGGGACGATGGCGGGGGGAATTGGCGGGGTGATCATTCAGGAAGTCGCGGGGGGGCTGAACGATTATTTCAAGGCGACGCCGCAAACGGCGTATCTTGTGATGTTTGTTATTTGTGCGTTGAGTTATCTGACCGCGTGGTTTATGATGAAGCTGCTTGTGCCACGCTTTGAGCCGATTCGGCTGCCCACTTCTTAGGGGCTGCCCGCCAATGATTATGGTTGAACTGAGATGACGGGCAATGGTCTGATATTCTTTTCATGAAGGAAGGGCCTGAGCCAAAATTAACGCTCTATTCGGTTTACATCCGTCGCCGATTTACAATCGCCTTTGCGCTGGTGGTGGCGTTAAGCGGCGGGGCACTGATGGAGCGGTGGGTCCTCAACACCGGAATTCCGCCCAACGCGACGGAGGATTTCCGGCTCATGTCGCAAGCATGGAGGTTGATCGACCGGTTTTACGTCGATCGCACGGCGGTGAGGTCGATTTCCATGACGTATGGCGCCATCAATGGAATGACGGAGGCCCTCGGGGACACGGGGCATAGTGTGTTTTTGACACCTGACCAATCCAAGAAAGCCGGCTCGGCGGTTCAAGGGCGGCTGACGGGGGTGGGAATTGAGATTCGGCTGAAGGACCATCAAACTGTGGTGGTGGCGCCGATCGACGGTTCGCCGGCGCAGCTTGCGGGAGTGCAGGCGGGCGATGTGATCACGCACGTCGATGGACGGTCGGTCGTCGGGATGGGCTTTGCGCAAGTCGCGGGCAAAATCGCGGGCGAGGCGGGGACATCGGTGGAATTGACGGTGCTGAATCCGCGCGATGGCCGTAAGCGGGACATCAAGATCGTGCGGGCGGCGATGAAGATCAACAACGTGAGCTGGCAACGGGTGCCGGGAACGTCGCTGGCGCATTTGCGGATCGCGATGTTCAGCGAGGGGGAATCAGAGGACTTGCGCAAGGCGCTACTGGACATTGAAAAGCAGGGGCTGAAGGGGATTATACTTGACTTGCGCAACAATCCCGGAGGGGTGCTGGATGAAGCGGTGCAAACGGCGAGCCAGTTTCTGTCGTCGGGCAACGTGCTTTGGGAAAAGGACGCCAAAGACATCATTGTGCCCGTGCCGGTGAAGCCGAACGGGGTGGCGACGAACGTGCCGATGATCGTGCTCATCAACAACGGGTCGGCGAGCGATTCGGAAATCGTGGCGGGGGCATTGAAGGACCAGCACCGGGCGAGGCTGGCGGGAGAAACAACTTTTGGAACGGGGACGGTGTTGACGCAATTTCAACTTTTGGACGGGTCCGCGTTATTGCTGGCGGTGCAGGAGTGGTTGACACCGGACAAGCGGTCGTTCTGGCACAAAGGAATCGAGCCGGATGTGAAAGTGAACCTTCCGCCGGAGACGCCGCCGCTGCTGCCGAGCGTGGAACGCGACATGACGGAGGATGAATTGCGCGCGGCGCAGGATACGCAGCTATTGAAAGCCGTCACGCTGCTGGACGGACCGACCCTTGAACACCAATAGAATCACCGCCATTTTCAGGCCCGATCCGCCGCAGCCAATCACCGTCACGGACCCGGAGGAAATCCGGGCGAGGTACAAGCCGTGGCAGGTCCAGATCCTGTTCTCGACGATCATCGGCTACGCGATTTTTTATTTCGTGCGGAAAAACCTCAGCATTGCGATGCCGGCGATTCAGGCGACGCTGCATCTGAACAAAATTGAGATGGGGACGATCCTGACGCTGCACGGGCTGGTGTATGGCGTCTCGAAGTTCTGGCACGGGATTGTGGGGGACCGCGCGAACGCGCGAAGGCTGATGGTGACGGGAATCATCGGGTCGGCGGTGTTCAACATATTTTTTGGGATGAGCGCGTCGGTGATTGCGTTGGGGATTTTTTGGATGATCAACGGGTACTTTCAAGGGATGGGATTTCCGCCGTGCGCGCGGCTGTTGACACACTGGTTCCCGCCGAAGCAACTGGCGTCCAAAATGTCGATTTGGAACACCTCGCATTGCATCGGAGGGGGGTTGATCGTGATTTTGTGCGGGTACCTGGTGACGGGCGGGTGGCGTTACTGTTTTTTTGTGCCGGCGGTGTTGGCGCTGCTGTGCGCGTATTACCTGGCGCGGACATTGCCGGATACGCCGCCTTCGGTTGGATTGCCGGAAGTGGAGGGGACGCACGAAAAAGTGAGGGAGGAAACGACGGCGGAATTTCGGGAGATGTTGATGCAGCGGGTTTTTCGCAACAAAGATATCTGGATCATATCGTTCGCGAACTTCTTCGTTTATACAATCCGATACGCTGTGTTTGACTGGGGTCCGACGTTGTTGACGGAAACCAAACATTACCAGATCACGCGGGCGGGATGGATGCTGGCGGGCTTTGAATGCGCCGGGGCGATTGGGGCGTTGATCGCGGGATGGATGACGGACCGATTTTTCCAGGGGCGCGCGATGAGGGTGGGAGTGATTGCGATGGCGCTGGCGGGAGTTTCGTTGTGGCTGTTTTGGAAAGTGCCGCACCAAACATTATTGGAAAGCAGCCTGCTGCTGTGCGCGACGGGGTTTTTTATTTATTGCCCGCAATGCCTGATTGCGACGGCTGTGGCGAACCTGGCGACCAAGCGCGCCGCGGCGACGGCGGTGGGGTTGACGAGCATATTTGGATACGGCAGCACGCTGCTTTCCGGCGCGGGCCTGGGGACGCTGGTGCATTATCACGGATGGGACGCGGGGTTCGCGGGACTGCTGATCGTGGCGGGAATGGGATTGGTGGTTTGCGCGGCGGCGTGGGGGGCGGATGCGCATGGGTACGCGCGGGTTAAGGATGCATAAACCGAGCGGTTGCCGAATTCACTACTGTCAAAATTAGATTTCCAAAACTCCAAGTGATCCCATACGCTCTGGAGTTCACCAGTTCATTGAAGATCGAATTATGAAACTTCAAACAATTGTCTTCGTTATTGGTTTGCTCGCGCTGGACCTTTTTTTCTCGAACCCCACACAGGCGGCGGCCGTTGTCAATCAATTGCCGCCCGGAACGTCGATTTCGCTGGTCGGTGGCGGCGACTCCTACGGCGGCATTGCCACACCGGACGGGCGATACGTCCTCTTTGCTAGCTCGGCCAATAATCTTGCCGCCAGCACCAATGGCGGGCCTGGGCTGGCTTATACGCCGGCGCCGGCGAACGTGTTTGAACGGGACCGCGTCATGCAATCGAACATATTGATCAGCATCAATGGGGCCGGAACTGGCGGGGGCAATGGGGATTCGTGGCCTTCAGCCATTTCCGCGGATGGACGCTACGTGCTGTTTGATAGCGTGGCTTCGGATTTGATTGCCAATGATACCAACGGCGCGAAGGACATTTTTCTTCGTGACACAGTGAGTGGAATGACTTCGCTCGTGAGCGTCAGCACGAACGGCGGCGTTGGCAATGGAGAGTCGCGCGAAGCCGTGATGACGCCGGATGGACGGTATGTTGCCTTTGCGAGCGTGGCCTCGAATCTGGTGCCCAATGACACCAATGGCATTCCGGATGTGTTTGTGCGCGACATGCAGGCGGGCACAACCGTGATGGCCAGCCAGGGAGCCAACACTCTAAAATCCTATATCGTGGCTCCAACTTCCGAATGGCCAATTATTTCGAGCGACGGAAGGTATGTAGCTTTTTACAGCACGGCGACGAATCTGGTCGCGAATACCGGGACGTCGAATGACGTTTATGTGCGGGACCTGGTTGGCAATGTGACTCTTCTCGCCAGCAAAGCCGCTCACGGGTTGGTCACGTCGCCTGTATCGGACGTTTACGCGATGAGCACAAATGGGGAGTTTATTGCTTACCAAACCACCGGCACTTCGCCGGCCGGGGTCGCCTTCCGCTATAACGTCACCACCGGCGCGACTGACATTATCGCCACCAACGGCGCCGTGCCCGGAACTCTGGACCACGAAGAGCGTAACATCGACATTAGCGCCAACGGGCAGTTTGTCGCATTTGTGCAGGAAACCACGACGAATTCCAAAGTAGAGTTGTGGAACAACGAAACCGGAACCAATGCGCTGATCAGCAGCGGACAAACTGGAACGGTTGACAGCACTCCGCGTCTTGACCAGTCAGGGCGTTATGTCGCTTTCCTTGGGAACGACGACCTGACGACCAACAGCAATGGAACGAATCATATATTTGTACGTGACACTTTTGCTGGAAACGTGCAGATGGCCGACGTTTGGACAAACAATCTGTCGTTCTCGAGCATGGAAGTGGCATTTTATTTCAGTGCCAATGGCAATTTGGTCGCCTTTACGTGCTGGGATGGAACAATTGATCTCAGCCCCAATCAATGGGATGTATTCGGTCGAGATTTGGGAGCCAATACAACGGAAGTCATCTCGGCGCCCGCCGCCGGATTGGCCTCGGTGACGAGCTACGGCGGTGGCAGTATTTCCGGCGTCGAGCAGTTCGAATGGGCAGTACGTGGCGTTTGCTTCTCCGTCTGGGGGATTGGCCGGCTCAATTTCGTATGGAACCAGTCATATTTACGAACATAATTTTGCGAACGGCTCAAATGTTTTGGTGAGCGTGGCGCCTGACGGATTGACGCCGGGAAATTTCCCCCTTTGAATGCGCGGTGAGCGCTGATGGCCGCTATGTGGCGTTCTCGAGTTCAGCCAGCAACCTTGTGGAAAACTTGAGCCCCGCAGTCGAAGAAGTTTACATTCGTGATACTGTCGGTGGCACGACCGTGACGGCCAGCGTTGATCCGACGGGGGCCATCCCCGGCAACAAGGCTTCCTCGGCGCCGCAGATCAGTGCAAACGGACAATTCGTTTTATTTTACAGCACAGCCAACAACCTGATGTCCGGCGGGGGCACGGGTTATTATTGGAGAGACCTGCAAGCGGGATTAACATATTGGATCGGCGCAAGCAATGCGCCCGCCATGTCGCCCGACGGAAGCAACGTTTTTTACGGTATCGGCTCATCACTTGAATTGTGGCAGGCACAGACCAAATCCAGTAATACTGTGGGCACCCTAGTTGGCGGGGCCGGAAGTTACGCCATTAGCCCCGATGGCACCCGCGGCGCGTTCAGCAGCGGCGCCACGATTTATACCGCCAATTTAGTCCAGCATACGACAGCCAAGCTGGGAAGTTATCAAAACACGACCTGGTCGCAGTTCAATTTCAGCGGCGATGGCCGTTATCTGGTGAACCTGGTGCAGGATAGCCATCACACCAACCAGGTTTACCTATACGATTTCCAAAATGCCACAAATATGCTTGTCAGCGAGGCGTACGGCGGCAGCGGCGGGGGGCAACAACAAATGTGATTCTGCTACGGTCAGCAGCACTGGCCGATATGTTGCCTACCGGAGCGCGGCGTCCAATTTGGTCCCGAATGACACCAATGGCGTGCCGGATATTTTCCTCTGTGACCGCCAGACTGGCGCGACGACACTGATCAGTGTGAGCCAGCGCGGCAACTGGGCCGCGAACGGACGGTCACTTTTCCCAATCTTTAGCGGAGATGGCCAGACGTTGTTTTTCGAGAGCTGGGCGTCCGACCTTGTGCCGGGAAACTTTAATGAATGGCTGGACGTTTTTGCGACTCCGTTAAGCCTGAAGGAGTGGGTGGATCGACGAATTTTCCGCCGTTCCAGTTCACCGGCTTGGCTTTCGGAATCACCAATGGCGCGGCCACCAATGCCAAAGCGGCGGTGCTGACGTGGGCCGCCGGGCCTGGCACCGGATACCAAGTGCAATTCAAAAACAACCTCACCGATCCGCAGTGGCAAAACCTCGGCGGAGCGAGCGTCATCGGCGCGCAGGGACAGGTGATCGATCTGGCTCCCAATGGAACACAGCGGTTTTATCGGATTGGCTTGGTCTCTTTTTGATTGAGGCGAAGCGGCTGAGGGGCATTGGGACTTCAAAAAGCATACGCTATCCGTGCGTCCAACGGTTTGATCCCCAACTTGCATTGAAGGGCTGTCCTTTGGATGCGGCCGCCAGAGGCGGTTCGAGGAACACGGCGAGCTGTCGAACGACGTGTGTGAATGGCGGCGCCGTATCTTTCGTCACAGTTTTTCGATAAAATGATTCCCATTCGCGAATCTTCGCCGCGTCGGTCGGAAATTGCGGCGTCAGCCCGACTGGCAGACCTTCGGGAAATGAGGTGCCCCTACATTCAAATGTTGCGGCGATGGCGGTTGAAAGCGCCAGGCCTTCAAATGGAAATTTGTGCGATAGTAAATGCAGGTCGAAATAGTCTTTGAAGCGCGTGTTTATCATCCCCAATTTCACGACGGTTTCCAGTTTCTCGGCAACGACCGTTTCGGGGCGATATGCGCGCAGCCTTGGCGCTGCCATGCCAAGCAAAACCGGGAACGTGATTTCTTCCGGTGCGATCCGGAGTGCATCTCCGAAGCCAATGTCCACTCGCAACGGAATGATTGCCTTCCCAATCCTAGCCTTCAATTTTACCCGAATCCCAGCGTACTCCTCCTGCGCACGAATGTCCTCGCTCAAGACGCTGTTGGCGTCAAAATCAACTCCGTCACCCTCAACCTCCGCGCGGCAAAGTTCACGAAAGACCGCAGCCATCCGCTCCTGTGACGGCTCGCCAAAGCCGAGCAAATCCAAGTCGCGGGTGACTCGGTGGAGCGTCGGTTCCCAAAGGGCAAAGAGCATGGCTCCTTTCAAAACGAACTGGTCCCGATGCGACGAACGAGACAGGCGATAAAGCAACCGTTCCAGGGAGAAACGAACCAACAGCACGTTGAAATCCTCTCCCGTTTTGGCCCGGCGCTGGGCTAAACGGGCTTGGACTGACGCGGCGAGATTTTTCATGCAAGACTGTCAAAGTAAGGGCGCATGATGTTGAGCACCCGGCAGACCTTGGCGCAGCGCCAGAGTTGGTCAGACGTAGCTTTTTTGTTCTGCCACGCATCTCGAAGCGCCTCCACAGCGATATTAACGCCGATCTGATGCCGAAAGCGGAAACAATCAGCCACGGTCTTCGCGACCGAATAAACCGCCACGGTCACGCCCTGGATGACGTGCTTCTCTACGCCTTCCGTAAACATCTTTCCAGAAAACCACATCACGCGCAGGGACGTAACACCGGACTTGGGTGGACGTGCTCCCCGGTGAATCGCAATCCAAACCTCGGCGGGATTTTCCGTGGTGAGGCCGTGAAATCGGAGCGCGGACAGAAGGCAAATGATTGCGTTTGGAACCAGTTTGGCCGTCTCCGCCAGGGAGTGATTCTCGGTGAACGGCGCGTCCGCGCGGACATAAAGCCCGCGTCCGGTCTTTAGCAGTTCCCCCCGATCCACCAGTTGTTTCAGGTAAACCCTGGGAATGCCAGCCGGTTGGAGATCACGCGGGCGGAGTATTCCCTGCTCTCGCGAGAGTTTCAGCAACTTTTTTGCGTGAGTTATTGTCACTGAAACAGTATTACATAACGTATGCAGATGTCAATAAATGAATGCGTTTTGTAAGGCCATAAACCGCGCGAATTTTTTGAGGAGACGTTTCCTGGCTAGGGTGTGGTCATAATTCCGACGATGGCGGCGGAGATCAGATTGGCGATCGTGCCGGCGAGCATGGCGCGGAAGCCGAGCCGGGCCAAATCCCCCTTGCGCGATGGGGCTAGGGCGCCGATGCCGCCGATCTGGATGCCGATGGAGCTGAGATTGGCAAAACCACACAACGCATAAGTGGCAATAATAAATGTGCGCGTGTCCATGTGCGCTTTGAGGGCGCCTAATTGCCCGTAGGCGATCAGTTCGTTGCTCACCATGCGAATTCCCAGAAGGGAACCAATCTGCCCGGCGTCCTTCCACGGAATTCCGATGAGCCATGCGACCGGGGCGAATAGCCAGCCGAGCACCATTTCCAGACTCGGCGGAAACCAATGGATGTGGCCATGCAGCCAGGACATGATGCCGTTGGTCAGGGCGATAAGCGCGAGGAAAGCAATCAACATGGCGGCGACGTTAATCGCCAGATTTAAACCGTCGGTTGTGCCGTGCGAAATGGCGCCGAGGAGATTGCCGCCTTTGCCTTCGTCGATTTTCGCGATTTCAACGCGCTTGCCACTGATGGGCACTTCGGTTTCCGGCACGAGGGTCTTGGCGATGAGCATGGTTCCGGGAGCGGTCATAATCACAGCGCCAAGGAGGTGCTTGGCCTCGACGCCCTTGGCAATGTAGGCGACCATGATGCCGCCGCTGACGTGCGCCATGCCGGCTGTCATCACGGTCATCAGTTCCGAATTCGTCAGTTTTTCGAGGAAGGGGCGGATCGTCAAGGGTGCTTCCGTCTGGCCCATGAAAATACTGGCGGCGACATCAAGGGATTCCGCGCCGCTGACGCCCATGAGCCGGGTCATCAACCAGGCGGCGCCCTTGATAATGATTTGCATGACGCCGAAGTGATAGAGAAGAGCGAAAAAAGCCGCCATGAAAATTATGGTTGGCAAGACGTAGAAGGCGAAGACGAGGCCGGATGACCCGCCGGGGTCCGCCAACGTTCCGAAGACGAAGGACGCGCCGACTTGCGCGTAACCGAGCAATTGATTGACAGCCGCACCGGCGGTCTCCATGACTTTTTGGCCCCACGCGAATTTGAGCACGATGAAGGCGAAGAGCAATTGGAGGCCGATGCCCCAGGCGACAATCCGCCACTTGATAGCCGCGCGGTTGGTGGAAAAGGCCCAGCACGCGGCCACGATGACAAGAATTCCTAGGACGCCTGTAAATTGTTGCATGGGGATATGATTTTTTTGATGAGAACCTGTGGGGTGGCGGGTGGCGCATTGCCGATCACGTACGCCTCGGCAAGGCGGCGCAATGAATCGGGCAGGCGCGCGGGATCGTTGTAATGCACGGTGGCGATGGGTTCGCCGTTTTTCACGGGATCGCCGGTTTTTTTGTGCAATTCCAGGCCGACAGCATGGTCGATGACATCATCATGTTTGTTGCGGCCGCCGCCGAGGACGAGGCTGGCAAGGCCGACTTGCTCGCATTGGACGCTCTCGATAAACCCGGCGGACGGAGCGGGGAACGAGACGGTGAATTTGGCCGCGGGCAATCGTGACGGGTCTGGGGCACCCTGGAGGCGGCAGATTTCGTGGAATTTGGCGAGCGCCTTGCCGTTGGCGAGCAATTGCCCGGCGAGTTCGAGACCGTCGCCGACGCTGGCGGCGCGGCCGCCGAGGAAAAACATCCACCCGGAAAGGTCAAGGGACAGAGTGCGAAGGTCCTCGCTCATGGGCCGGCGTTCGCCGCGAAGAATTTCCAGGCATTCCAGCACTTCAAGGCTGTTGCCAACGGCGCGGCCCAATGGCTGATCCATGTCCGTAATGAGTGCGACCATTTTTTTCCCCATGCGGTGGCCCGTCTGGACCATCATTTGCGCGAGGTGTTCGGCGTCCTCCGGGCGTTTCATGAAAGCGCCGGATCCGGTTTTGACATCGAGCACGAGGGCATCGATGCCTTCGGCGAGTTTTTTGCTCATGATGCTGGCGCAGATGAGGGCGGAGCTTTCGACCGTGGCGGTCACGTCGCGCAACGCGTACATCTTCTTGTCAGCGGGAACGATTTCGGCCGTCTGTCCGATGAGCGCGCAGCCAGCCTGGCCGAGGACTTCGAAAAACCTGTCAAGCTGAAGATTGACATTGAAGCCGGCGATGGCCTCGAGTTTGTCGAGCGTGCCGCCGGTGTGGCCCAAGCCGCGGCCGCTGATCATCGGGACCTTCAAACCGCCCGCGGCGACGATGGGCGCCAGGATCAGCGAAGTCTTGTCGCCGACGCCGCCGGTGGAATGCTTGTCCACCTTGACGCCGGGCATGGCAGTCAAGTCGAGGACGCGGCCGGAGCGCATCATGGCATCGGTGAGGGCGGCGGTTTCGGCATCGGACATTCCTCGGAGGAAAACGGCCATGAGCCAGGCGGCCATTTGATAATCGGGCACGGCGCCGCGAGTGAAGACATCGACAAGGGACGAAATTTCCTCGGGCGAATGTTCTCCGCCGTCGCGTTTTTTGCGGACCAAATCAAGAGGTCGCATCCGGCTCATTGGGACACAAACTGAAGCCATCCACCAGCAATTCCTGCATGGTTCTTTGGACGATGCCGGCAGGGCCGAGATACCAGACGACGGCGCGCTGCCCGAATTCCGCGAGGACCTGGCGGCACGCGCCGCAGGGGGAACACGGGACGCCGAGATGATTGACAACGGCGGCGGCAATGATTTCCGGTTTTTTAGAACTTTGGGCGACGGCGCAAAAAATGGCATTGCGCTCGGCGCAGATGGTCAAACCGTAGGAGGCGTTTTCGACATTGCAACCGGAAAAGACGCGGCCATCGCGCAACAGGATGGCGGCGCCGACGCGGAATTTGGAATGAGGTGCGTAGGCGTGTTTCATCGCGGCGCGGGCCCGGCGGAGCAAACGCTGGCGCTGTGATGCGGAAATAGCCATCGGCGGCGAGCATAGCAGGACGACCGGCGATAAAAAAGCACTTTACAATCGGGCGGAGGCGGACAAACTTGAAGCGGAATTATGACCGATAGCAATTTGAATTTTTGGGGCGTGATTGGCGTGCCGGTTGGGCTGGCAATTTGTTTTGGAGTGGCGTTGCTGGTGTGGTTGCGCGATGAATTGCGCAACGACAAAGACCGGCCGAAATAGCGGGCACGCGCCGCGCCTACCATTTTGCGGCGCGGAGGAATTGGAGGCTTTGCGGAATTTCCTTTTCGGGCGAGGCCGACTCGTCTTCGATAAAAAATGACCTGACACCAACCTGGTGCGCGGTCTCGATCACTTTCACGATGTCGATTTGGCCCTGGCCGAGGGGGACGCAATCGCCCCGGACAAGGTTCCCGTTAAACAAACCGGTTGGGGCGCCTTTTTTCATGTCCTTTAAATGCATCGAAACCCAGCGGTCGGGATAGCGCCGGAGCAATTTCACGGGGTCCTGGCCGGCGTGAACAATCCAATAAATATCCATCTGGAAATGCACATAGCGGGGATCGGTTTTCTCGACCAGCAAATCGAACAGGGTGCCATTTTTATACGGCTTAAATTCGTAGCCGTGGGGATGGTAGAAGAATTTCAGGCCGTGGGCAGTCATCGCTTCTCCAGCGCGATTAAACATGGCGGCGGCGCGAAGGACTCCCTCCTCATCCAAAGCATCCCGTTGCGGCAACGAGGGACATCCGACATAGGTCAGGCCGAGCGCCACTGCTTCCTGGGGAAGATTGGGGTCGCCGCTGAACTTTGTGTATGGAAAATGCGCGCTCGTGGCGATGAGGCCGTGCGCGCGCAATTCTGTTTTGAGTTCGCCGGGGGTTTGGCCGTAGTCGCCGACCAGTTCCACGTATTTAAAGCCGAGATTTCGGACCTTTTCCAGCGTTGCGATCCTATTCCCGCGCATCTGGCCGCTGAGACTTTCGAGTTCAAGGCCGACGGGGTCAGGAATGCCGGCGGCGGCGGCGGCGCGGATCATGGCGACGGAAATTCCCAGCACAAGAATGAGGCGGGTTTTCACAGCAAACGCTGACACGCGCTTTTGACGATCCATTTCGATTCCTCGAGGGCGGCTTGCGCGGAAGGGGCGTCGGCGCCGGTGACGGCCTGGACGATGCGCACGGCGCGCTCGCGCAATTTTACGTTGGAAGCGGACAGATCGACCATGAGATTGCTGAGGACTTTTCCCATTCGAACCATCGCGAGAGTGGTGATGGCGTTGAGAATGATCTTGGTTGCGGTGCCGGCTTTGAGGCGCGTTGAGCCTGTCAATACTTCCGGGCCGACGTTCGGAGCAATGACGATGTCCGGCCGGTTTGCCTTTTGAATGACGAGGTAGGGATTGAAGGCGAGCAGAACGGTCCGCGCGCCTTTGGCTTTGGCGGCGAGCAGGGCACCCCACACAAAGGGGGTGCGTCCGCTGGCGGCGATTCCGATGACGACATCGCGCTCGCTGATGCCGCGATAGTGAATGGCCGCGGCGCCCGCGGCGGGGCTGTCTTCGGCGCCTTCGACGGAACTCCAAATGGCGCTTTGGCCGCCGGCGATGATTCCCTGGACGCGGTCGGCAGGGGTGCGAAAAGTGGGCGGACACTCCGAGGCGTCCAAAATTCCAAGACGTCCGCTGGTTCCGGCGCCAACGTAGAAAAGCCTTCCGCCACGACGAAACGAAGTGACGACCATGGCGACAACACGTTCAATGTTGCGGCGTTCCTTGAGCAATGCGCGGCTGATTTTTGATTCTTCCTGGAGCATCAGAAGAACCGCCTTGGAAAGCGAGAGGCGGTCTAACGCGAGGGACCGGGGATTTCGCATTTCGGTCGGCGAAAGCGCGCGGGATGTGGGGAGCACCGACGGGGGCGGCGAAATGTCTTTGACCGAGTCGGGCGATGTGGTTCCGTTTCCAAAATGTTCCTGGGCCAGGGACAGTGCGCCCCAGGCGCTTTCCCTTTTCAGTTCGGCAATGACAGCGCTGGGCCAGAGTTTTTTCAGGCGCAGGCGGACGCGATGGGCAAATTCGGGCTGCTGGAGCAGGACACTGCCGGCGAGGAGAAAACCGACGCGCGATTTCTTCTTGACCAACCGGAGCGCACAGTAATATCCATCGTTGGCGAGCGATTCGGCGGCGGCTTCGAGGATGTCGGCGGCGATTTCATCACGGGCAGCCGCGGCGGCGAAAACCTGAACGGCCAGCGCGGAGATTTCGGTCTTGCTCGCGGTTTTGGCCCAGTCAATCAATTCTTCCGGTTCGTTGAATTGGAGGGATTGCAGGATATTGCGGCCCAAAGCGGTCCAGCGACCGTCGCGGTCCAAATAATAAACGGCGGCTTTGAGGCCGCGCAGGCCGATTTCGTAGCCGCTGCCCTTGTCCCCCAAAATATGCCCCCAGCCGCCGACCCGGGCGATGGCGTCGCCGGGAGTCCGGCCATAACAACAGGAACCGGTGCCGCTGAGAATGAGGATTTGCGCGGCGAATTTTGAATCGGCGTCGCGATCGCGCGCGGCGAGGGCGGTTTCCAAATCATTCGTGGCGTAGCACGGGACATTGGGCCAAATTTTTGCGGCGGCGGAGCGGATGCGTTGGCGATCGGACTCCGTGCGGGCGCCGGCCATGCCGATGGCAATTCCCGTCAGCGGGGCGGGCGCCTCGCGGCGAATGCCATCCACGGCGTTGAAATGGGCGGCGAGGGCCGCGTCGTCGAGAAGGCGCAGGTTGGCGGGGCCAAATTCGGCGCGAAGAACAGGCTGGGTGAGGCCGGCAGCGAGGAGGGCGGTTGTGTGTGTGCCTCCACATTCGATTCCAAGAAAGGCCGGGGCACAATTAGATTTGTCCATGTACAATGCGTATTTGCTCTCTGAATTCCACAGGGTAATTATTTCTACACCATTGAAATGTTTTTCGCCATGCTTTTCTGTCCGATTGGAGTTATCGTGGTTTTCCTTATGACCAAGACCGAACAGGAAATCCTCGACGCGCTGGTGGCGTTGGAGGAGAGCGTCGGGAAAATGGCGACGGCGAATCCGAAACCGGATTTGCGGCCGCTCTTCGCGCGGCTGGAGACGTTGACGGGTCAATTGCCAAAAGAAACCGACCGCGATTTGTTGCACTATCTTCATCGCAAAAGTTACCAAAAAGCCCGTGCCTTCCTCGAACAACGATAACGCGGGCGATACGATCGCGGCGATTGCGACGCCGCTGGGCGAAGGGGGCCTTGCGGTGGTAAGGCTGTCGGGGCCGCAATCGCTGGCCATCGCCGACGCGAGCTTTCGGGCTGCCGGCAAAAAGAGCGTCCAGCCTTCGGCAGCAGCGACGCACACAATTCATTTTGGGAACATCGTGCGCGGAGGGGCGGTCGTCGATGAGGTGTTGCTCAGCGTGTTGCGCGCGCCGCGGACATTCACGCGCGAGGATGTGGTGGAGATTTCGTGCCACGGCGGGATGGTGCCCGCGAAAATGGTGCTGGACACCGTTTTGGAAAACGGCGCGAGACTGGCGTTGCCGGGCGAATTCACGCGTAGGGCGTTTCTCAACGGGCGCATCGATTTGGCGCAGGCGGAGGCGGTGGCGGACTTGATTCATTCGCGCACGGAATTGGCGGCGGCGGCGGCCCGGGAGCAATTGGCGGGAAAACTTTCGCAACGCATCAACCGATTGCGCGATGACTTGATGAAAACGCTGGCGCACGTGGAGGCGCACATTGATTTTCCCGACGAGGACATTGCGCCCGACACGCGAGAGCAATTGCTGGAGCGGTTGCGCGGAGCGGGGCGTTTCATGGACGAATTGCTGCGCACCGCGGGCGACGGGCGAACGCTGCGGCGGGGCATTCGCGCGGCGATTATCGGTCGGCCCAACGTGGGGAAATCGAGCCTGCTCAATCAATTGCTGGGCCACGACCGGGCCATTGTCTCGCCAATTGCGGGCACGACGCGGGACACGATCGAAGAAACCGCCAACGTGCGGGGCATCCCGATTGTTTTTATTGACACGGCAGGATTGCGCGATGCCGCGGACGAGATCGAGATGGAGGGTGTGCGGCGCAGCCGGGGGACGCTGGCGGCGGCGGAATTGATTTTGCATGTTTTGGACGGGGCGGAACCATTGTCGAGCGCGGACGGGGCGCTGTTGGCCGAGTTCGGAGGCAAGAAGCGAATCGTTGTGCGCAACAAAATCGATTTGACGCAGAGGCTTGAATTGCCGGCGGGAACGGAGGCGGTGGATGTTTGCTGTCTTGGGGGGGAAGGGATTGAGCATTTGAAGGACGCGATCAAAGGGAAAGTGTGGGCGGGGGAGATCGGCGCGGAAATGCTGGAAGCGATGATCAACGCCCGGCACGAGGACGCGTTGCGGCGCGGACGCGCGGCGGTGGAGCGCGCGGCGGGCGCATTGGAGACGAACCTTGGCCTGGAACTGGCGGCGATGGACCTGCGAATCGCAGCCAATGCGGTGGGTGAAATCGTTGGAAAAACGACGACGGAAGATTTGCTGGACGCGATTTTCAGCCAATTTTGCCTGGGCAAATAAGGCGAATCCGGCGAATTCGCGTTAAAGCCCGATCTTTTGGGCGGCTATTGACTTCACGTTGTCTTTAAGCCACCTTCCCGATTTAGAGGCAGCGAATACTCAGAATAATTGCATGGGCAAAGCACTTATCATTGCTGAAAAGCCGTCCGTGGCCGCGGA
>DATAXU010000270.1:0-16378 GCA_036272955.1 Verrucomicrobiia bacterium
GCGGGCATGCTGGAATCATTGGTGGCGGCGTTGGGGATATTGAGGTATTGCGATGTGGCACCGGGGATAAGAGCGCCGTTTTGGTACCATTGGTAGGTGAGCGTTCCATACGAACCGTTACCCGCCAGGACTTGACTTGAATTCAGATTGGCTTCGGCGGCGTAGTTCGTCATGTTCAGCGGATAGCCGGTATAGGTATTGGCCAGGGGAGCCGCCGTGATGTAGCCGGGATCAATGCCGACGACATCGGCGAGGTTGGTGCTGGCGCGGAAGGCGTAAATGAAGAAAGGAAACTCGCCGTTTTCAAAAGCCAACATGCTAGTCATGGTGCCATTGAAATTAAACCCATAGCTGCAATCCCACTGAATATTGGTTGCATTGAAACCATTGGTGGCGAGGTCCAACTGATCGTTGTTAGCGGCGATATAAGTCTTGGCATCCAGAGTGGCGGAGCCGTCGCTATGAGTTCGCAGGTGGCCAAGCACGAGGATGCCGTCACCATAGACTGTTCCCTGTTTGTTCGTGCCGTAGGCCCTGACATAGTAGGGGCCGCCGGTGAAATTTGTCAGGCTAGGGCCGCCGTCCTGCGTGCAAACAGGATTGCCAAAAACATCCTTGGCTCCGGGGCCATAGGCCGGGTCATTGTAGGGATTGTAGATGAGGGAATTGGTATTGCCGGGCTGGCCCAGTGTGCCTTGCGAGATATAGACGGATTTTGAGACGTTCGTGGTTCCGAACGGGTTGCCGACGTTGGTTGGGCCAAGATAGACATTGGTGCCGGTAACACCGATGGCGATAAAACTGGCGTTGGTATCGCTACCATCGGAGAAACCTATCCCGCCGCCTCCCGACGCGGGGATGTCGCCGGAGTATTGTGCGTCCGTGATCATTCCAATGGTCATTGCGAACCAATACTCGCCTTCGACGTTAAAATTGATGAAGTTATTGGCGGCAAGCGGGCGGGTCATGAAATCGCCATCCGACCACAATGTTATGCCTCCATGGCCGTCGAAGCTGTTGTCCTGGACCATGGCGGAGGTGGCGCCATTGAGGGTGGAAGGCAGGCCCATGGTATCCGGTTCCGCAAAGCCGAACTCTTGCTCGCCGCGAACGGCCATGAGGAGCGTGTTGGTGGGCGTCGTGTTGGTGCCATTGAGAAGGCCGCTTTCCCTGGGATTCGTAACCCAGGGGGCGCTGGCATTGAAACCCACGGAAGAGATGTCGTTGGTAAGGGGTGTTACCGTGGGATAGATCTCGCCGGTGTCACCGTCCCAGGTTTCGCGCACCCACAAATTTGCGGGGCCGTAAAGATTGGCGCGGAGGTTGTCCAGAAACATCGTGTTGGTGCCGCTGGAGTTATAGCCGCCGCCGATCTGGAAGACCAAGGAACAGGGGAGAGTGGGGTTGGCGGCGATCGCCGTGGCAAGGCTGGCGGGGATGGACCAGGTCAATGTTGTGTTGCCGCCGATGTTGGAATCCGCAGGGTAGCTGAAGCCGTCCACGGACTGGTTGCCAGCTCCGCCGGGCTGGTCCACTTCCAAGTCCCATTGCTCGTAGTAACCAAAACTTCCGCCAGCGGGGACATCCACGTCCAGGCTGATCGACACTGTTTTTGCGAGGATGGCGGTGAGGCTGGTGGAACTCGGGCCTTGCAGGGCGGCGCCGTAATCGGGGCCCTGGGCGGCGGTCAATTGCCAGCTATAGCTTCCCGCTGTAACTCCAGTCGTAGTGCTGAAACCGGTCGTGCTCCAGATGTTGGTTTCAAGGATCGTCCAGCCTTCGAGGGAGTTTTCCCAGGAATTGAGCAGGGTTTGGGCATGGGCTGAGACGGCAACTGCGAGCAATCCGGATAGAAATAAGACGTGTCTTTTCATAGAATTGTGGAGTTGGATAAAAAGATGGGCTTCATTTCACCGATTGTTTCAAAGAGGGGAAAAGCTGTATAGTCCTCTAAACAGAGGACAAGGCGGAGGCCACCAACCTTGATTAACCTTGATTAGCCTTTACTGGCCGTGACCCGGCGGGTCAAGTCTTGACGCTATTCTATTGCGTAAGACGCTGAAATGTAGCTATTTGCGAAATGAATTTTGACTGGGTTTGACTCACTTTGTCCTGGAGCGAGAAGGATAAAGGGGCTTCGCCCTTCGCAGCGCGCAAAACCATCCCTGCTCCTGCCAGTTCTTTCAAAGAACAAGCCCTTGAGGGCAATCACATTTGGACGGCGGTGAGGCCGTTTGTATTCAGATGATTTTGTGTAGCCCCATGTTATTATGGGATATTTAGGGGCGTTTGGTCCAGCGGCCCTCGTTGAGATTGATCCGGGCGTAAGTGGCGACGGCCTGGGCGCGCGAATGGACGTGGAGTTTCTCGTAAATGCGGCGGACGTAGGTGCTCACGGTTGTCGAGCTGATGCCCAAGGCGTCGGAAATGTCCTTGCCGATGTAGCCTTTGGCCAGAAGGCCGAGGACTTCCTGTTCGCGCTGGGAGAGTTCATTTGGCTTTGGCGCGCCGGGACTGGCAGGGCGAAAAGATTGCACGATTTTCCTGGCTATGCTGCTGGTGATGGGAGAACCGCCGGCGTAAACGTCCTGGAGGGCTGCGAGCAAGCCTTCGCGGGAAGCGCGTTTAAGGAGGTAGCCGCTGGCGCCGGCGGACAAGGCGTCGAAGATGTGATCGGCATCTTCATAGACTGTGAGCATGACGAACTGGGTGTCGGGCAACATGGGTTTCAATCGGCGCACACATTCGATGCCGCTGAGACCGGGGAGATTGATGTCCATCAAGGCGACGTCCGGTTTTTCGTGGGGCAGGTGGTCGAGGGCGCTTTTGGCGCTGGCATGTTGTCCAACGCAGTGAAAGCCTTCCGCACGGGCGATCAGGCCGGCCAGGATTTGGCGCGCGGGAGCGTCATCTTCGACAATCGACACTGCAATGTTCACGTTTCGCGTCATCATAGTGAAAGGAAAATCAAATGTATCGTCATCTATAATGAGGACAAAATGAGGGTGGAAGTCTGAATTGAATCATGGGGCGAAATTGGCCTTGAATGGGAGGGTGAAGCGCACTTTTGCGCCGGCGCCGGGAGCGGTTTGGATTTCACAGCGGCCGCCGATTTCGGCGAGTCGCTGGCGCATGTTGTTGAGACCGCAACCGGTGTCGGAATCTCCCCTTGCGCTGGCGGGAGTTGCGAGATTGAACCCTTTCCCGTTGTCTTCGATGGATAGCACCAAGGCGTCCGACTCCAGAGCGAGAGAGACCCGAACTTCGGTGGCGGCGGCGTGTTTGAGCACGTTATTCAATGCTTCCTTGAAGGCGAGAAAAACATTGTGGCGGACTTCGGTGGTCAGCGCGCGGACGGGCAGATGGACCGGCATGTCGAGTCGGCAGCGGATGGCGGCGGTTTCCAGGATGTCCTGCGCGAAATTGCCAAGGTAACTGGCGAGACTTTCCAAGGTGTCGAATCGCGGATTGACGGCCCAGACGATTTCATCGAGGGCTTGCACGGATTCGCGGCTGGTGTTGAAAATTCTCTTGAGGGCGTCGCCGGCCTGGGGGGGATGGATGGTGTTGGTGGGAATGCCGTCGCTCAAGAGGGAAATTCGAGTCAGGCGCGCGCCCAAATCATCATGGATATCACGGGCGATGCGCGCCCGTTCGCGTTCGACGGCGCGTTGGCGTTCCAATGTTTCGAGGCGGCGATGCATTCGGCGACGGGCATCCAGATGGACGCCAAAACCGACGGACGCGACAATCAGGGCGCCGGACAGGATCGCAAACCACGAGGTCTGCCAAAAGTAGGGAAGGAGATCGAACGCAAATTCGGCCCCTGTGTTATTCCAGACTTCGTCGTTGTTGCAGGCAATGACGTGAAAGCGATAATTGCCCGGCGGGAGATAGGTGAAGTCGGCGCTGCGCTTGACCCCGACGTCCTGCCAGCCGGCTTCCAATCCTTCAAGTTGATATTTAAAACGGACTTTTTCCGGGGCGACAAAACTCAGGGCGGTGTAGTCGATTTCAATGCGGTGCTGACCGGGGGCAATTCGCAAAGGGCCAGCGGCGTTTGCATGGGGAGCGTAGGCGCGGCCATCGACCCGCACTTCCTCGATGGCGACGGGCGGGGGATGATTGTTGAAATGGATGTCTTTTGGATCGATGGCGACCAAGCCTTTGCCAGTCGGAAACCAGAGGCGGCCATCGGATGTTTTGCAGCCGGAAGGCTCAAAGCCGGTGGAACATTCCAACGTGGGCAATCCGTCGCTTTTGCCGTAGGTAACGGCGTGGAGCAGGTTGGTTTTGCCGTCGGCGCAAAGGTCCAATTGCGCTTTTGCCACCCGGATGATGCCCGCATGCGAACTCAGCCAATAGCTGCCGCAGCCGTCATCAATGATGCAACCGATGATATTGTTGGGAAGACCTTGGCGGGCGGTGATGGCGGCGAATTTGCCATTTCTCAAACGATCCAGGCCGCCACCGGAAGTTCCGATCCAGAGCGCGCCATCGGCATCGAGATGCAAACACTGGACGAAATCGCTGGAGAGACCGTCGGCTTTTCCAAAACGTTGCACTTCACCATTCACCAGGCGCCCCAGTCCTCCGCCCAACATGCCGAACCAGACGGAACCGCTGCTGTCCTCAACGATGGCGCGGACATCCGTTCGGACAGCTTCGCGAGTGTGGCCGAACCAGGCGCCGTTGGTTCCATTGTAGCGGAGCAAGCCGGACTCTGTGCCGACCCATAATCCGCCGGCGGGACTGGTCGCGAGCGCGGGCATCGGAACGGTGATTTGCTCAATGCCGGGCGCAGGGACGAATACGTTATCTTTCATGGCGAATAAACCGGCGCCCCAGGTGCCCGCCCAGAGGCGGCCGGCAGTATCTTCAGTCACCGACCAAACAAACAGATTCAGCAGGCCGGTGTCAGAGCCGAAATGGGACCATTGGCCGTCGTGGAAGTGATACAAGCCGGCGCCTTCGGTGCCGACCCACACGCCCCCGTCGCGACTTGGTGAGACGGACAGAACCGGGCGGCCCTGCCATTGATCGGAAGGGTTTACCGTTGCGACACAGCTTGCGCGGAGAATGCCGACGCCGCCGCCGCCGGTGGCAACCCACAAATCGCCTTCGCGGTCGGCGCAAAGACTGCGTATCCAATCATTCAACAAGCCATTGGTGCGGTTCAAGTTCAGGGTTTCACCTTCGGGGCTGACCAAATAAAGTCCCTTGTCCTGCGTTCCCGCGGCGAGCAGGCCGGTTTGGGTTTCGATGAACGCGGTCAGGGGCGACCAACCCCAAGGCGCGGGCAATCCGTTGCCAACCCAGTTTGTTCCCGCCCATTTGCGCAGACGAGTTTGGCTTGCCACCCAAAGATTGCCGTCGCGGCTTGGGCAAATCCCCTGGACATACGAATCTTCGGGCGGGCCGTCCAGCGCCTGCGGGGACAGGGCGCCGCGCCGGAGAACGGAGCCGTAGCCGTCGCGCGTCACCCAGACCGATCCGTCGTTCGCACCCGCAAAACCGACCAATTTTTCCCTTCGGCCGGGGGTCGGATTTAAAACGGCGCCGTCTTTTACGCGGCCGAGGATGCCCTGGTCATTGATAAGCCAGAGGTCGCCGGTTTCGTCGGCGGCGATACCGAAAATCTTCCGGCCTTTCCAGGCGGCGCGAACCGGTTCCGAATGGAAATGGCCATTGGTGTCGTACCGCGTCAATTCGCCGGCTTCATGGCCCATCCATAACGTGCCGTCCTTGTCTTCAAAGAGACAGGTAATGCGGCTGCTGGGCATTTCAGGAGTGTTACCGCTGTCAAATATGGTAAAATGGACTCCGTCGAACCTTGCCAAACCACTGTAGCTGCCGAGCCAAAGATAGCCGTCGCTGGTTTGAACGACGGCCGTCACGGAGTCTTCGGGCAGGCCATCCTGCACCAGCAAATTGTGGACGAAATAGTTCGGCAGGGTGGCGGCGGCGAGATCCGCAGGGCGGACGGTGAACCAAAACGCAATGGTCAGGGCGCAGCGGACAATCCTCAAAGAGAAGGAAATCCAGTTCCCCTGGGTTTGCACGGCGTGGCTCATTACGAAAATAGTGCAAACAGACGAGCACTAATCGCAAGCTGATTGATTTTGCAACGAAACGGCCTTTTCTTTTGGGGCGTTTTACCTTAGGCTGACCGAATGCTCTAATTGCAGAATTCGGACTCATGGCCAAGGAATTCATCAAAATCGGCGGCGCGCGCCAGCATAACTTAAAGAATCTAAGCCTGGCCATTCCTCGCGATAAACTTGTCGTCATCACGGGGTTAAGCGGCTCGGGCAAATCCTCGCTGGCCTTTGACACCATTTACGCGGAGGGGCAGCGCAAATACGTCGAGTCGCTGTCCGCGTATGCCCGGCAGTTTCTCGACCAGATGGAAAAGCCGGAGGTGGATTTCATTGAGGGGCTTTCGCCGGCCATCGCGATTGAACAACGCGGGGCGGCGAGCAATCCGCGGTCGATCATCGCGACGACGACCGAGATTTATGATTATCTTCGGCTGCTCTTCGCCAATGTGGGGCGGCCGCATTGCCCGATCAGTGGCGAGCCGATTTCGCGCCAGACGACCAGCGATATCGTGGATAAAATCCTCGCGCTTCCGCTTAAGACGCGTGTGATGTTGCTGGCGCCGGTTGTTGTCAAACAGAAGGGGGAATTTCGCGATGTCATCGAGCGGCTCGCCCGCGAAGGGTTTGTTCGCGCGCGGGTCGATGGGGAATTGGTGGAATTGAGCAGCAACGTGCGCGTGAAGCTGGATCCGAAGCAACGCCATTCGATCGATGCCATTGTGGATCGCCTGGTGATTGACGAAAAGGTGCGAGTGCGATTGAGCGATTCGGTGGAAACGGCGTTGAAGTGGGGCGATGGGCGGCTGGCGTTGCTGCAACAGGCGGGTGAGAAAGCGGGGGGTTCCGATGGGAACGTGTGGACTGAATCGATTCATTCCAATCGCAATTATAGTCCTTCGACGGGCCAAAGTTTTGAGCCGCCGACGCCCAAACATTTTTCGTTCAATTCGCCGCTGGGGGCTTGTCCGGTCTGCCACGGGCTTGGCCAGAAGCTGGTGTTTGATCCGAATCTCGTCGTGCCCGATGTGGAAAAAACGCTGGAAAATGGCGCGGTGCTGCCCTGGCGTCGCGGAACCAAGCGATTGATCGTGTATTACAAGGCGTTGTTGCGGGGGATGGCGCGGCATTTCGGACAGAACATGGAAATGCCGTGGCAGGAGCTGCCGGAGGATTTTAAACAAAAATTGTTGCGCGGCACGGGCGGGGAGGAAATCGACTTCACGTTTTGGCGGGCGGGAAAAATCAGCAATTCGAAAAAGGCTTTTGAGGGGATCATTCCGAACCTTGAACGGTTGTACGTCGAGAGTGAGAGCGAATTCACCAAGAACCGGCTGAAGAGTTTCATGAACCCGGAACCGTGCGATGCCTGCAATGGCCGGCGGCTGAAACCGGAGATTCTTGCGGTGACTTTGGGGGCGTTCGCGCCGAGGCCGCCTTCGAAGGTGCCTGGGTATTCGATCATGGACGTTTGCGCGATGTCCGTCGAAAAGGCGGATGAGTTTTTCGTCCATTTGAAACTGACCGAGTTTGAGCAGAAAATTGCGTCGGAACTGATCAAGGAAATCCGGGCGCGCCTGGCCTTTTTAAGAAATGTGGGCCTTGGTTATCTCACGCTGAATCGCGAAAGCGGGACTCTTTCTGGCGGCGAAGCGCAGCGCATACGGCTTGCCACGCAGATTGGGGCGGGGTTGGTGGGAGTCCTTTATATTCTTGACGAGCCGAGCATTGGCTTGCATCAGCGCGATAACGAGCGGTTGCTGAAATCGCTTGAAGGGCTGCGCGACCTCGGCAATTCAGTATTGGTCGTGGAGCATGATGAGGACACGATCCGGCGGGCCGATTACGTCCTGGACCTGGGGCCTGGAGCAGGGGTGCGTGGAGGCGAATTGGTGGCGGCGGGGACTGTTGCTGAAATTGAGGCAAGCCCGCGATCACTGACGGGGCAGTATCTCAAGGGCGAGCTAAAAATCGCCGTCCCGAAAACGCGGATCAAACCTTCTCCTGCGCGGGGCTGGCTGGAGATTCTTGGCGCGAATGAGAATAACCTCCAAAACATCGACGCGCGCATTCCGCTGGGGGCTTTTACCGTGGTGACGGGTGTGAGCGGGTCGGGAAAAAGCACGCTGGTGGACGATATTTTGCGACGGGCGTTGTTCCGCAAGTTTTACGGGTCCAAAGAACAGCCCGGACGCCACCGGGTTTTGCGCGGATTCGAATCGTTGGATAAAGTCATTGTCATCGACCAAACACCGATTGGCCGCACGCCGCGGAGCAATCCCGCCACTTACACGGGAATGTTCAACCAGATCCGCGACCTGTTTGCAAAACTGCCGGCGGCCAAAATCCGTGGTTACGAAGCGGGGCGTTTCAGTTTCAACGTCAAGGGCGGGCGATGCGAAAAGTGCCAGGGGGACGGGTTGATTAAAATAGAGATGCACTTTTTGCCGCCGATCTATGTGACCTGCGAAGCCTGCAACGGCAGGCGTTACAATCGCGAGACCCTGGAAATTCACTACAAGGGGATGAATATCGCCGACGTCCTCAACATGACTGTGGATGAGGCGACGACGTTCTTCCGCGCGGTGCCGAAGATTTATGAGCCGTGCCTGACGCTGGCGGAAGTCGGTTTGGGCTACGTGCGGCTTGGACAATCCGGCACCACATTGAGCGGAGGCGAAGCGCAACGCATCAAGCTTGCAGGCGAACTCAGCCGCAAAGCGACGGGGCATACGCTTTACATTTTGGACGAGCCGACAACCGGCCTGCATTTTCACGACGTGGCCAAACTGCTGGATGTTCTGTTCAAATTGCGCAATGCGGGCAACACGCTGTTGATTATCGAGCATAATCTGGACGTGATAAAAACAGCCGACTGGGTGATCGACCTCGGCCCGGAGGGCGGCGCGGGCGGAGGACGGATCGTAGCGGAGGGGCCGCCGGAAAAAATCGCCCGCACCCCTGGCAGCCACACCGGCCAATTTCTGGGGCGCATTCTTTTCCCGGAACGCGCCGCCGCACTGGCCGGGGCAGACCCCGCTCAACAACATTAGCGGCTGTTTGGCGGGTAATGTTATGGCAGGCTGAGACGGTAAAATTCGGCGCTGCCGCCGGGCGCTACCGTCACTTGATTCTGGCCGTTCACTGTCGCGGGAACGTTGGTCACTGTCGCCCAATTGGTGGAGAGCAACGAAGAAGTTTCCTGCAAGACATAATCGCCCACGGAACTGGTCCAGCTAATCGTCGGCTGGCTTCCGGGTGGGAGGATGGTCAGGCTGGGCACGCTGACAAAACTGAAATCGGTCACTTGTTGCGTCGATTTGCTTCCGCCGTCGGAGCCAGTGAACCCGACATAGGCGAGGTTGGTGCCGATTTTGGCGGGGATATTGATATTCGTCGTGAGAGTGAATTGCGTGCCGACGGTGTTGTCCGCCAGGTTGATTGTCAAAACACCGCTAAGATAAGTGAGGTCAACGGCGATGGTGTCGCCGCTGTTAATGTTCACCGGGCCGGTGGAGTGGACTGTGCCAATGGCGCCATTGGTTTCAACGGCGATACCCGCGCCGCCGATGCCATTGGCCTCGTAAATATTAAACTCCAACTCCACGCTCGGGGTGATCGCGTTGGGGGTGCCGACTCCCAGTTGGTTCCCGTCGCCGCCAATGGCCGCCGCTCCGCGCGGGTCATTTTGGATGCAGAAAGTGACGCCATTCGCGGCGCTGGAGTTGGTGCCCGTACTGAGCTGATAACTGAACGAGGCGTCAAAGGCACCGATATAAACCGGGGATTGATAAAAGGTCGCGGTATTTTCGGCCCCGATGTTTGCAGTGAGGAAGACGCCCCCGTCTTCATATTGCAACGCAGATGAGGGGTTCGCTTCACTAACGAAGCCGTTGCCGCTGTCGTCGAAGAAACTAAGAGTCGGAGTGACGCCCAAAGACCCAGGACCACTGAGCACAGGGCCGCCGTAGGCGTTGCTGGCGGAGAGCTGATAGCTGCCCGCATCGGAAAGCTGGACGTTGGTAATTGTGAGCACATTGCTGGTGGCGCCGCCGAAGCGTCCGCCGGTGGGCAAATTGACGGTGGTCGTCCCGTTGTTAAACGTCCATTGGTAAGTTATCGGCGGCGCGCCGTCCACGTCAACGGAGAACGAAGTGGTCGAACCGACAACGGCGAAGTTGGCGGAAGGCGTGATATCCTGAATTATTGCCGGCGCATAAACCACATTGACCAGAATCCCCTGCGAAGCATTGCTGCCGTATGGGTTGGTGACCACGAGGGAATAGGTATTGTTAGTGGTCACATCTGTCAATACGAGAGTGGCATTGGTTTGCCCTGCAAGCGGCACGGCGCTGGCATTGACCCATTGGTAAGACAAGGGCGGGGCGCCTTCAACGACGACGCTGGTTGTCACGGTGCCACCGGCACTAATGTTCGTAGATTGCAGCGGCTGAACAAGAATCTCGGGCGGGATGCCTGCCGCGACGTAGTGATTGGCGACCTGGCTGGCCGTCAATGCATATTTGTAGATTGCAACGTCGTTGATTTCCCCCTGCCAGTTCTTGTCAAAATTGGCGGTTCCAGTTGACCCGGCTGATCCAATAGTCACAGGGTCCAGGATGTTTTCGATTCCAATTGTATTGGTTCCAACACCCGTGGTTGGAAAGCCGCCGTTGGTGGCGACGGGCGACCCGTCCAAATAGAGATAGAGTGTGGCAATCGGAATGTCGCATACTGCGACGATGTGGTGCCAGTTGGTGTCAGTGCTGCCGGAGAAGTTCACGGCTGTGCCTATGCCGCTGGCATCCCGGACGTAGAACTGCCACTCGGTGCCAGCGTATTCGAGACTGAACTGGTCGCCGCCGACAGTGGCGCTTCCCCAGCCTTTTGCGATAATGGTTCCCGGATTGGGGGTGTTTCCTTCCGTGTTCACCCATGCCTCGACTGAAAAAGATGGGCTGTCTTGAACAGCCGTGAAGGTGATGTTCGAAATGCCGCCAACCACGTTGTCGGCCGAAGGTAAGGATGGGTAGTAACCGAATTCCGCCGCGGTTTCGGTGTCGGTGGGGGTCGAATATCCGAGTTCTTCAGACAAGCCAGTGGCGTAGCCGGAAAGCCCGAGGATTGTATTCGTGTAATAGCCATCGTTGCCACCCATGTAGTCAATTGCGGGCGTTCCTGTGTTGCCCGAGCCATTGTTCGGCTTTTCGTTTAGAGGCCAAAAATCAATCGGCTTGTCGTTGATGACGGTCAGGGGGTACGGGTCAACGGGAAGCGGTTGAAGCTGGATGGAGATCGGTGTGGTGCTAGCGAAGCCGAAGGCGTTGCTGGCCTTGCAAGAAACTGTCGCGCTGGCCGAAACATTGCTGATGGTCAACGTAGAGACGTTGGTCGTCACTGCAACAACCACAGAGTTGGAAGACCAATAATACATGATGGGCGGGGATCCTTGGGTCGAGAACGAAATGACATCGCTGCCGCCGGGATAGAGAGGGACGGTCGCAGGCCCTGGCTCGGAAATGAGGGAGGGGGCCTCTGGCTGCGAAACGGTCACCGACGAAACAATGGACGTATAAGAGCCAACGGAATTGGAAACAACGATCGAGTAAGAGCCGCTGTCGGGGCCAGTCGAATTGCTCACGGAAAGGGTGGCGGCCGTCGCACCGCTGATGGTGGAACCCGAGCCTGAAATGCTGGGGCCATTGGCGAGGTTGACCCCGTCCAACTGCCATTGATATGTATTGGGAGAGCCGTTATTTAACGGGGTGACGGCGAGAGTGAAATTGGTGGCGTAAATATTTGAGGCGCCCGGATTGTTGTTCAAGACGGCCGGGCCACCGGTGACCCAGGACCAATTGGTTCCCATGCGGAATTGGCCGACGAGGATGGCGTTTGGTGTGTTGACGGCGCGGTTCTCAAACATGAAGCACGAAGTGTAGGGGGTCAGATTGGCTTCGAGTCCAGCCGCTTCCTGAGCCGAATAAGTCGGTGCGACGCTCGCGGCGAAGGAACTGACTGGAGGATCGACCCACAGGGTCGCAATATCGCTATCACAGCTATTCGGTTCGCCGACGCCGCAATTAGTAATGGTTTCGTCCATGACCAGGAAGACGTCTTGATAGGTTTGGAGCACGTTTGTGGCAAAGTAGATGTGGCCGCCGCCGCCTTGCTTGGAAACGCCGATCTGATAGTTAGTGCCGGTCCCGTTGACGGATTCGAAATAGACCCGATAAACCATCGTCCCGGGATTGCCGCCCTGGGTGGCGACGGTTCCCTGGTCGTTGAATCCGAAGCAATAAACGGGGGAGGTGGAAAGACTGGATATGTTGGTAATGTTGATGACCATCGAAACCAGAACGTCCATCGGCCCTGGATATGGCGCGCCTGAGGCGCCATTGCCGAAGAAACCGAGGGTGTTATTGGTATTGACGAACATACGGGCGCCCTGGCCGCCATTGATGTTGGAGAGGATGACGGAATACCCGAGGCTGGCCGGCAAACCGGGGTAGTTTACCTCGACGCCGGTGGTGAGAATGGCGTTGGGAGGATTGACCTGGCCTGAATCGATTTCCCACCAGTAATCGCCGTTGGCGTCGGTTTGGCCCCAAAGGGTTTGGCCTGGTGTATAATCGAAGGGATCATATATCGGGAAAGCAGACAGCCGAACGATGGCCGCGAAAAAGCAAGTGACGACAATGAGGCGTACGAGGTTTTTTGTCATATTTTTTGGATCTGTGTGCAGGCACTATAGGTGTGTGAAACACGCGGTCAAGAGTTAATTTTGAATCGAAATAAAGTTGTTCAGAGGGATTCGCGGGCAACGAAGGTCAAGTTGGTTTGGATTTGAATTCTTTGAAGGATTTCCTAACATTCCTTATGCCGTCATTTGACATAGTTTCGGAAGTGAGTTCGATGGAGATCGAAAATGCCGTCAATCAGGCGAAAAAGGAATTGGCGAGCCGGTTCGATTTCAAAGGGAGCAACGCGGAGATTGTGCTGGAGAAAAACGAGATCAAGCTTTCCGCGGGCGATCAATTTAAAATCCAGGCGTTGCACGAGATCGTCATTAATAAATTGGCCAAACGCCAGATCAGCTTGAAAAGCGTCGAGTCGATGCCGCCGGATGTTTCGCCATTGGGACATAGCCGGCAGGTCGTCAAAATCAAACAAGGCATCGAACAGACCGTCGCCAAGCAAATCACCGGCTTCATTCGGGATTCCAAGATGAAGGTCACCACGCAAATCCAGGGCGAGGCCATCCGCGTGTCCGGCAAAAGCAAGGACGATTTGCAGGCGGTGATCGCCGCTGTTCGCGGTCACGAGTTTCCGGCGGCGGTCAGCTTTCAGAATTTTCGCGAGTGAAACTGTTTCTGTGCGTGATGTTCGCGTGCCTTGGCGCTTCTCTCGCGCTGGCGGGTCGGACGACCATTTATGTCGCGCCCGGTGGCAATGATCAATGGTCCGGCGCGCAACCTCGGGCCGATCGAAACGAAACGGACGGACCTTTGGCGACTCTCGCGGCTGCGCTGGAAAAATCTCGCGATGAGCGAAGCAGCGCGACTGGCGTTGCTCCAAAAATCGTTTTGCGCGGGGGTGTTTATGCTTTGGATCGTCCGCTGGTTTTGGGGCCGCGGGATTCGGGACTGGTCATCGCGGCTTGGCCGGGGGAAAGGCCTGTCATTACCGGGGAATATCAAATCACTGGATGGCGGTATTTGCGCTCCAACCCTAATTTGTGGCAGGCGGAAATTCCATGGGCGCGGGATGGCGCCTGGCAATTCCACGAACTGTTCGTCAATGGCCAGCGGAAGCAGCGGACGAGATTGCCTGCCTCGGGCTTTTTTCGCGCGGCGGGCGGAAAGGACGACGACCATCCGTCCGTGTTGCGTGTGCATCCGGGCGACATCAAGCCGGAGTGGGCTTTGGAGGGCGACGTGGAATTAGTCGCGTTCTCAGCCTGGGCACAGACGCGGAATCAGGTTCGCGAATTTTCGCAGGGGTCAAATACAGATACGGTGACACTTGCCGGGGATGCCCTTGCCAACAACATGGAAAAGAAGGCCCGATACTATATTGAAAATGCGCCCGATTCCCTGCGGCCCGGACAGTGGCGGCTGGATCGGCAAAGCGGGGTCGTGACGTATTGGCCAGATGCGGGCGAAGGCGTGCGCTCGGCGGTCATCACCGCACCGCACCTTTACCAATTGGTGCGGATCGAAGGACAGCCGGATGACCCGGTGCGGGGAATTGTTTTTCAAGGAATCACTTTTGCCGGGACCGACTGGCGCCTCGACGGCGGAAGCGACGTGGACTGGCAGGCTGCGGTGGAAGTTGGGGCGGCGTTTGAGGCGAAATCGGCGCGGAACTGCGTGGTGCGCAACTGTGTCTTCACGCGGTTGGGCGGCTACGCGATTGATTTTGGCCATGGCTGCAGCAGTGACCAAGTCTCCGGATGCGTTATGACCGATCTCGGCGGTGGCGGCGTTCGGGTGGGCGACATTGATCGCGCGACGGCGGAGGCGGCGCCGAATTTTGGAAATACAATTGACGACAATCACATTTTTCACATTGGATTGGTCAACGCTCCAGCGGTGGGGGTGCTTGTTTTGTTGAGCAGTTCGAATCTGGTCAGCCACAATGAAATCAATGACACGTTTTACACGGCGATTTCCGTGGGATGGACGTGGGGTTATCACGATAATCCGTGCCGGGCCAATGTCGTCGAATACAATCATCTCCACGATATTGGCCAGGGAATGCTCAGCGACATGGGCGGGGTTTATACGCTGGGGCCGCAGCCGTGGACGGTGGTGCGCGACAATTTGATTCATGACGTGAACGTTTTCGGATACGGCGGTTGGGGGCTTTACACGGATGAGGGCAGTTCGGATATCGTGCTGGAAAGCAATGTGGTTTATCGCTGCCAGAGCGCGGGGTTTCACCAGCATTATGGGCAGGACAATCTTGTCTATAATAATATTTTCGCAATGAATCGGGAAGGCCAGTTGCAACGAACGCGGGTGGAAAGCCATTGCGGGTTCATCTTGACGAATAATATTATTTATTTCGATTCGGGGCGCGTCTTTGCCGGGAATTGGTCGGGGGACGGTTTTCAAATTGACCATAACATTTACTTCAACGCGGGCAAAGGTTCGTCCTACCCGATGCTGGATGATTCGTTTGATTTCAACGAGTGGCAGATGCAGGGACACGATGTGCATTCGGCGGTCGTCGATCCGCGGTTCGTCGCGCCGGAGAAGGGGGATTTTCGATTTCGCTGGAGGTCGCCGGCGCCGCGGTTTGGTTTTCACCCGTTTGATTTGCGGAAAGCCGGGGTGCGGAAAAAATTTCAGGCGAGCTTGCCGTCGAGCAAGTGAAAACAGCGGGCCATTTGCTTTGCCAGTTCCGGGGCGTGCGTTACGACGAGCAGCGTCACTTTTTCTTCGCGATTTAACTCGATGAGCAGGCGGGATAACTCCGCGCCAGAGGCGTGGTCGAGGGAGCCGGTTGGTTCGTCGGCGAGGAGCAATCGCGGCTGGTTGATCAGGGCGCGAACGACGGCGACGCGGCCGCGTTCTCCGCCGGAGAGCTGACCGGGGCGGTGATCGAGACGCGGGCCAAGGCCGACGCGTGTCAATAATCGGCGCGCGCGCTCGGGGGCGGATACGCGACTTTGGGCGTCCTCGGAAACGAGCGTGGGCACGAGGACGTTTTCGAGGACGGTGCATTGCGGCAACAGGTGATGGGCCTGGAAGACGAATCCGATTTGGCGATTGCGCACGGCGGCGAGGCGGGCTTCGTCGAGTTGCGCGATGTCTTCGCCCTCGAGGAGGACCTGGCCGCGCGTGGGGCGGTCAAGCGTGCCGATGATGTTGAGCAGGGTGCTCTTGCCTGAACCGGAGGGGCCGACGATGGCGACCGACTCTCCCTTCTCAACGCTGAAGCTGATCGCGTCCAGAACTGTGACGGGGGGGGCGTCCTGGACAGAACGATAGGACTTGCCGATATCCCGCAATTGTAAAAATGACGCCATGCGCAAGCTTAGATTTCCATCCACTGGAATTGTAAGTGAGAAATTCGCATAAAATCGTCTAAAATTCAATAAGGATGTGTTTTACTCGGCTCGAAATGGATTGGATGGATCAACTTGCGGAGTTCGACCGGGCGAATGTTCCGGGGGCGTCTGTCCTCGTGGCGGCGATGGGTGGTGTTAAGCCTTTATGGGTAAACGGGTTAGGAATGGCGGATTTGACTTCTAAAATTTCTGTTGGGCCGGAAAC
>DATAXU010000271.1:0-23949 GCA_036272955.1 Verrucomicrobiia bacterium
CCTTGAATGGAGCGGGCAATGTCAAAACGGTCATGATCTGGTTGTCGCGGAATCCGGGAGGGATTTTGAGTAAAGAGGCTTTCCATGGCAAGTGATTTTTTGATCGGCATTTCGACGCGCGGTTTCGTCGATCCTGGAAACGACTCATCAAAGGTGATGGAGAGCAAAAGGAGGCGGGCCAGCCTAATCGCAACGATAGGATTGCTTTGATATACTAACGCTGTTCGGTCAATTCGATTACGGCGCTGTCGCACTGGTTTTGGCAGGGGGAGGTTATGCCGCTCTGCATTAGGGCTGAACCGGAGATTACCGTGTCGTTTTTGGCGAGCGATGATGTGACGTCTTCGCGCAGGTTGACTTCGCGGATGTGATACGAACGTTGCGGGTCGAGACCTTGCAGAATCACGGCGCTTTGGGGGCCGGGTTTGACCTGGTAGATGAATACAACGGCGCGGGATTTGTCGGGGGTGACGAAATCGAGGGCGGCGGCGGGGGTTTCATACGGGGATTCGAGGCGGTAGAGGTCGCCGTGTTGGACGATTTCGCGGAGGTCGTCTTTGTAAAGTTTGATGGCGGAAGTGAGGAAGCGGTTGTTTTCGGGTTTGTTGCGGCTTAGATCCATGTCCACGCCCAGGGCGCCGCTCATTGCGACGTCAACGGCGAATTTTAGCGGGCGATGGCCCATGCGCGTGACGTGGCAGCAGATGGCTTCGGCGGGGAAAAAATGGCTCATGCCCCATTGGATGAAGACGCGGCTCAAGGGGTCGGTGTTGTCGCTGGGCCAGAAGGAATCGAAGTATTTGAGCGCGCCGTAGTCAACGCGGCCGCCGCCGCCGGAACAGGCCATCGCCATGACGTTGGGGAATTTCCTGGCCATGCGGGCCATGATTCTGTAGAGGGCGAAATCGTAGTCGATGAGCAGTTCGGATTGCTCGGAAGCGGGCAGATAGGGGGAGCCGGGCTGGGTGACGTAGCGGTTGGCGTCCCATTTGGTGAAACTGACGCCGGGGGTGCTTAACGTGCCGTCCACGACCTTCCAGACGAAATCCTGGACGGCGGGGCGGCTTAGATCGAGATCGAGTTGGTGGCGGCTCAATTCCAGGGGGCGATGGGGCTGTTGGATGGCCCAATCGGGGTGCTGTTCGAAGAGATCGCTGGCGGGGTTGACCATCTCGGGTTCCATCCAGATGCCGAATTTCAGGCCGCGGGAGCGGGCGGCATCGGCGAGGTAGCTCAGGCCGTGGGGGAGTTTGTTTGTGTTGACCTGCCAGTCGCCGAGGCCGGCGTGGTCGTCGTTGCGGGGATGGGCGTTGCCAAACCAGCCGTCATCAAGGAGGAAAAGCTCGGCGCCGATTTCGCGGGCGCCGTCGAAGAGGGAGATGATTTTCTTTTCGTTGAATTTGAATTCGGTGGCTTCCCAGTTGTTGAGGAGGACGGGGCGGTCCCTGGCGGCATCGCGAATGCCGTAATGCTTTGCCCAATTGTGAAAATTGCGGCTGATTTGGCCTTTGCCGGCGTCGGTCCAGGTCCAGAGCATGGCGGGGGTGGTGAAGGTGTCGCCGGGTTTAAGAATGTATTGTTCGGCGAAAGGGTTGATGCCGCACAAGGCGCGGAGGCGGTTGGTAAAATCGACTTCAAAGGCGAGCTGGTAACTTCCCGACCATTCCAGGGAACCGCCATAGACTTCGCCGGTTGTTTCCTGGGCGGGGCCGCCGACGGAAAGGAGGAAACTGGGAATGCGGAAGCGGCTGGCGCGGACGCCAATCTTGGAATCCAGGACGGTGATTCCGGGAGGGAGTTTGGTTTCGTCCATGGTGGCCTCGGTTTTGTAGTCTCCATGGAATTGGGTCAGCCAATAATCGCGCGGGGCGAAGACGGGGGCGGAGGAGGCAAAACGGGCGAGGGTGACAGGGCCGGATTCGTCGTGGCGCACGGCGGTCCATTGTTCGATCATGTCCTCGTTGAGGTAGCTTTTGAGGTAAAGCGTGACGTAAAAAGGGTAGTAGCTATCTTTTAGTTGGATGGTTGTCAGCGCGACGTTGTCGTCGATTTGCCGGGTATCGTTGGTGACGTAAACGAGAGAAGTGGAGGTGTTGCCGTCGGCATGGGTGGCCTGGAGGGCGGGTTCCAGGATGAAGCCGTCGCCGTATTGGGGTTCGAATACAGTTTCGCGCGGCGGGGTTTTGCCGGTTTGCGGGGGGAGTTCGTAGGTTTTGCCGTAGTGCAATTGGTACAGGCGGCCATCGGCACCGACGGCGAGGACCAGGGACGAATGCGCGGTGATGATGTTGATGGTGGTGGCCGGAGCCGCGGCTGGGGCAGACAGGGTTGCGGTGAGCAGGGCGAGAAGAGAGAGTCGAGTGAGTGTTGTCATTGAGGCTGAGTTGAAGGCGTCCAGCCTAAATGCCAATAGTAGGTCCATAGGCTTTGGAGCCTCACCAATTCGGAATGGCCGTCCATGAACCCCATGTTGATAAAGCCGGGAATGGCTTCGTTTGGGGTATAGAAATATTTGACGGGCGCCTTGGCCGGGAAACCGGCGCCGTGCCGCGCAATGCAAATGCGCGAGAGGCCGGCTCCGTCACTATAGCCGGGGGCCGACAGGCTGGTGCCGGGCGTGTCCTGTTCCGTTGGCAGGAAGTTGATCCAGATGCAATCGGCGAGGACCGGCGTCATGGCGGGATGGAGAATGTTAGCCTGTTTATGGAAGACGTAGTTTGGGTCCGCTCCATTGTCCACAAGGCCACCGGTGCCGCTATCGGAGTAAAGCCATTCATTGAATCCGTAGCTGCCCACAATGTCCTGATAAGCATGGCCGCTGGCGGCGGACCAATCCCAAGCAGTGACGGCGGTGCCTGAAAGATCACCTGGCTGCGGGAGTTTAAATGTGCAGGGAGCGACGGGGCAATCGAGAGTCTGGGAGGCATTGTTGTAAACGCCGGTGATTTTTCCCTGGCTGGCGAAGTAGGGGGCTAGGGTGCCCATCCAATCGGAATTGGTGTCCGCCGGGCTGATGACCGGGACTACGGGGTGGTCGATCATCTGGCCGGTGTCGTTCATGTACAGAGCGGTGGCGAGGGTGAGTTGTTTGAGGTTATTCAAGCAACTGATCTGCTGGGCCTTGGCCTTGGCGGCAGCCAAAGCGGGAAGGAGCATGGCCGCGAGAATTGCAATGATTGCAATGACTACCAGCAACTCAATTAATGTAAATGCACGTCTTGCCACAGCCGGAATTCTACGCTTACGGTTCCTCCAAAATGAAATAACGGGCAGAGCCGTTGGTCAGAGTGGTGGGGAAACTAAAATTGCCGGAGCCGTCAAATGAGCCGGATCCCAATTCGGCCCAATTCACCTGGGGCGTGGCGAGGTTGGTGGAAGTATAGACGCGATAGGTGCCACTGGGTGTTCCGCCTGAGCCGGCCAGGGTCAACGTTGTACCGGAAACCGTCAGAGGACCCGTAAAGGACGCCGGGACAGGAGCGCCGCCGACGGTCACTTGTATCAGGCCGGGTGAGTTTGTGTCCAGCGCGAGGATGTAGTCGGAGGCGGCCACCGTCTGCACTGCGTTGAAAGCGCCGATGAGAGTCCCTGTGTAGGTCGCGACAGTGTAAGTGCCGTTGGCCAATGTGCCGATGGGGTTGATTAACAGGGTGGGGCCGTCGATGGTGAGATTGCCGGTGACGGCCATCAAGGAATTGTTGGAACCGCCGACGGTGGTGACCGCGGTCAAATTAATGACGGGGACGGAGCTGGCTTCGATGGTCAATCCGGCGGCGGCGGTGAAAGTGCCGACGAGGTTGGAGCCGCCGGGAACGAACGTGCCGGAAACATCCACGTAACCCTCGGCCGTGCCGAAGCCGTTGAGGGTGGCGCCCGGCTCGTTTGTGATGCCGCAGCCGATGGTGTTGTCCAGCGTGAAAGTGCCGGAAGAACCGAGGACGCCGCCGGTGAAGGCGGAGGCGTTGCCGGTGATGATCAGAGGGGCTGTGCTGCTCTGCATCCAGAGAACGCCGTCGCCGCTGAGGGGGCCGGAAACGGTGAGAGAAGTGGCTGAAATTTCGAAAACGGAATAGAGATTGCCGCCGCTGTTGGTGATTAGAAGTTTACCGGCGATTGTGGAAAGGCCCTGGCCGTTGTAGATCGTGCCTTCGTCGTTGAGCACGATTGGTTTTGTGACGAGGGCGTTTGAGCCGTCATCGCTGTAAAGTTTGATGCTGGCGCCGCTGAGAATGTTGAGGGAACTGTTGGTGCCGCCGAGGGTTGAGGAACCGGCGATGCCGAAATAGCCGGCCTGGACGGTGATGTTCGCGAGGCTCGCATCGGCGCGGACGCCGCGCCATTCGAAGTAGCTGTTGTTTTCGCCGTTCAAGGTGAGGTTATAAGCGTGGCCGCCGGTGCTGAGGGTTGCGCCGGTGCTGGCGCCGAAATCCCAGCGCGTCGGGTAGCTGAAGGTGGTGTCGCCAGCCAGAGTAATGGACGCGGAGAGAGGAAGCGCGGAGTCGTATATGGGGCCGCCGCTATTGATGATGGCGCCTTCGCCGTTGACGCCTTCGCCGGAGACTACGATGGAACGGAGGGTGGGAAAACCGTTGGCGTCGTAGGTCGAGCCGTTGGCAATGACGACCGTTCCCGAACTGGCGCCGAGAGCGTTGGCGGAGCCGCTTTGGAGGACGCTATTGTTGGTGGCGATGGCGTTGCCGAGGAACGAATTTCCCGCGCCGAGCTGCAATGTGCCGCCGCCGGCGGAAACCACGCTGCCGCCGCCGGAAATGAGATTGTCAACAATGGGATTATCGCTCCGACCATACGCCAGAACGGAATTGTCCGTGATGGCGGCCGCGGCAGGCAAATTGCCGTTGGCGTCGTTGTTGCCGACTTGCAATATTCCGGCGCTGATTGTGATGGGGCCGGTGAAATTATTGGAGAGGGGACTATCGAGAATCAACGTGCCGGCACCCTGCTTGGTCAGGCCGGTACTGCCGCTGAGATTGCCTGGGTCGCCAGGGAGGCCGAGGGTGTAAACGGAGGCGGTGTTGCTGACGGTAATGCTGTAGGGGGTGAGGTTGGTTCGCAGGCTGACGTTTGTTTCTCCGGTAATCGGCACGTCGGCAAAGGTCACGAGGTCAAATTGATTGTAGGTGGTGGCGACGTTGTTGGTCTGCCAGTCGGGCGTCGTTGTAACGTCCCAATCGCCATCCGGAGTGCCGGCGTCGTTGCCCGTCCATGTCAAGGCGCGCGCCGATGGGGGAAAACTGGTGAGCACGAGATCGACGACGCCCGGCGTGGTGGCGGCATCGAGATAGCCGGCATAGGGAGAACTGGGGTCGGCGCTGGCGGGCATCGGGCCAAGCACGAAGCTTGCGGCGCCGGTCAGATTTCCGGGGGTGGCGGCGGCGATGAGGTGAAAGCGCGGGGTGCCGCTGCCGAGAAAGGGAGTTATGGAAGTGATCTGGATGATGTTGGTGGCGCCGGCGGCGTTGAAATTGGAAACGACGATGTTGGTGGACGCGATGCTGGAAAGAGCGAGGACGAGGTTGGCGTTGGTCATGTTGATCGTGCTGCCGGCACCGCCATTGGTGATGACGCTGGCCACCAGGGTGCCGTTGGAACTGACATTGATCGTGCCGGTGGTGGCGGGATTGGTGGCGCCGGTGACGGCGCCGAGGGTGATGCTGACGCTGGCTTGCAATGTGGCGTTTGTGCCGACGTTGATCGTGCCGACGCCGGGAGCGCCTGCGCTGACGGATTGGTCGCCGACCAGGATGGTATTGAAGGACACCGTTCCGTTGGGGAAGGTCAGCACGCCGTTGGCGGAGGTGTTGGAGGCGGCGATGCCGGAGACGCCCATTTTAAGACTGTTGCCAATCCACGTTACCGCGCCGCCGGAGAAATCGCAGACGGCATAGCCGGGGACGAGTCCGCCGGCCGCGCCGCAAATCATTGCATTCTGAACGCCGCTGGCGCCGGTGATGTAGGCGGACGGCGTGTTGGTGCCGCCGAGGAGGGCGGGATTGAACGCCATGAACGCGTTGGTGCAACCAGTGTAGCCGACGGTGAACGTATTATTATTGGCGCCGGTGGAAATATAGTTTGACTGGCCCAGATAGACGCCGATGGGCAGTGAATTGCTGGAATTGCCAAGGTAGCCGACCTGAAAGCCGTTATTGAGCGTGATGATGTTGGTCAGCGCCAGATAGACGAGGCCCTGGCTGTGGGCCGCGCCATTGACGACGTAAAAGCTGCAACTGTTGCCAAGCCCGCCGGTGTTTGTCTGGACGTAGGTGCCGAGGCCGGACATATCCAATATGGAATAGTGGTTATTATTGACGGTGGACCCGGCTTCGACGCGGAAGCCGCCGGTGCTGGCGCCGCCATTGTTAAACCATGTGCCGCCAATGCCGGAAACGGTGGTGTAATTGGTGTAAGTCGCGCCGGTGCTGACCGTGTTGGCGGTATTGATGTTGTTGTTATTTGTCGGTCCCGGCCCCACCTCGATGCCGAGGCCTTGTGTGCCGGCCTGAGCCTGAATTTCCCAGGTGATTCCCGGCTGAATGAAGACGGTGTGATAGCCGTTGGTGAAACCGAAAAACGCGCCGTAACTTTGCGCGGGGCTGGTTCCCGGGCTGCCGTAAGAGCCATCGACATTGATTGTAACGAGGCCGGGGGCGTTGACGGCGGTGAGAGCGGTGAAATTGGCGGCGTTGTTGACGGGCGTGGACAACGACCCGAGACTGCTGGTCAAGGACCAATTACTGCCGTCCGACCAATTGGTGGTGGCGCTGATGCCGTTTGTGCCTATCCACATCACCATGACAGCCGAAGCGGAATAAGCGCCGAACAGGCCGGCAGCGAGCACAGCAAGGGACAGATTCTTCAACGAATAGAGCCGAGGGCAAAGAGGTTTCATAGGTTTCATGCTTTCTTTAGCGCACCTCGCGATGCAGCCGGGCGGAGGATTTCCGATTTGGCTGGCGGCGTGCGTCCGCATTGTCTAGCAGGGCCCGAAGGCCCTGACAATGACATTTACGGCAGAAAAATGACCTTAGTCACCTCCACTTTTGCCTTATGGCGTCTCCAACTCATAAAACTCGCCTTGAGTGGAGGGAGTCACCGCGTTGGTGAAACTGAAGTCGCCGCTGGCGTTGAAGGTATTTGTATATATGACGGTCCAGTTCGTCGAGTTGAGATTGGTGGAGGAGAGGATGTAGTAAGTCTGGCCGGGAGTTCCACCGCCGCCGGACAAAACGATGTTGCCGGGCGAAGTCGTGGTCGAAGGCGAGGTAAACTCCAGCGGCGCGCCACCCACACTGAGAGTTCCGGTGGCGGCCAATTGGGAGGTGTCCCACGTAAGCCCGGCGCCAGGCGCCGTCGGCGAGATTGAGCTGAAGGAACCGGAGTAGGTGGCGGCGCTAAAGAGCTTGAAGCTCTGGCCCGCGGAGAAAGGCCCACCCAGGCTGGAGATCGTCAACGTTCCACCATACATGATGGTAGCGCCGCTGATCTGGTCGCGGGATGAATTGGTCGGATCGACTTCCATCAAGGTATTGCCTTGCAGCACGACCTCGTTGGTAATCGTCAACGTGCCAAATGAGCCGGTGCCGGCGGGAGAAATGACCGCGCCGTTTCCGACAGTCAGGCTGCCATTGACGGTGCCGCCGCCGTCCAGGGTCTGGCCGGAAGCGAGGGTGAGCGTTTGGTCGGAGCGGCCAGAGACATCGAGGGTCTGGCCGGAGGAGATGTTGATGGTCGCGCTGCCGGAGATCGAAGCGTTGCCAACGAGAGCGAGGGTGCCGTTCTGAATCTCGGTGCTGCCGGTGTAGGTGTTGGGAGCGGCGAGGATCAGCGGGCTGCCGCCGTTATTCTTGACGAGGTTACCCGGGCCGCTGATGACATTGCTGACGGCGAAGGTGCTGCCGATGTTGAAGACGCAATTATCCGCCGCGCTGACGCCCAAAGTGATCGGGGCCAGCTCGTAGCTGGTCGTTTCGACGGCGAGGGAGCCGCCGCCATAGATCAGCATCGTCTTGTTCAAAACAGGAGAAGTGGCGTCGCCGTAAAGAATGACGGTGGAATTGGAATAGACGCCCAAGACGTTGGTCGGGTTGCCGAGCGTGGTGGCGCCTTTGACGCCCAGGGTGCCGTTGACCAGTTCGACGTTGATGTTACCCAGGTTGGTATCGAGAGTCAGGTTGTCCCATTCGCGGTAGCCTGAGGTCCCGACGATTGTGAGGCTGTAATTGCTGCCGCGAGTGCTCAACGTGCCACTGCCGGGGCTGTTCTGGCCGAAATCGAGCCGATTGCTGCCGCCGATGGTGGTATTGCCGGCGAGGGTGATATTGGCCAAACCGGTGCCGTTATTGTCGTATTGGGAATTGCCGCTGGAATCGTTATCGACGAGTGCGCCGATGCCGCCGACGCCCGCGCCGCTGAGAATCAGGGGTTGCGAGCCGAACTGGTAGTTCAGGTCGAGCGTGGCGCCGTTGGTGACGACAATGTTCGCTGTGGGGCCGCCGAGGGAGCCGTTGTTGGCTTTGAGCGTGCCGCCGGCGATGGTGGTGGTGCCCGAAAAGTCGTTGACGGTGCTCATTGTCAGTGTGCTTGTGCCGAGCTTCACGATGCTGGTCGAACCGCTGATTTTGCCGGAGCCGCTGATCGTGTAATTGGTGGTGGAGTTGTTGGTCAGCACGCTCGGAATCACGACTTGCCCGCCGGCGATGTCGATGGCGGTGTCAGGATTGGCGGCGGTGATGATCGAGTCATCGAAGGTGACGCTGTCAAAGGTGGTGAAATAATCGGAGGCGACGTGGGTGGTGAGGTTGGACCAATTGGGAGAGCCTTCCACGTCCCATTCGCCATTGCCGGCGGCGTTGTTCCAGAGGAGGGCAGAGGGCGCGCCGCCCGTGACGATAAGCTGAATCTTCTTGGGAGAACTCGTGGTCACGTTGGTGAGGACCAGGGTGTAGGTGTTGCCGCCGCCCACAATGGTTGGATTGCCGAATGAGCCATTGAGGTTGCCTGTGTAGGTCAGCAGAGTGTAGGTGCTGCCACTGGCCAGCGGGGCGAGCGGATTGATGTAGATGTTATTGGCGCTGGGCGTGATGTCGCCGTTGACCTGGATGAGGGAATTGACCCCGCCTCCCACTGTGACGACGGAGGTGAGATTATTCGTCAGCAGCGCGCCGGGTTCGAGGACCAGGCCGCCGACAGTCAATGTGCCCGCCACACCCCCGGCGCCGCCAACGATGCCGCCGGAAATATCCGCGACGCCCGCAGCGGTTCCCGTCCCTTCGAAGACTGTGCCCTGGTAATTTGTAACGCCGCTGCCGATGGAACCGGTCAAACTGACGATGCCGGTGTATTGAAGGACGCCGCCGGTAAAGGCCGGGCTGGTGCCCGCGAGGTAGAGGGGACTGGAGTCATTCTGCACATAGAGAATGCCGGAGCCGCTGAGAGTGTTGCTCAAAGTCAGGGAAGTTCCGCCGGCGCTTACTTCGCAATATTGGCTGCTGCCCGGGACGAGAGCCATCGGGCCGTTCATAACGGTGGCGCCGCCGCCGTTTCCGATGGTCGCGCCGCCATTGAAGATAATGGCTTTGTTAACAGTCACGTTGACGCTGGCATTGTAGAACGTCAGGGCCGTGCCGGCTTCAAGCGTCAGGGTGTTGGTGGGATTTCCGAGCGTGGTCGCTCCGACAAGCCCCCATGTGCCCGCACCGGTGAGGTCGATGTTCGCCAGGGCGGAATCGGCTGCGACGCCCCTCCATTCGAAGTAGCCGGTGGTGCTGTCCAAAACGAGATTGTAGGGCTGGCCGCTGGTGCCCAGGGGGATGGTACCCGTGGAAACGCCGAAGTCGGTGCGCTGAGGGCCGTCCACAATCGTGGTGTTACCCGCGAGAGTGATGCTGGGAGCAACGCCGCCGCTGGAATCGTAAACGGCGCCGCCGCTATTGATGAGGGCGCCTTGGCCGTTGACGCCCGTGCCGGAAATGACAATTGGCTTCGTGAGGGTGTAGCCGTCAACGTCGATGGTGGATCCGTTCGCGATCGTCGCGGGGCTGGTGCCGCTGCCCAATGCCAGTGAACTGCCGGCCTGCAGGGTGCTGTCGAAGAGCACGGAGATAGCGCCGGTGAAGGAATTGTTGCCCGACAATTGCAAAGTTCCTCCGCCGTCGTAGGTCAGCGAACCGGAGCCGGAAATCGAATTCGGAATCGTCAACTGGCCATCGTTGCGGTCATAGATCAGCGAGCCATTATCCACGATCGAGCCGGAAAGATTGCCATTGGCGTCATTGTATCCGACTTCGATGGATCCGGCGCTGATTGTCGTGCCGCCAGTATAAGTATTCGCCCCGCTGTTATCCACCAGCAAACTGGCCGAGCCTTCCTTGGTGAGACTGCCGCTGCCGCCGATGCTGCCACCTCCGTTAAACGTGTAAGCGAGCGCGGTATTGTTGACAGTCGTGTTCGCCGGCGAAAATGCGTCCTGCAAAGAAACTGTTCCGGTTTGCGCGCCATCGGGGAAGAGGACGGTGTCGCCATCCGCGTAATTCTCCGGGCCTCCCGATGTCCAATTGATGGAGGTGAAGTCCCAGAGGTCGCTGGCGTCGCCGGTCCATGTGAGGGAGAGCGGGCCGTTGGTCAGCACGAGGTCGATGGCATGATTGGCCGCGTCGTTGGAGATGGATCCCGCACACAGCGGAGGAAGAGTGCCCAAACCAAAGTTGAATCCGGCGCCGCCGAGCGTGGTGTATTTTACCAATTCGATCACGACGGGCAGGGAAGATACGGGCGGCACGGAAACGATGTCGATCACATTGGCGCCGGCGGTGGTTAAGTCGCCAAAGTAGGCGTTGGTGGAATTGAGGGTGATGGAGAACTGCAGCGTGGAGTTGGTCAGCCCGACGTAGTTGATGGGGGCCGCAAGGGAACCGGCGATGCCCGTGATGGTGACGGAGCCGTTGGAGACGTTGATCGCGCCCGCGCCCAGGCCGTTGGAAATGCTGGCGGCATTCAGAGCGCCGCCAGTGATGTTAATCGTGCCCGCGGTGCCGGAGGTCACCGTTCCGGTGGCTTCACCGAGCGTCAAAAGGGTGTTGACCTTGAGCGATCCGCTGGTGCCGAGAGTGGAATTGGTGTTGATGTTGATCGTGCCGGAGCCAAAACCGCCTGAGGTTGAATTTTGATGGCCGACAATAACCGTGTTTGCGTCAACGGTTCCGTTATCGAAAGTGAGGGTGCCGGTGCCATTGGCTCCCGTGTTGCCGCCCTGGCCAATCTGCATCGTTGACGCGAACAATTGAATGTTGCCACCTGTAAAATCAACGTAGGCATTGCCGGCGATTTCTGAGCCGCCGTTTTCATTGCAGATCAAAAAATTCGGAATCCGGTCAGAAGCGTTCGTGTCGCCAAAATAAGCCGCGGGCGTGAGGGAGCCGCCGACAAAGGCGGGATTGAATTTCATGAACGCGCCGGCGGGCGATGTGCCAACGCCACCGACGAGAAGATTGCCGCTGCCAACCAGGATGTGGTTCGCAATGCCGAGGTAGCAGGCGCATGCCAGGGAATTGCTGAAGCCGGTGCCCTGGTTGCAAACGTAGAATTGGCCGCTGAGGGTAATGGTGTTTGTCTTGGCGAGATAAAGAATCCCGTGTGAGTTGTGGAAACTGCCGGCGGGCGCTACGTTGAGGTTAGCGGCCTGGCCCGACGTACCATTGTTCACATAATTATCCAATCCAGACATATCGAGCGTCACCATGTGGCTGTCGCCTCCCTGCGAGGAACCCTGGCAGACCGTGAGCGTGTTAATCATGGTCAGCGTTGAACCAGTCCCCTGGATGGTGATGGTTTCAACTGCGTTGGGTGTGGCGGGCGAACCCTGGTGGTTGTAATCCGCGCCGACGTCCAACGTACCGTTGCCGGCGTTGATGTTGAGCGTGATGCCCGGGTTGATCAGCGTGGTATAATTTAGGTTGGTGGGATTGTAATCCAACTGCCAGACGGGCATTTGAGAATCGCCGCCAGTGCTGTCGAGAATATTGTTTACGGTGAAAACGTTGTTCGCACTGCCGCCCGGCCCCTGAAACACCACCTCGTTATAATAGGTCTGGATCGCCGATGTCCAATTCGCGCCGTCCGACCAATTGATGGTGTTGGCGCTGTCGGCGCCGGACCAATAGTCATAGGCCGCGCCGGCTCTTTGCGCGCCGGTCAAACAGGCGGCTCCGATAAGAAACGTAGAGACAAAAACCCGGCAAATCTGGTTATTCATAGTATTAGAAAGTATTTCAGATTCCATTCGTAGCACGGCCAGCCCAATGCGGCAATGGACTTTTACGGAAATAAATTGACCTTTTTACTCACCCCTCCGTCAAGTGCCGGAGGTCCGGGCAGGTAGTTTTTCCCAGTCAATCAAAGGCGTTGTGCGAGGTGGGAACCGCGAAGGGCCCCGGGGCTAAAGCCAGCGGATGGAACTTTTTCGTCAGACGCAACGCGTCAAGGAGGAGGATTGACGGACGGCTTCCAGTCAAGGCTCCAATAAAGAGTCCAGAGCTGCCGAAGATTAACCAATTGGCCGTGGCCATCGGCAAACGCGATGTTAATGCCCCCCGGAAGGGTCGTGCCGGGGGGTGCTGATCTGGGGGCGGCTCCCGGCGACCTCCAGACATGGCGCGGAATCGTTACCCGATTCATGCCGCCGTTGTCGTTGCCTGCCCCAGCGGTCATATCGCCGGTGTAGAGATCCTGCGCGGGAGCGTCGCTGGGAAGCGGCCACGTGTCCACCCAGACGGAATCAAAAAAGACAGGAGTCAAAGTCGGTATTTTGATGGCGCCGGGCTTTAAGAACATACCGCCCGGGTCGGTGGTCGCGCGGTTTTCGGGTGAGGAGGAATATTGATAAAGCCAGCCGTTAAGAGCGATGCTTCCCTGCCAGGGAACCACGGGCGTGACACCCCAGTTCCAGGTTTCATCGGCGGTGCCGGGATTGTTCTGGCCGGGGGCGGGGGGGAGCAGGCGGGTCACGGGACAAACTTCGATTTTTGCCACGGCCACGTAATTGCTCAAGGTGCCCATCCAAAGATCGTTTCCCAAACCGGGATCGTCAGCATCGACGTAGGCGAAGACGCCGCCCGTGTCATTCATATACATAATGCCGGAGGTGACCATTTGCTTGAGATTGCTCAGGCAGTGAATCTGTTCGGCGTGGAGTTTTGCCAGCGCCAACGCCGGCAGGAGCATCGCGGCGAGAATGGCGATGATGGCAATGACCACCAGCAATTCGATCAGTGTAAATGCGCTCCTCACGCGCCCGGAGACGGTTCGACGATAGTCAGGCTTGGCCATTGCTTCATAATGAACGTAAGCCATCGCCGCAATCTGACAATGGACTTTTACGGAAATAAACTGAACTTTTTAGTCACCCCCCGATGAAGTGTATCCATCGGCAGGCCGGCGGAAAGATTTTGGGCGGCATTGCCCAAAAAAGTGGAAAATGGACATTTTTCGTCACTGCTTTGACGACGGCAACGCATCGTCCGAATCCGCCGCCCGCGAAAGGATTCGGTACTCCACCGGTGTCTGCCCCGTCTTTTTCTTGAAAATGCGGCTCAAGTATTCCGTGTGCTCCAGCCCGATCTTTTCCGCAATCAGTGATAGCGGGAAGTCCGTTTCCGCCAGCAATTGCTTGGCTCGATTTAAACGGAAATTAAGAATCTCGTGCTTTGGCGAGTGCCCCATGATTTTGATGTAGCGCCGCTCCAATGAACTGCGCGAAAGCGGCACGGCTCGCACAACATCCGCCACGTCGATTCCCTGGCAGGCGTGTTCGCGAATAAAACGCGCGGCGGCGGCGATCGCCCTGTCCTCGATGGCCAGCACTTCGGTCGAACGCCGCGTCGCGACACCCAAAGGTCCGACCTGGATGTGCCGCGCGGAATTGCGGCGACCGCGCATCGCGCGTTGCAACAGTGCCGCGGCCTCGTAACCAACGCGTTCGGTGTTGGGCACGACGCTGGATAAAGGCGGATCAGACAAATCGCACAGCACCTCCTCGTTATCGACGCCAACCACGGCGACTTCATCCGGCACCGCAACTCCGCTGGCACGGCAGGCGCTCAACACCTGCTGGCCGCGCATGTCGTTGCAAGCCATCAGCCCGATGGGCTTGGGCAATTGCTGGACCCAGCGCGCCACCCGTTCGCCATCTTGCAGCCCGACCTCTTCGTAGGCGACGGTGTTGAGAGTGTCCGATTCCGGCCCATCGCCGAAGACGTGGCAGCGCAGGCCGGATTTGGTGACGTTGGCGACAAAGCTGTCGCGGCGTTCATCCGAATAATCTGCCCCGTTATAGCCGCAGAAGGCATAATGGCGAAAACCGCGTTCGCGCAAATGGTCGAAGGCAACTTGGCTGACCGCGGAGTTATCGGTCAGGACGCACGGAATTTTTAATTCCAGTTCCGTGCGCAAGGAAACCGCGGGCAGGCCGAGGCGCTTGATGATACTGGTGACGGCGGGATTTTCCACACGCGTGAGAATGCCGTCGCCTTCCCAATCCTTGAGCCACGTCGAAATGTCGTCGCACAAACTGTGTTCCTGGAGAAAAATGGACCACGCGCCATGTTCGCGCATGAATTTCGCCACGCCCGACATGATGCCGCGCCCGTAAGCCCGCGACGATTCGATCAGAAGCGCGACACGCGGACGATTGACCTTGGCCGGGAATTTTTTCATAGGGCGGGCAGGGCGAAGGCAACGTACGCGTCGCCCACGGGCGCGCCGAGTTTGCCGCCGCCGAAATTCTCCGTGCCGGTTTTCTTGATGCCTTCGGACCAATAATTAGTTTGACTGCCGATGGCATTTGAAAAAACCGCGAGTGCAATGAGTGTGTGGAGGGCATAACACTGGCGCATATGAAGCTGCCAGTATTGAAACACCAGGGGAAGAGATCAACTTAATTTAAGCCTGTTCATGCGATCGCGCCGCTGGGCGCAACCGCTTTCGGGCTTGAGTTGGCCGGTGGTTTTATTGATGCAGTTCATTCGCGCGAGGCGCGCGATGGGGGTGGCGAATTTGCTGACTAAATCTCCAAGGAGGATGGGTCGGCCCTCCTTCGTGTATTGCGTCTGGAATCCGCAGGGGACGACGGGGCCTGGTTGCTCTAGCGCGAATTCCTTCCTCAGCGCCGCCGCGTCTGTGTCGCTGACGGCGAGGAAGGGCATTCCGAAGCGGGTCATTGGTTGGCCGACTTTTTGCAGGGCGGCCATATAGCCGGGCTTGCGGCCGATGGCAGTTTGTGTGAGGCGTCCGACGTGGAAGAATTTCATGGCGGGGAGTCTCCGAAAAAGGGGTCGCCGGTCATGCAGGGCGACGGCAGTGAGCCGCTCCAGGAGTTATAGAAAAAGCCGTCGTAGTTGGCAAGCGGGATGAGGTTGTAGATGGCGGCGACTTGGGCTTCTCCGCAGGTGTCGCTGGATCGGAGGCAGAGGCCGCCGGGAGGAATGGGGATGTCGAATTTGTAGCCGATGTAAACGCCGTCAACGCTTTGGGAAACGCCGGTCATCAGGCAATTTTCGTCCACGAAATCGCCGGAGGTGTCGCACCATTGGCCGCCGATGACGGCTTGGTTGTGGGCCATGACGATCGCCTGGCGGGTGGGGAATCCGTAGTAGTCCGGGGAAAGGCTGCCGCCAATACCGCCGAGGTTCCAACCGCTGGCGACGGCGACGATGCCGCCTTCCGGCGCCCACATGCCGGCGCCGGCGCCGGCGTATCCGCTGGGGCTTGTGGCGGAGGTGCTGCCGAAGTTGGCGGTGGTTTGCTGGTAGTAGCCGTTGGGTTCAATGGCCCACGGGAGGGTGGTGTCGAAGTTGGCGTTGATCCATGCGATGGCGTTGGCGAGATCGAAGCATTGGTAGGATTCGTAAACGCTGCCGAAGAGGGTTTTGCTCTGGATGCCGGTGGTGGAACACGGGCACCCGCACGAGCCGGAACTGGATTTGTAGCCGAACATATCAACCATTCCCCAGCGAGGTAGAGTAAGGTTCGCTGACGAGAGCCTGGCGATACATCGTCGCGCCGTCGATGCAGTCTGTGACTTCACGGATTTTGAGGACGTAGTTGCCGCTGGAGTTGGTCCAGAAGCCTTCGGGCAGATCGCTCAGTTTCAGTTGAATGGTCGTTTGCGGGGATACGCCGGAGACGGCGGCGGCTTGCAACACAAGAACACCATTGGCGTTGATGTGGGCAAACATTTCGATGGCGCCGCCCTCTCCGGCCGCATAGTGCGTGAGGGGTGTACTGGGGCTGCCGAGGCCGCCGTAACTGGGCTGGCCGAGCGTGCGGGAATCGTGCGTGATGCCGGGGACGCCTTCGGTGTAGTCGGCGCTGTTGGCGAGCCAGTCGCCGAGGTTGTTGGGGTGGATGTTGACATCAAGGACGGCGTTGGCGGGGCTGGGGCCATGTTTGGGGAGGTTGTTGCCGAGGGCGGTGTTGGCGCCGGCAGAGTTGAGGAGATTGCCGCCGATTTCGTAATACCAGCGCGGGCCGCGGTTGACGCGGAGGCGTTCGACAAAGTCGCGTGCGCCAAGATGCCCGGCCGGGCCGAATGTCAATACTGTTTTGCCTGCGCTGAGATCGTAGCTGATGCTCTGGACGCAGGCGTTCATAATCGTCCACTCCGTGAGGCTGCCGCTCAGGTTGAGGTTGTTGCCCATCGGGCATTGGTCGGTGATTTCGGTTTCCTGAAGTGTGAACGTGCCTTCGTATTGCGGGATTTTCTCGATGTTGTAGATGTAGCCGGCGAGGCCGTATGGGACGACTTCGCCGACGCTGGTGACTCCGTAGGTTCCACCCGGTAAATTGGTGAGGGTGATCTTCGCGGTTTTTTCGTGGAAGGGGGCGTTTTTGGCGGTGACACTGCTGCTGCCGTCGGTGGCCTGTTCGGCGTATTTGAATTTGGCTTTGACGGTGGCCTGGATGGTCATGCCGGGGCCGGATTCGGCGGCCATCCACGGGGCGACTTGGCCGTCCGTCAAACGGTACGAGTAGGTGTCGAGGCTGATGGAGGAGCCGGTGTCGTCCACGACAGTGGCAGGCGCGCTGGTGGCGTCGTAGAGGGCGAGGCTGGTGACGTCGGCAAGCTCCGGGAAGAGGGTTGTCCAGAATGTTTTGGCGGTGGTGTCGGTACCGGGATCGCCGATGTCGGCGGTGACGCACGCGATGGTGCCGCTGAGGCTTTGGCCGCCTTCCATGTCGATGGTGGCGGTGGGAGCGGCGAAGGTGCGGCTGGCGCTGGAGAGGGCGGTGTTGGTCGTGCCGCCGAGGTTGGTGGTGGAGGGATCGCCGGCGACCAATTGAGCGGGGCTTTGCAGCAATCCTGTCAATCCTATTCCCTCGACGACGCTACCGCTGATGGTGGTGGCGATGTCGTTCACCACTGTCACGCCGCTGCTGGATTGGATGCGGAATTTCAGCGTGATGGCGGCGGGAATCAGGTCGTCGCGGCGTTTGATTTTGAAGGCAGCGCTTTGGCCCACGAATGGGAGCGTGATGGCGAGGAGTTGGTCGCGGGTGCTGATGTTGAGGGTCGGTGGGGATGTTGTGTAATCAAACCAAGTAACTGGGCTGCCAATCGCGCCAATCCAGCGGAGCATTCGTCGCATTGCTTCAGCGCAAGTGATATCGTTGACGGAGTCAAGCGGCGCTCGAAGTACTGTGTTGATATTAGCGCTTCCAGACGACTTGCCTGATACCGCAAATCCCGCAATGAAGTCCGGTATGAGGCAATGGTCGGTGGGCGTTTCATACAGGTCCCAATTTTCCCCGTCGTTGACGTAGGTGTTGGTGTCGGCCTGGATTTGTGCGGAGCCGTAAGCGGCGATGGATTCGCTGATGATATATTGGCAGATTTCCTTTATTTGCTGGGCGATGGACATGAGGTTGGTCGCCGATGAACCGGAGACGGTGTCGGCGGGGCCGATGAGGGCGTTGACGCTCTGGCCAAGGATGACCTGACTGCGCCAATCGGCGACTTGCGCGACGCCGTTCCAGGTGGCCCAAAGTTTCTGGAACACGAGGCGTTCGAAGAAAAACTCCCACGGCCCGGCGAATTTGTAGGCGAGCTTTTCCATCACGGGATCGGCGCTGCGAAACGTCTCCACGCGATAGCCGACAAACCAGACCGTCCCGCCCGCGTAGGTGGCGCCGGCGGGCGGAAGCGTGGGATTGATAGGATTGACATCGCTGGTGGTGCGCCCGATCTGGACAGTGATTTGCGCGCCGTAAGGAAAGGGATCGGCCGCATCAGCCGCGAGCATCATGTCAAACGCGACGTTGTCCCCGGCCTGGTTGCTGACCTGGCGTTGGCAACTGGAAATCCCCCAATCGGCCAAAGATTTTTCCGTGCCGGAATAGGTAATGGTGGTGAAAGTCATTGGCAATTCCTGTTGGTTCCGAATCGCATTTCCAATTCACCCAGCCGCTGCTGCACGGCCTCCAATTTCCCATCGGCATCCGCGACGTGCGTCTCCGTCAAATTCAGCAGCCGCGCCATCGTGTCATGGATCCGGCTCAAATGCTCCGCTGTCGCGCCTTTTTGCCGCGCGAGCCGATGCTCAACGACTCGCGTTTGCGCATGAACGCCGCCCAGGTCGGCCTCGCTGATTTCGCGATGCTCAAACGCCGTCCGGTCGCCCTGAACGTCGCGGCCCCGCCCGGCGTCCGCGTGTGTTCTGGCCTCGCCGTGGGCGGGTGGGATGTCATTGGGCGTCCCACCCGATGGCGCGACAGCGGAAATAATTTTCGGCAACTCAGCCGCGCGGCGCTCCGTCTCCTCCCGAAAATTGGAAGCAGCCCCCGCGCCGTCAACGTCCCGCGGCGAAACGCTGGTTTTCCCCGCGTTCTCCGTCGAATGCCGCGGAACGTCTTCCAATTCCCTGTTCGCGACGGCCGCATGTTCAGCCGTGGTTTTAAAGCCGTCCGGCAGTTTAATTTCAAATGCTTTGCGAGTGAGTGGCATGGCGAAATTTTATTTGACCAAGTGCTTTACGGCACAAACAAGCCGTGTTGCCGCAGCCATTGCCGCACGATTTGGACCACCGCGACGTATCCTTCATTGTTAAGGTGAACGCCGTCGTAGGAATTGGTGTAGAGGTTGAGCGTATTGGTGTAGCCCGGATTTTTCGTCGCGGTGTAAGCGTCAATAAACGCCTGCGGCTGGTTGGTTTCCATCCAGTAAGCCAGCGGGCTGACGTCGATATTCGTCCGCGCTGTCGGCCCGACCCACACAACTTGCGTCGAAGGAAATTGCGACCGGATCGCCGGCAAATTCGATTGATAATACGCCGTGTTCACCGGCGCCGAAATGTCATTCCCGCCCGCCGCGTAAAGCAGGAGCGTCGGCTTCGGCAGCATCAGTGCTTCCGCCAGTTCATTGCTCGACTCCACGGACCGGTCCGAACCGCACCCAAAAATGTATGTTGACAGCCCAAGGCACGCCAGCCCCTGCCGAATCTGCGCCGTCCACCCATGGTCAAAATCCGACGCCCTTGCGCCCGTCGCCGCTATCGAATCGCCCCAGATCAACACGTCGATCTGTTTCGGCGCGAACATCGTCACCGTGTAATTGGTCACGGCAAAATCCCCCCCGAACATGCACATCCCAAATGTTCCCGCGCATCCAAAATACCCGTTGGCCGTCGATGTTGTTGACACGTCCTGCTTCCATGAAAAAAAAGTCTGCTCCCCCGTCGTCTTGTTGCTCACGCTCGCCCAGCAGGCGTCGTCGTCCTGGATCACGTCAAAGCCGTAAAAAGTCCCCATCGCGCACGTGATCGGGTAGGCCGTCGCCGTCGAAGTATCGTTGTCGCCCCCGCGATTCGCCGCGATCCCCGTGCTCGCGCCGTTATAAATTCCCATCGTCCCTCCGTAGGCGCCTGGCATAAGATACGCGAACACCGCCCACGACGTGTCATCGTTCGGATTCGCCGACTTGGTGCCAATACAAAAAGCGTTCGCCGGGCCCGTATCCGACTTCATCTCGAAGTCGCAGTGAATATGAAAATTATGCGAGCCGTTGGTGATCCCGGAATAAGTCACCCAGTTATAAGCCGGATAGCCCGTAGTATTGACAAGTTCCAATTGATTCGCGCTATTGATGGCCGCGCTGTTCCCGCTGACTCCGCCCCCGCTGGTATAGACCCAACCCGCCGGAAGCGTCCCGCTCGTCCCGTGGAAATTTTGGCTGATAAGCGGAATCGTGGTGGAAACAAAGCTCGGATTCGCCGTAAAATTCGATTTGACATTGAGGTTCGTCACGCCCGCCCCATTGCCCGCGAATCCCGCCCCCGTCGCCACCAATTTCGTCCCCGTGATAGTGCCATACTGGTCCACTCCCCACGAGTTGCCGGTGTTCGTGAGATACTGCCCGCCAACGGTAACGTTCATGTTCAATCCGTCCACCAGCAGCACCGGCGTTCCAAATTCCGAGTAAACGTCAAGTAGATCGTGCTGATAAATATCGCCCTTGATATACATTGCCGTCCCCTGGTAACCCGTGACGTAGGCATTAGTCAGGTTAGGCGCCGAGGCGCTCATGTTCGTCGTCCTCAATACGCCCGCGATATTCGCCCCGCCTTGCAGCGTGGCCAGCGCGGCGTTCTGATTCGTGAGAACGATATCCCTGTTATTGGTGACAACGCTTTGAACGGATTGCGGAATCGTCCCGCTGGTAAGTTGCGATGCGTTGAGACCGGTAATCCCCGCTCCACCGCCCACGAATTGAACCGCCGTCGTTTTCCCCGCCGCATCCGTCCCCGCGTTTCGCGCCGAATTCGTATAGGCCGCTCCTACAAACCCCGCCCCCGTCGCCACCAATTTCGTCCCCGTGATGGTTCCGTATTGGTCCACTCCCCACGAGTTGCCGGTATTCGTGAGATACTGCCCGCCAACCGTAACGTTCATATTCAATCCATCCACCAGCAGCACCGGCGTTCCAAATTCCGAGTAAACGTCAAGTAGATCGTGCTGATAAATATCGCCCTTGATATACATTGCCGTCCCCTGGTAACCGGTGACATAGGCATTGGTCAGGTTGGGCGCCGACGCGCTCATGTTCGTAGTCTTCAAGACGCCGGCGATATTCGCCCCCCCTTGGAAAACAGCCAACCCCGCCTCCTGATTCGTCAGCAAACTCCCCGGCTGCATGTTATTGGTAGGAAAATTCAACGTCAAAGTTCCGCCTCCCCCGCCGCCGCTGAATCCGCCCCGCACCAGTGCGCCCGAGAGCCAGACATAATTTTCATCAAAGAAATTGGTTTCATTAGGCGGCAGATAGTTATCCGTCGTGCCCCCCGTGCCATTGTTCAACATAAAGGTTTTGTTAGTAGTCTGCGCCAGGGAGTTCACCACAAAGCCCGCAAGTAGCATCAAGGCGAGGAGTGGCCAAATAAGTTTGTTTTTCATAAGTTTTCTATTTTCAAAAAATCTTCGTGTTCTTCGTGCTCTTCGTGGTGAAAGTCAGGTTGTCAGTAGCCCGCATCAGAAAGTCCAAGCGTCAAAACGCCCCCGTCATTTGCGATCAAGAGCGTGTGGTAGAATCCGGTGGTAGTATCCAGCAATTGCGGAACGATTTCCCTCCCCACCGTATAAAACCGAAATTGCGCCGGCGCCGGCGCGCTAGCCGTGCTAATCGGCCCGTCCTTCACCGTGATAGGCCCGTCCAACAAGGTAATAACGCGCGCCGTGGCATCCGTGGTTTGCGCCGTGATCCGCAACCAATAATTGACAGTCGCCGCCCCTCCCAGGCTGATGGCGGTCTGCGAATTCGGAAAAAGAAATTGCGCATGGCTGTTGGCGCTTCCCCCCGCGTTCCAATTCGCCTGCGTCAGCGCCAGGTTCATCGCTCCGGCCGGCACCGTGCATGACATCATCGGCGGGTTCGTGTCATTTTCCGCCGCGAAAATCTGCGCCGTGACAGAAGCAATCCCGCCCGCCCCCGAACTCGCGATCGTCGGCGCCAGCAACGCCCCATTTTGTCCTATGCCAATATCGATCTCTATATCGTCCCCCCGATAGAACGCCGGCGCCGCATTGCGGTTGGCGTCGATCCGTGTGGACGGCGCGGCTAGATCGCAAAAAAGCCGGATAGGAAGCGGAGTAAGTGGAGTGCTCATAAGTGTAAGCAAAGTAGAATGGACATAGTGGCGCGATTGTTACGGTGACGTCTGCCACGCTCCGTTGCCGAAGAGGGTATAGGTGAAATTACAACTAAGCCCCGAGTGCTGCGTGCATTCCACCGATTCCACCACCGCGTTAGGCAGGTAGCGTTGTGTCTCCCCGCTGGTGGTTTGGTTTTGAATGTAGATTTCCCCCTGACTCGGGACGCTATCTGGATGCCCCGCGATAAACGCGAGGCAATCCTCGATGCTATTGAACGACCGCTGCACCGTAAAGGAGAGCCGGTTCTGAAAGTTAAACCGCGGCGCCGCCAGCAAGTAAGGTGCGCGAACGAGCGGACTGCTTTGCACGCGTCGTTTTTGTTTGTTGAGAAACCCCTCCTTCACCTGCCCGCCGCTGCCGATGTTCAACTGCGGGCCGGCTCCCACCACGCTGACGGAATCATCCGCTAGCGTGAAGGCCGGCCCGCCCGTCGGTGTAATCGTTATTTTCACTGGCCGGAAACCTCGGTGACGCGTTGTGCCGCCGCCTGTTCAAGCGCCTGCGCCGACTGCTCCGCCGCAATCGCATTCCTGGCCGCCGTCGTCGCCTGCGGTCCAAGAATATTCTCCACAAACGCGATAGCCGTCCGCACGCCACCCAGCGCAATTTGGTGCCGCCCCGGATCCAGCGCGCTCAATTCCCCATCGTGCTTCCCGGCCTTGACGCCTGCGTCATGCGCCGCTTCAGCCGCCTTCAACGCCGCCGCGCCGAGCGCCTCCGCCTCTTTAAGCTTGGTGAACAACTGAATAATCATATTTCCTTTCTCTTTGTCTCTATCTGTGTAATCACGCCAGTGTCAGCGCCGACTGACTGGGAGCGCCCCCGCTGCCGATGCTGAGACTACTCACCCATCCCACCTCCCCCTGCCGCAACGCCTTCCCCCCAAACACAAATCCCTCAGTCACCATCCCCGCATTACCGAGTGTGATAATCATCGAGTTACTCCCGCTGATGACCAGGTTCGCCGCGTTGGTGGACAGCCGATAACCTCCCGCCGCCCCGCTGCCTTGCGCGTAAAGCGCCGCGTCGATTTGCGCCATCGTAGGGCCAAGCGGCTTGCATTTCGCCAGCGCCCGGTAACTCACAAACCGGAACGCCCGTGTTCGCCCTTGTATCTCCACCGGCTGCAAATCCAGTTCATGGCTAACGGTCCATTTGTCCTGTGCTTGAAAGCTGGTGAAGCCCGCGATGCTACCCCACGACGCCGTAAATTCCTGGTTCCCGATCACGGCCGTCCCTGGCACTGCCGGGTTCGTGAAGCTATTTCCCGTCGATTTCGAAAAGTAGGATGCGCTCGTCGAAGGATCCATCCCGTTGCCGATCACGCCCCAAATTTCCATCTCCCCCAACACCGGCCCATTCACGCCCAACTCCAGCTCCGGCATTTTCCCCACAATCGCGCTCGTAATGGTGATCGTGTCCCCGTTGTTGGAATTCCAGGTGCAGGGAACATCCGTGCTGCCGGGGTAGAGCGCGCCGTTGACTCCCGATAAGTAAGGAAACAGCGTTGACAGCGCTGCCGTGTCATAGAATCGCGGACGCCCCTTCGCTTTGACGACCAGATCGCGGGCTATCTTGTCTATCTTGCCGTACAGCGCCGTGTCGATGTCTTCCCACGTCATTGGCGCCTCGACGCTGCTATCGCCGACGAATTGGATGTTCTTGGAGTTAAAGACCGCGTAGGCCGGCCCTCCGGTAAGTGTTGTTCGTATAACGCTCATAAATGTGATTCAGATA
>DATAXU010000272.1:0-5194 GCA_036272955.1 Verrucomicrobiia bacterium
AACATGGCGGCGGCGCGCCGGTGTCTTGAAGAATCCGCCGCGGAAGGTTACGAGCCGGCTGCAGCTTTGCTGAAAAAGATTCCGAGTTAGGGTGACGCGAGGAGAAAGAATTGGCCGGGAGTGGCCTGCGAAATGGGCAACGCGGCGGACACGGTCCCGTTCTGCATCACGGGCCCTGGCTGTGCAGATAGGCGATGTCGGGGGCGCTGACGAAATTGGTCCGATAGGCGTCGAGCACCTGTGCGGTGAGGTTTGTATCGCCGCCGAGGACATCCTGAAACGCGGCGACGGTGGCGTCATAATAATTATTGATTCCGCCAGTGCCGGTGCCGGCGTTTGCGTAATTGGGCAAACTGAGGTTGCCCATCATGTAATACTCCGGCCAAAGCCAGCAGCCCAGATCGACGCCGCGCAGAATAATGGGCTTGTTGTTGACGTCCAGATTGGTGACGCCGTCCGTATGGAGATACGCCGCCTGCAAAGGGAATGCCGCCAGCGCTAAAAATAAAAGCGGCCACATCCTTAGCGGTTTCATCTGGAATACTGTTTCCGTCCCCGGGCGGGAAATCGATACAAAAAGAAACGGGAGAGGTTCTTCTTTGAAATTTGGGGAGATTGACCCAGTTGAGCCTTTGGCGGGGCGGGCCTAGGGTGAAGCAATAAAGGAGAAGGAAAATATTATGAAAAACATCCGTCAAGTATTGATTGCAGTCTCCGCCGGCGTCCTTTTGGCCGTGACACCACAAATGTTTGCCAACGAAGGGGATACCCTCTCGTCGCCAAGGCAAACTCCCGATCCGTCCATGTGCATGGCTGGCTGTTGCTCATCGACATGCGCGGCGCAACCGACCGCGTCCATAGATATTACGACGGCGATCGAGGACAGTCAGGGTTCTCCGCGAATGAAAGCGGATCCGTCGCTGGCGGACATGCCGGTTGCATCACAACCGGAGTGCGACCTTACCGGTGAGATAGAGGCGTTGCCTGGTTCGCCGCGTCAGAAACCTGACGTGACTGCGCCGGCCGCAACGGCACAGGACGAAACCCTCTCGATGAGATAAACGTGGATCAGGGAGTCGCGAGCGAATCTGGAATTTGTGCGAGCACGAATTCCAGATTCAATCGTTTCGGGGGGTGGTCATGCGGGACGACTCGATCATCTCCCAGAATTTGGGATTTTCCTGCAAGGCCTCGTCCTCACCCGTGGGCAAACTGGAGCGAAACAGAAAATCCTTGAGCGTGTTGCGGCTGAGAATGCGGTGGACAACGATGCCCAATTCGTGGCGCTCGAAATAAACGCGGTAATCTCCAATGCGAAAACGATGGAGGGTCTTGCCGGCGCGCTCCAGGTGGCCGAAGTGATGAAAATCACTTTTCAACATTTCGCGAGGAAGGCCGCGAAATTCGCCGAGGATCTGGAGCTGCAATTCCCGGGGCATGCGGCCCAGTTCGGCGGCGCTCGTGGGATTAAAAATAATCTGGAACTGCACAGGCAGAGATTACCGCGCGATAATCCCGGAGGCAACCGGGAACATTTTTGGGAATATTTTCGGAGATTCGACAATGCGAAACGAATTCGATAGCGTTGTGCGGAATGAGCACGGCTGCGCAAACTCAGGGGGCGAAGGAACGGACGGGGCGCGTCGTATCCATCGATGCCTTGCGGGGACTGGTGATGTTCACGATGATTTTCGTCAACGACCTGGCGGGAGTTTCGACAAAGGTGGTGCCGGCGTGGATGCGGCATTTTCACGGGCAGAACGGGATGACGTTTGTGGACCTGGTTTTCCCGGCGTTTCTGTTCATCGTCGGCATGTCGATCCCGCTGGCGTTGGGAGGGCGCCTGAATTCGGGAGAGCCTGTGCGCTCAATACTTTTTCACGTGGCGGTCCGCACCGCGGCGTTGCTGGCGATCGGCATCCTGATGGTCAACGACGAAAACCCCGGGACGGACATGACGGGATTGTCGCCGAACTTGTGGACAGCGCTGATGTTTCTCTCGGCCATTCTCGCTTTCTGTTCGATTGGCCCTTCGATTCGGAAATGGCAAATTGTGACGGCGGCGCTTCGCGGGATCGGGCTGGCGGGAATGATTGCGCTGGCGTTGATGTTTCGGGGCGAACACGGGGAGAGGATCATTCGCCTGGCGCCGTTTTCCATTCACACGAGTTGGTTCGGGATTCTCGGATTGATCGCGTGGGCGTATCTTGTGGGGTCCATCGTGTTCGTGCTTTTTCGGCTCAATGCGACGGCGCTGCTGGGCTGCACGGTGTTGCTGCTGGCGCTGTATTCGGCGGAAAAAACGGGGGCGTTCGATTCGTTCTGGCTCGACAATTACGTGGGCATCGGAATCATGCTGGGAGCGCATCCGTCGATCACCGTGGGAGGGATTTTGCTGGCGTCGATCCTTCTGCCTCCGGGGAAAGCCAGCCTTGGTGGGCGGGTGCGATTCACGGTTTTGTACGTCCTGGGATTCGCGGCGGCGGCGCTCGAATTGAACGGGCTTTACGGGATCAACAAAAATGCGGCGACGCCCTCGTGGTGCCTTTGGGCTTGCGCGGTGACGGCATCGGTGTGGCTGGTGTTTCACTTTTTTTCGGACCTTGGGCCGGTACACCCGGTGGCGAAACTTCTGGCGGTGGCCGGGCAGAACGTGTTGCTCGCTTACTTGATTTCCGAGATGCTGCCGTCAGCGCTGGAGTTATTTCATATTGGCGGATTTTATTGGGGGCTTGCGGAGCACGGATTGGCTTCGGCCGTGGCGCGCTCGGCGATTTGCGGGGCGGCCATTCTCTGCGCGACCGCCGGATTAAACCGCGCCGGGTTCCGCCTGAGACTGTAGAAAACGCATCACGGTGTCGCCGTGTTTGAGCATTTTGACCTCGTTCCACACGGGGGGGATCTCCAAAGTATCGCGCTTGGTGTGGCCCAGGACGAAAAGGCCGCCGGGCGCGGGCAGCTTCGGCAGATCGGGATCGTCGAGGAGTTGCTGGGCGAAGGAAGTGGAGCGGCGGGAGGTGTTTTTCTCGCCGTAAGGAGGATCGGCGAGGACCAAATCGTAGTGTTGACTGTCTGCGGCCAACTGCCGGATCGCGACGAAAGCGTCCTGGACGCGAACGTCCAGGGAAGATTTGGGAATCCGGCACATATCGAGGTTCGCGCGGATGAACGAGGCGTGGCGGTTGGATTTCTCGACGCACGCGGCGGATTTGGCGCCGCGGCTCAAGCATTCCAAACTTAAAGCGCCGGTGCCGGCGAAGAGTTCCAGCACCCGCGCCCCGGTGACACGCGCCCCGAGGCTGTTAAAGACGGCCTGACGAACCAGGTCGGGCGTCGGGCGGACATCGAAACCTTTGGGCGCGCGCAGGACCACGCCTCCCGCCGTGCCGCCGATGATACGCATGGGGAATCAAATTCCCTTGCCAATCATAAATTTGAGGAGATCGGCGACGCGGCAACTGTAGCCCCATTCATTGTCGTACCAGCTAATGAGCTTGAAGAACCGCTTGTTCAACTCGATGCCGGAGCCTTTGTCGAAAATGGACGAGGCGCTGCAATGGATGAAATCCGTGCTGACGACTTCGTCTTCGGTGTAATCCAGAATTCCCTTCAAATAGGTCTCGCTGGCTTTTTTCATCGCGGCGGAAATTTCCGCGTAGCTGGTGTCCTTGACGGTGCGCACCGTGAGATCGACACAGGAAGCGGTCGGGGTCGGAACGCGAAACGACATGCCGGTGAGTTTGCCTTTGACTTCGGGTAAAACCAGGGCGGCGGCCTTGGCGGCGCCGGTGGTCGAAGGGATGATATTGATGGCGGCGCTGCGGCCTCCCTTCCAATCCTTGCGGCTGGGGCCATCGACGGTTTTTTGCGTCGCGGTATAGGAATGAATGGTCGTCATCAAACCTTCCTCCAGGCCGAAACCTTCCTTGAGGAGAACATGCACGAGAGGGACCAGGCAATTGGTCGTGCAGGAGGCGTTGGAAACGACGTTGTGTTTGGCGGCGTCGTATTTTTCATTGTTGACACCCATCACGATGGTGATGTCCTCGTTTTTCGCGGGGGCGGAAATGATGACCTTCTTTGCGCCGGCGGCGATGTGGCCCTTGGCTTTTTCGCCATCGGTGAAAAGGCCGGTGGATTCGATGACCAACTGGACGCCGAGTTGCTTCCAGGGAAGGCCGGAAGGCTCCCTGGCGCTGACGACGTGGATGTCGTGGCCATTGACCACCAAAACATCATCATCCGGCTTGTCGGGGGCGGATTTGCGGGAGGAAACCTCGCCTTTAAAGCGGCCCTGGGTGGAATCGTATTTGAGAAGGTAGGCGAGGTTATCGGCTGGGACAATGTCGCCAACGGCCACGATATCAACGTCTTTGCCAATCATGCCTTGTTCGGCGATGGCGCGAAAAACGAGGCGCCCGATACGACCGAAACCATTGATTGCAACTTTAACTGCCATAGTATTTGTCTTTCTAATTCCCGGTATGGATTACCGAAGATGCGTTTAAATGTTACGATGAGACCCGGTACCGTCAACCTAAATATGGGTTTGGAGTTAAGACCTTGATATAAAGTCTGTTCCGTTTATTTTTCACTTTTTCCGGCTTTACCGCGATGAGCCTTGATTAACCTTTACTGGCCTTGATTAACCTTTACTGGCCTTGATTGCCTTGACTGGGTTTGACTGCCTGACTGGGAGGAAATGGAAGGGGGCGGGCGCTATTTTGCTTACTCCAATTTCAAAGAAACGGCGCGCGCGGCGCCGCAAGGAACGGATAGTACCACAATTCACTGGGACATCAAGTTAATAATGATGATTAGATGTTGTCCTACTCTGTAGTCTTGACAGTTTGACTTCGGAAATCCCATTTGCACTCTACAAGTGACATATTTCAATCGTAACTCGTTATTAGTACCAAGCTTGGAACGGCCCCTGCTACGGTCGGTCTGCCTCCGGGCGCAGAAATAATAGCACCTAATAAAAGTAACATCATATGATTGACAGACATTGCACTCACAACAACCTCCCCACTTGGGCGGGGATCGGGCGTAAACGTCGGGGTTTTGTTCAAACAATATTAAACCCTTTGAACCCTCTAAACCGGGTATTTGTAGCCTCACTTGCGATCCTTGGGGGCTGCCTAATTTCTGGACACGCAGCAACTTTGGTGGTCATAAATGGGACAGATTCGGG
>DATAXU010000273.1:0-14856 GCA_036272955.1 Verrucomicrobiia bacterium
GAAATTGCCCAGGACGTGCGACGGGAAGAGTTTGAGAAGGTCAAGGCGGAAAATGAAAATGCGGCTAAAGCCAAAAACCCCCGAAAAAAGGCCCGATCAAGCTCAGTAAAGGCTAATCAAGCTTCGCACTCGAAACCCGCCCAGCCAGCCATCATCGAAAACGTTGATTTTGCCAAAGAAACCCCAGCCGCCGACTCCTCCTCCAGCGTCTGACGCCCCGCCGACCAAAAAAACAGGGATTTTCAGGGCTGATTTGTGAAATTCACCATTTCACTCCCAATTCTTTTTACTTTGCCTCACCTTTGTTTACCATCAATCACATGAACGACGCCGGGACTCCCGCTCCCGAGAAGACCATCCTCGTTTCGCTGCCGCCGCAGGAAAAAGCCGGCGACAGAATTGGACGCTACAAACTTTTGCAGATCATCGGCGAAGGCGGTTGCGGCGTCGTCTATATGGCCGAGCAGCAGGAACCCGTCGTCCGCCGCGTCGCCCTCAAAGTCATCAAATTGGGGATGGACACCAAAGCAGTCGTCGCCCGGTTCGAGGCCGAACGCCAGGCCCTGGCTATGATGGACCATCCCAATATTGCCAAGGTCCTCGATGTCGGCGCCACCGATACCGGCCGCCCTTTTTTTGTGATGGAATTGGTGCGCGGAATTAAAATCACCGATTACTGCAATCAAAACAAACTTCCCGCCCGCGACCGCCTGGAACTCTTCATCCTGGTCTGCCAGGCCATTCAACATGCCCACCAGAAAGGCATCATTCACCGCGACATCAAGCCCTCGAATATCCTCGTCACACTCCACGACGGCGTCCCGGTTCCGAAGGTGATTGATTTCGGCATCGCCAAGGCAACCCAGGGTCGGCTGACAGATCAAACGCTCTTCACCGCGTTCGAGCAATTCATCGGCACTCCCGCCTACATGAGTCCGGAGCAGGCGGAAATGAGCGGGCTGGACATCGACACCCGTTGCGACGTTTACGCCCTGGGCGTCCTGCTTTACGAGTTGCTCACCGGCCAAACCCCCTTCGACGCACACGAACTGGTGGCTTCCGGCCTCGACAAAATGCGCCAAACCATCCGCGAACGCGAACCGGATCGGCCCTCCACGCGCTTGCGCACCATGGTCAACGCCGATCTCGCAGCCGCTGCCGACCGCTGCCGCACCGCCCCTCCAAAACTCATTCATCTCCTTCGCGGCGACCTCGATTGGATTGTCATGCGCGCCTTGGAAAAAGATCGCACTCGTCGTTACGAAGCCGCCAGCGGCCTCGCCCGCGACATCCAAAGATATTTGCGCAACGAACCTGTTGAAGCGCGTCCGCCCAGCCAAATCTATCGTTTTCAAAAAATGGTCCGTCGCAACAAACTGGCATTCGCCGCCGGCGCCGCTGTGATCGCTGCCCTCCTTCTCGGCCTGGGCGTCTCCACCTGGCTTCTCATCCAGGAACGAAAAGCCCGCCATCGCGCCGATGAAGCTGAAAAAGTTCAGACCATCTTGCGCCAGCAAGCCGAGCACCGCAGCGAACTGGGTCAAAAGATTGGTATCTCCGCCTTGCATGTCACTCAGGGCAAATATGACCAGGCCGAACGCGAGCTGGGCCCGGTCCCCGTTTCGGAGCTTACCAACTTCGCCGCCACAGCCTCTTTGTTCAACGCCTTCGCCGAAGTTCACGCCCGGCACGGCGAATGGCCCGAAGCCATTTCCAATTTATCCAAAGTCATCGCCGTAGTCCCCGCCGATTTTCCCGCCTACCCCGCCCGCGCCTTGCTCCAGGCTCAAATGGGCGACCGCGAATCCTGGCGCCAGGATTGCGAGGAAATGTTGCGCCGTTTCGGTTCCACGGACGATCCCGTCATCGCCGCCCGCGTCGCCGACGTTTGCCTGATCCTTCCTCCTCCGGACCCTCGTCAGGCCGGTATCGCCAAAATTGTGAGCACCGCATTGACCGCCAATTCTCCCGAGAAAACCTGGAACGACGCTTATTTTGCAAAAGCCCTCGCCCTCTATCGTCTGGGAGATTATTCCGCCGCAATCGAATTCGTGCAAAAAGTGTCCCTGGAAAAAAGTCATTCCTATCGCACTGCCGCCGCGCGTACGCTCCTCTCCATGGCGCAACGCCGCCTCGGCCAGCCCTCCGACCCCCGCGTTGCCATCTCGGACCCAAAAAACGGTCTGGGCGATCAATGGCTCGATTGGGTCATGGCTCATCTTTTGATTGAGGAAGCTCGATGATATCCCCATACTCCGCTATGAAATTGCTGTCCCAAATCCTGGTCGCCTGCCTCGCCTGCGCTTCCGCCCTTAACGCCTTCGCATGGGGAGATGAAGGCCACCGCGCCATCGGCGCCATGGTCGATACCTTGATCGTTGGCACCGATGCCGCCAAACACGTCCACGAACTGCTCGGCGACGAAACGCTCTCCACCGCCTCCGTCTGGGCCGACCAGGTCAAAGGCCGCACGGACCAAACCCCGGAAATGCTTCAGTTCAAAGCCGCCAATCCAAACCATTCCACCTTCCACTACACCGACATTCCCTTTGAAGAACCCAAATATCGCGACGACTCAATCGGCGCAAAAAGTGTCGATGTCGTCCACGCCATCCCCGCCTGCATACTTATTCTCCAGGGACAACCCGATGCGCAAACCGTTTTTACCAACGTCTCCCAGCGCGTCGCCCTGCGCCTCCTGGTCCATTACATCGAGGATCTTCACCAACCCTTGCACGCCGGCACCGGTTATCTTGACAAGACTAAATTCGTCGATCCAAACGGCTACTCCGGCCATTTCGAGGATGACCAGGGTGCCAATCGCCTCGTCTTCGGCGGCACCAACAAACTTCATTTCTACTGGGATGTCACCGTGGTGAAATTGGACATGGCAAGGGCGCACGCCCAAACCCCGAAGGAATACGCCGCCGATTTGCTCGCAAGGCCCGTACCGGATTGGAAAACATCCTCCCCCCTCCTTCAATGCGACCGCGATTGGGCCAACGAAAGCATCGCCCTTTCCGCCAAGGTCCATGACGTCACCGTGATGGACGAGGACGACAGCGAACTCGATTATCGCACGCACAAACCACGCCCCGTCTGGCACATCATGGAACTCACGCCCGCCTACATCGATTGGTCCTGTCAAACCGCAGAAAGCCAGATGACAAAAGCCGGCTATCGCATCGCCGCGACCCTCGAAACGATCTGGCCCTGATTCTTATTTAGAATGGAATTTTACTCTGATAATCCACCGTGCCGCCCAATTTTTGGTAATTGGCTAATTCGACTTGAAACCGCGAGCGCAGAAACGAAATCGACTTGGTCGCCTCGTTGATCGCAAGTTCCGCCCGGCGGGTATGGGCATTGGCCAGTTCGCGCTCCTGGGAACCCCGTGCGCGCGACGACTCCATGCCGGCGATCTGCTCGTCCCGCTGCGCCGCCAGCAGCGCGTTGTGCGCCTGGGTGATGGTTTGCACGCATTGCTGAAGTTTTTGGTCCGAGCGCGCCAGCTCTGTCATTTTGTCCCACCCGCCCGGCTCCGCCTGGATGACAGGCGCGGTGGGCGCCGCCGGCTCGTTCCCAAAATTCTTTTTGACAAACGCCGCTCCCGCCAGCAGCGCCCCGATGAGTATAAACGGAACCAGGATCTGCCCCACAATTTTCCAATGCGGAAATTCCCGCATGTTATGGACGATTGCCTTCGCGTTCCAAGCCCATTGCAGGGCCGGTTTTTTCTTCTCGACGGAAATCGTTTTGCCGCCGGTCTTCGGCAGAATTGCGGGGAAGACAATGGCACTGCCGCAGATTGGGCACTGGATTTGTTTGCCACAGTATCCGGCCGTGTACTCTACATGCTGCCCGCAAACCGGACACGAATGCTTGTACGCTTCCATGACTGGCCGCCATCATACCCCCTGTCCCCGGAAAAAATCAAGGGCGTTGACAAGGTCATCCGCCAGAGGCGCTTCCACCGCCAGGCGTTCGCCAGTAATCGGATGCGCCACTACGAGACGCCACGCGTGCAGCAACTGTCGCGGCGCCGCATACCCCGTTCTCTCGCGCAAAACGGCATTGGCCCGCCGCCCGTAAACCAAATCGCCCGCCACAGGAAACCCCAGATGCGCAAGGTGGACTCGGATTTGATGCGTCCGCCCCGTGTGCAATCCCAACTCCAAAAACGTCGCGTCCCGCCACCGCTCAATCACCCGGTAAGTTGTCCGCGCCTCGCGCCCGCCTCCCTCCGTGACCGCCATTTTTTTCCGCTGGGTGGGATGCCGCGCAATCGTCGTCTCGATGCTTCCCGATTCCCGCGCCATTCTCCCGCAAACGACCGCCTGGTAAATTTTCTCGACTTGACGGCTGGAAAACTGTTCCGAAAGCGCCACATGAGCCGCGTCCGTCTTCGCCACGATCAGGCAGCCGCTGGTGTCCTTGTCCAGCCGATGAACAATCCCCGGTCGCGCCACGCCGCCGATGCCGCTGAGTTGCCCCTTGCAATGGTGCAAAAGCGCATTCACCAGCGTGTGCTCGTGGTGCCCCGCCGCGGGATGCACCACCACGCCCGCCGGCTTGTTGAGCACGACGACGTCCGCGTCCTCGTAAAGAATGCCCAGCGCCATCTCCTCCGCCTGCGCTTCGAGCGGACGCGCCTCCGGCCATTCGATGGTGACAATTTCACCGGCCCGCGGATGGTGCGTCGATTTGACGATCCGCCCATCGACGCGGATGTCTCCATTGGCGAGCATCCGCTGAATGGACGCCCGGGAAATATCCGTCAGTTTTTTGTGAAGAAAAACATCCAGCCGGTCCCGAGGGAGCGACGCGTCAACGGCAAACTTCTCGGGGGCGCCGGGCATGATGCGTCATGCTTCGGCTTTCCGCTCGTCGCGTTCCATCTTCCCGCTTCGCGCCGCCGATTCCTGTTGCCACGAGGTCAAAATCAACAGGCCCACCCCGATGCATATCGCGCTGTCCGCAACGTTGAACGCCGGAAACCCAACCTGCTCGCCGCTCCGCCTGTACACATAAAATCGCAAAAAGTCGATGACCTGGTGGTTATACAGCCGGTCGAAAAGGTTCCCGCAAATGCCCCCCATGATCAGCCCCAGCGCAAGCTGCCCCAGTCCGAGGTTGAGGTAAAAATGCCGGCGCCAAAGAAAAAGCCCAAGCAACGCCAGGATCGAAACAATGGCCAGCAATTCGTTGCGGTCATGAAAAAGGCTCCACGCCGCCCCCGTGTTTCCCCAATGCACGAATTTGAAAAAACCGTCGATCACCACCCTCTCGTCCGTCGGCCCCAGAAACCGCATCACCAGGAGTTTCGAGGCCTGGTCCAGCGCGAACACACCCAGCGCGACGGCGCCCATGCGGCGATCAGAAGTCCACTTCATTTCGTGTAAACCACCTTCGTTCCCGCCAGCCAGTCGTGCAATGCCCGCTTTTGCGGGTTGGTGAAAATGACGAAGTAACCAAAAAAACAGCAAAATTCGCTCAACCGCGCCGCAAACCACCGCAACAACGCCCGGCCATAACCAATGGATGACCCGTCAACCAGCGTTATTTTCGCTCCAATCGCCATCTTCCCAAGCGTCGCCCCAAAGCTGCCCACGAGCAGAACATCATAGAGCACAAAGATCGGGTAGAAGATCGGCAACGCATGGTCCATCCAAACCGAAAGATCATCTCGCAGCCGCTCCACGTTGGCCTGCGTCGCATCCTGCGGAATTTCCGGCACCGTCCAATGCCGCGGCGTCGCAATGGGCGTCCACACCATGACGAATATTGCGCCCATGACAAACCCGTCGAGGATGTACGCCGCAAGCCGCGCCCAAAATCCGCATGGCCGCGTCTGTTGCGCCGCCGCCGCGTGCAACCGCGCCAAATCCGGCCGCAGCTCCGTGTATCGGTCCGCCGCCGACCACGCCGAAAGATCGCTTCGCCATACCCGCGTCATCGCCGCTACGCGCCCGTCGAGAATCCACTCCTTCAATTCATTGAGCGTCGCGGGGCCGTATTCGATTCCGTCGCCGCCGATTATTTTATATTGTACTTCCATCAATTTGCTTCGTATAATTTTCCGCCGTCATCAATCGCTCCAGTTCCGCCGGCTGCGAGGATCGGATTTTCATGAACCAGCCGCCGCTGTACGGTTCCTTGTTCACCAATTCCGGATGCCCCGCCAATTCCCCGTTGACCTCCACCACTTCCCCGCTGATCGGCGCGTAAATATCGCTGGCGGTCTTTACCGATTCCACCACCGCGCATGATTCCCCCGCGTTGAGCTTGCGTCCCACCGCCGGCAATTCCACAAACACCACGTCGGTCAACTCATGTTGCGCATGGTCGGTGATGCCGATCGTCACGGTGTTTCCCTCGCTGCGGAGCCACTCGTGCGACTTCGTATATTTTAGGTCAGGTGGAACGTTTACGCTCATAAAAACTCCAGTCCAGAATATCCGGTTTCGACTCGTTGGAAACCTTTTTTAACTCCTTCGATAAATCGGGCGCGACACCACCCTCGCCGCAAGCCGCTTCCCGCGCACCTCGATTCCCACCGCTGTGTTCGCCGGCGAAAATTCCGGTTCTACAAATCCCATGCCGATGCCAACGCCGAGCGAGGGACTTTGGACGCCGCTCGTCACGCGGCCCATCGGCGCTGTTCCTCCAGACGCCCTCCAAATCGGGTATCCCGGCCGCGGCGGGGCCGTGCGTTCATCCATTTTGAAACCCACCAGCTTTCGTGATGTTCCCGCGGCCTTTTGCTGCGCCAGCGCGGCGCGTCCGATAAATTCGCCCTTGCTCAGGCAAACGAATATCCCCACCGCGGCTTCCAACGGCGAAATCTCCTCATCCAGCTCGTGCCCATAAAGAGGATACCCGGCCTCCGTCCTCAACGTATCGCGCGCCCCCAGTCCCGCCGGCTTCAAACCGGAAGATTTCCCCACTTCCAAAAGTTTGTTCCAAATCCCTTCGATGCAGGCCGCCGGAGTGATAATTTCAAAACCGTCCTCGCCCGTGTAACCCGTGCGCGAAACGAAAACGACATGTCCGCCAAAACTCAGACGGACGACTTCATTCTTCTGCAAACCCGCCGCCGTCTGCGCGCCGGGTTGAAATACGTTGTCAATGAATCCCGCCGCCTTCGGTCCTTGCACGGCCACTGCCGCCAATTCGTCCGAGCGGTTTTTCAATTCCACGCCGTTGCGCCCCGGAAACGCCGCCCGCTGCCGTTCCAGCCACGCGAAATCCGCGCCGGTCCGCGACGCGTTGACCACCATCAAATATTCCTCCGCGTCGATGCGGTAGAGGTAAAGGTCGTCGATCGTCCCCCCGCGTTCGTTGCACATCAGCGTGTATTGCCCCTGTCCGGACGCCAATTTCCGCGCGTCATTCGTCAAAACAAAATTCACGAACTCCAGCGCCCGCGGCCCTCGCGCGTCGATTTCGCCCATGTGCGAAATGTCGAAAATCCCCGCCGCTGAACGGACTGCGCGATGCTCTTCGAGGATGCTGGAATAATAGAGCGGCATTTCCCAGCCGCCAAACTCCACCAGGCGTGCCCCCAACTTTTGATGCGCCGCGTGCAATGGAGTTTTCTTCAGCATGTTACCCCCACTTCTCTGTTTTCATTTGCGCCTTCGGTATCTTCAACTCCTCCAGCACCAGTCTCTCCGCCGCATCCACAAGCGCGTTCGGTCCGCAGGCGTAAAAAACCGTGTTGGCCAGGTCTGTCAAATGTTCGTGCAGCCATTGCGAATCGATCCGTCCCCGGCGCCCTGTCCAATCCGCTTCTTCCGCCAGCCGTGTGCAAGTGACGTGAAACCGGAAATTAGGGTTCTCCGCCTCGAGCTTTCGAAATTCCGCGTTGAAAATAATGTCCACCGGTGTCCGCACGCTGTAGAGCACCGTAATGCGCGTGGACACTTTCCTCTGGCCTGCTTCGCGCGCAAATGCCCGAAACGGCGTGACCCCTGATCCCCCCGCGATGCACACGAGATGTTTCTCCGGTTCCAGTACCGGCAAAAATCGCCCCGCCGGCTGAATCACGAAAATTTTGTCGCCGTCCCGCGTCCAATCCACCAGGCGCGTTCCCATCTTGCCGTCGCGCTTGATGGTGATTTCGTAAAAGCCGCGATCCAGCGCGCTGGAGGAAAGCGAGTAGGCCCGCTTGTACCCGGGCGTGTCCGGGAAATAAACAGTGATGAACTGCCCCGTTTTGAATTCCACGTCATAGCCCTCCGGCCATTTCAGTTTCAACGTTTTGGTATCCGGCAACTCCATCGTGGCCGATTCCACCGCCATTTCGACAATTTGTTTGCCCATATTCTGCGCGCCAAAGCCTAAAGTCCCCCACCGATGCCCGTAAAGGATTTTGTCGGAGTGCTCATTTGGCCGGAGCCGCCCCTGTTGCGCCATCCCGCCGATGAAATGGCCGATACGCCGCAACGTCCTTCGCCGCCTGCGTTTCAATCCCAGGCTTCTGCAGAAAGCCAAGGTCGCGGAACCAATCGATAAAACGATATTGCCACGTCCCGTAAGGAGTGCCGTTCCGGTCGGTCAATCCGCCGGTCATCCTCGCCCCGTTTCCAAGATCATCACCGGGATGGCGTCCCCGGCCGTAAATGTGCATTTCGACGTTCGGGACTCTCGCGTGCAAAAGGGCCGCAAAGTAATCGTCCGCCCAAAGGGCGTGTTGCGCGTCCCCGGATCCACCGCACACAATGAAGGACGGCGGACAGTTCGCCGGTATCGGCGTTTGCGGATCGCGCGTGAAGGGTGTCGGGCCCGGATAAATGATGCCGACGAAATCCGGGCGGCTGGAAACACCCGTCAGCGGATCGTTGGCGTCTTTGTTCGCATCGTCAAAAGACCGGAAAAAGAGCGCGGCGGGCGCGGCCAGTTCGGCGCCGGCGGAAAAACCCATGATGCCAATTTTGTCGGGGTCAATCCTCCACTCCTTCGCATGGGAGCGGACCATTCGGATTGCCTGTTGGGCGTCGTACACTTCGTCCGTTTTCGGATTGTAGCCGTCCCGTCTGAGGCGGTTTCGGAGGATGACCGTGTTCACCCCGTAGTTGTAGAAGAATGGAACGAAGTCAGCCCCTTCTCCGCCGACGTTCAAGGTGTTATGTCCTCCGCCCGCGGCGAGGATGACGGCCGCCCCGGTATTCAGACTCCGATCCACGAGGTGGACTTCGATTGAGGGGTTGTGGATGTTGACGATGCTCTGAATGCGCCCCGGCACGTCGTGGCTCATATTATATACCTCCGCCTCGTTGATCCGGTTGGTGTTGAGGTAGTGCGAATCAGGCGGAAAGAGCGTCAGCACGATTCCGCCTTGGAGGATCGGCTTTGGCGTGATCCCCTGCCCCGCGGCGGCGATGGAGACGACCGCGGATAAGATGAACGTTGCGCCGAGGTGATTCATTGGCGGCGATCTTGCCGGACATTCCATTGGAATTCTATGTGAAAAATACGCAAAAAATCGTCTAAAAGTCCAACCGTCCGTTTTTATTTTCACGCGCGATGTGCTTAAATCATCGTCGCGTATGGAAGATGCACGACAGTCAAGGGGGTGGAGCGGCAGGCCGATCAAGCAGGCCAAAAATGTCTCAAATCCTTGTTGTAATCGTTTGGCCGAACTGTTACATCAACGGCGCTCGCCAATGAATAAAATAGCATTTTTACAATTGAAAAACAGAATCTCCCTCACTGCTTGTCTGACCGCGCTGGCCATATGCCTTGCCGCCGCGCCGGGTGCCCGGTCCCAGAGTGTTAGTTTCATCCCCGGCGGGCACGCCGATGTCACCGGCGACGTCGGCAATGAAGTCAACCCCAGCGTCGCCATCAACCCGTTGAATCCGTCCAACATCTTCGTGGTGGCCATTTCCGATGTCGGCGGCCTCGCGACGGCGGCGACGACGAATCAGGGGAAAACATGGAGTACCAATATCATTGCGGGGGGCGCGGACAATTTGTTGCAGGCATACCAATATCCTTCCGCGGCATTTGATTCTTTCGGCAATCTTTACGTGGCGTATCTGCCCGCCAGCTTTTTGGGTGTGGGTGTGGCGATCAGCACCAATGGCGGCCTGAATTTCACCATGCTTGCCAATCTTGCCGCGGCGGACGCGACCGATACTCCCCGAATTACCGCCGGGCCGGCCTCGGCGCCAGGCTCGGTGTGGGTGGTTTATAAGGATTACAGTCAGGCTTCGACTCCTCTGATAGCGCAGGGGCTTGTGGCCGCCAACCTCAACGTCACGAATCAATTTGGTCCGCCTGCTCTTATTCCCGGCTCGGCTAGCGGCGGGTTTCCCGATATCGCAATCGGCCCCACGGGACAGGTCATGGTCGCGTTCCAGAATAACATCAATGCTTCCGGCGCTTCAAAAATCTTTGTCAGTGTCAATACCAACACGTTGGGAACCAACGGCTTCGGCGCAGCAGTGACGGTGACCTCGGATGCCCTTGGCGGACTGACCTATATCCCCGCCCAACCGACTGGCATCGGCATTTGCGCCAGCGCGAGCGTCGCGTTTGATTGCGACCCATTCAGTCCGTATCATGGCCGCGCCTACATCGTCTATACGGCCCTCGGCAACAACACGCAGATCATCGGGTTCCGCTCCTCCTCCAACAACGGGGCGACGTGGGGCACGGAGAAAACGGTTAACGACGACGGTTCCATCAACAGCCATTTCATGCCTCGTGTGGCGGTCGATCCCATCACAGGCATTGTCGCCTGTTCATGGTATGATTGCCGAAAGGACGTAGGCGGCGGCTCGACAGAGGTCTTGGAAACCGAGTCCGCCAGTTATACGTTTAGTGACTTTTACGCGACCAATCTCATGGCGCAAAGCACCGGCCCAGGAGTGAACTACGTCACCAATAGTGCGACCGGAACCAGCTACAACATCACGATCAGTGGCGATAATCTTGAGGGCAGTCTTCTTTCGACCAATGGCGGAGCCGACACCGTCAGCCTATCCACCGAGGCCGGCACATTTTTCGCCCTTGTATTTACCGGCAACACGGGCACCAACGCCACCGGCACCAACGTCGTAGTCAAAGTCACCGTGCAGGACACATTTCCGAATGCGTTCACATCCGGCACGCCGAACCAGGAGCCGGTAATGTTCACGACCATCAGCTCCACGGGCGGCGCCAGTTTTCTGCCAAATAACTTTGTTGTGCCAACGAATGTCGTCGGCACGGGTGATGCGACTGTATTGGGCTTCACTTTCCTCACCTCTCCAATCCCTCCCGATTCTCCTGTCGGCGCACCGGTTCTTGGTTTTGGATCAGACGAACTGAATTCCGGCAGTCGGTTTGGCTTGGGCAGTTACACAGGGCTGGCATTTTTCGGCGGTGTGTTTTATCCCGCCTGGGCTGACAATTCCGATTTGGCCTGGGCCAATCCCGCCGGCCCGCTCAACAACTTTGATGTTTCAATTGGCCAAGTGTCCGTTCCCGCGGCCGATTTGACCCTGACTGTCACGAACAGCCCCAACCCGGTGTTATCGGATGGCGCCGTTGCTTACACGGTCGTCGCCATCAACAACGGCCCGTCCTCTTCCACTGGTGTTACCATCGTGGATACCCTTCCCGCTAACGTTAGCTTTGAAACGGCCGTTCCGGCAATCGGAGCCAGCTATAGCGTCAATGGGCAGGTGGTCACATTGACGTTCCCGAGCCTCCCCGCAAATGCCGCACTCACAAATCTGATCCTGGTGAGGGCGGGCTTTTCGGCGTATGGCACCAATATCGCCTCAATTTCCGGTCCGTTCCCGGACCCCGATCTCCCCAACAATACCAATATACTGGCCACGCTGTTTGCGGGTGAAGACCTTGCCCTGGGCGTTACGGCCTCCTCGAGCAACCTCTATGGCGGCCAGACCGTCACCAATTCAATTTCCGTCACCAATTTTGGCCCGTCAGCCAATGGCGACGTGGTGATTACAAACGTCTTCTCGGCCAATTGGGGCCAGTTCGGCATTGTCTCCGGCGGGTGGACCCAGATGCCTGCCGCGCTCGTTCCGGGCAGCTTTGCCATCAACGGCAACACTCTCGTTCTGAACGTGGGCATGTTGGCCTCCAACCAAACCACCAATGTTCAGGTCTCCGCCCTGGCTTTGGCGACGACTCGTAATGGCGTCACGGCCATATCGGTTTCCAGCCTCGATTTCGACACGAACCTGGTCAACAACACCGGCAGCACAACCGCCACCATGACCGCCGAGGCACTTGGAGCGGGCATTTCCGCGGGATCGGCGCAGGTCGGCGTGCCGCTGACCTTCACGGCTGTCGTGACTAATTTTGGCCCTTCCTCCTACGGCTACATCATGGCGACCAATGTTCTCCCGGCGAATTTCGCCAACATCCAGGTAATCCAATCTCCCAACCCGGCCATTATCACCAACAATACAATTATTTTCCCCGTCGGCCCGATCCCCAGCAATGGCACGACGACTTTGGTTTTTACCGCAGTCCCGCAAAGCACGAACGCAGCGTCCGATACCCTGAAAGTTTCCTGTTTTGATTTTGCGCCGACCGTTACCGCCAGCATCGGCGTTGCCTCCACGCCCCCTTCCCTGCCCATTGAAAACTTTCGCGTCATTCCCGGGGCCAGCGGCGCGTTCCTGGTCTGGGACACGCCGATCAACGCGACGGCGCAGGTGGATTACGGAGTGACGAGCGCCTATGGCAGCGTCTCTTCGTTGGGCGCGCCCTCGACGCATCACATCGTCATGCTCACGGGGCTGGCGCGCAACACCAACTATTTCTTCAACGCGTTTTCGTTGGAAGGCGGGACCCTCTATTCCACCAACGGGACTTTCTCCACGATCACCACCCTGATCCTGAACACGCAGGACGCCACGTATTCGGGCTTGTGGACGGGCAGCAGCGTTGGCAATGGCATCTTCAACGGCTACTTTCAAACCGCGGACACGACCAATAACACCCCAAGTTCCACCGCCACCTACGCGCCGAATATTCCGGTGTCCGGCGATTACGACATCTCGATATGGTATCCGGAAAGCGCCACGTTCGCCACCAACACGCCATTTGTCATCTCCGGCGGCACGAACGAACTTTTTGTCCCTGTGAACCAATCGATCAACGGCGGAAGCTGGCAGCCCCTGGCCAGCAATGTTTATTTTGTCACGGGCATAACCGGCAACGTTATTATTGACAACGACACGGGCTACACCAACAAAGGCGTCGCCGCCAACGGCATGCGCTGGGTTTACGATGTCGCCCAGGATTCGACGCCCGGGGAATTGCCCGCGTGGTGGGCGAACTTTTATTTCGGCACAAACGTCTCCGGCACGGCCGATTCTGACGGAGACGGATATCCCAATTATGCAGAATACGTTTTCGGCACAGACCCGACAGACCCAACGTCCAAGTTAAGCTTCACCGTCACCCCCGTATCCGGCAACACGGTGACCATCAACTTCTCCCCCTACCAGGGAGGGCGGGACTACCAACTGCTCACCACCGCAAACCTAGCCAACCCGCAATGGCTGGCCCTGACAAACGCGGCAACTGTGGACGCCAACGGCAACGGAGTCTTCACTGTCACAGAGACGAATGCCGCGGGGGCCTTTTACGAGTTGTCCGCCTCGGTTTCGCCTTGATGGTTTTCCTTGGTGGAACTGTTGGCCGAATTAGGGCGTCGTCGCATAGCGCAAAACTTGTAGCGCAAACGTAAACCATTAACCGTCAACTTTTAATTTAACCATGGCTCTGATACGAAGCGTCACCGTAGGCGAACGCATCATTGATTTGCACAAGTTCTCCGGGGAGGTGGTTGAGGAAAAGAAGTGGTCCACAACCCAGGTGAGCGGTGGTGGCGGCGGTTATAATGCAGGCTCCGGCCAGCGGAACCCGGTGACGATCGCTTCGGTAAGCCAGACACACGACCAGTTCTTTTTGAAAAATGCCGGCGGCCAGGAGATGGCAGTGGAAATGACCGATGCGGGACTGGCCCTGCGCAAGGGGCACCGGGTGACCGTATTTTGGGGCATCCTTCAGGGAGAGAAGAGCGGCCTGTATGTCGCGATTTACAATCACGCGACAAATAGCATCACAAAGATTGAACCGGCCATCGAAAGCCTGACGGCGAAGCGAACTTCAGGGCTGGTGTTGGTGGCATGGATTGTGTGCATCTTTGGAATTTGCCTCTACGGGCTGGGCATTATTGGCATCGTCGCTTTACTCATTGGGGGCTCCAAGCGGAAAAGGAGGAATAAGGAACTGGCCGATACATTGCGGGCGGCCGTAGATGGGGCGATTGCGGAGGCGAAGAGCGATTAACCCGGGTGTTTTTGGCGATGTCGGCCGGGTTGGAAAACGGACTTGCAAATGTTTGGAGCGTGGAGAAAATCGCGAAGAAGACCCTTTGTCGTGGAAGGAAACCAAAGTCGAAAATGTCATACTCCGGCTAACTATGAAACCCGTTTTTAGAATCACCTTTGTTCTAGTGCTGACGCCCATCCTGTCGGTTTATGCCGGCTTGACCGCGACGAATATCGCCGCTGGAAGCGCCGCCAATCACAGCCTTTTTATCAAGTCCGACGGCAGTCTTTGGGCGATGGGCATCAACTCAGAAGGGCAGTTGGGAAATGGCAATCTGAACAGCACCAACCGGCCGGCGCAAATCGTCCCCGATGGCGTCGTCGCGGCGGCGGCGGGTGATCTGCACAGCCTGTATTTGAAATCTGACGGCAGCCTCTGGAGCATGGGCTACAATTATTACGGACAATTGGGGGATGGCACCGCGCTCTTTGCGACGAACAAGCCGGAGGAGATTTACCCGGGCGGAGTTACCAATATTGCGGCGGGCTA
>DATAXU010000274.1:0-37926 GCA_036272955.1 Verrucomicrobiia bacterium
TTGTCGGCCCACGCATTGGCATCGCGCAATTCGCCCAATTCGATGAGCATTCGGACTTGCGCCGTCCAGGCCGCGGCGGTGTGCGGCGCAAACTCCAGGACTTTTCCGTAATTCCGCAAAGCCTTTTCAAAATCGCCCCTCTCAAACGCGGCCTGCGCTTCGTGGGCATAATGGTGTTCGTCCCGGGCCGACCCCCGCGGTTCGCCCTGGGATTGATCCTCCGCTTCGCCGCCGAATTCAAGGTTGATAAACCTGCTCATTGGGAACAAGTGCTCCCTTCTGTCAACGCTGCTTATACAACGGCCCCGCCCCGTAAACCAGCATTTTCAATTGCTGCTCATTGCCGAATATTTCAACTGAAAGGCTTTGCAGTTCCGGCCCGGTTTGTCTTTTAATAATACGCTCCGAATGGCTGATAGCCCAAATAATAAATCAGGGGAAGGCGCGCCGGACCAACGCCCGCAACGGACACGCCCTCCAGTCGTGGACGACCCGCCCGTTCCACAAAGCAAGCCGCTCCAAATTTTCCTCCTCGTTGCCCTCGTCATCACGGGCGCGGCCTACGTCGTCAACGAATGGATCGATGTCACCACCGAACGCGACCACGCCAAAGACTCCGGCAAACTCCGCCAGCTCGTCCAAAGCCAGTCCGACTTTCTCCAGCACACCGCCGCCGGCAAAACCGCGCTCGCAAAAAAACAGTTCGCTGCCGCCGTCGCGCAATTTCGTCTCGCGCTCCAGGCCCGGCAAACTGCCGACGCTTATCAAAACCTCGGCGACGCCCTGCTCCGCCAGGGCAATCCCGATTCCGCGTTTGTCAATTTTCGCGAAGCCATCCGCCTCAATCCCCGTTCGATGTCCGCGTATAGCTCCTGGGGCCAGGCCCTCAGTTCCGAAGGCAAACCCGAGGACGCCGTCGGCATCTTCCAGCAAGCTCTTCAACGCGATCCCGACTCCGGCCTCATTCATTACAACCTCGCCGTCACCCTGCGCCAGATGGAGCGCAACGCCGAATCCGCCCGCCGCGGCGCCGTTGCCGCCGGCAAAACCGACGACGCAACGGCGGACGCCTCGGAATCCAAACGCCTGGCGGATCAGGCCCTCCAGCATTACGCCAGCGCCAGCCGCCTGGGAATCGATTCCGCGGAGTTCTGGGCCGGCTACGGCGAGTTGCTCAACGATCAAGGCAAATTCTCCGAGGCCCAATCCTTCCTCAAACGCGCCATCTCCGAAGAGCCGACTCTCGCTTCCGCTCATTTTCAAATGGCCCTCGCGGAGACGCGCCTCGGCAATGACGCCGAAACCCTGGCCAATTACGAAAAGGTCCTGTCGCTGACACCCGACGATCCGCAGACGTTAAACAATCTCGCGCTGATTTACGCCACCGCCACCAACAGCGAAATCCGCAGTCCAAAAATGGCCATTCAACTGGCGACCCGCGCCTGCGACGCCACCACCAGCCAAAACTCGCGGTTCATGGATACCCTCGCGCGCGCCTATGCGGCGGACGGAAACTTTTTTGAAGCCATCGCATGGGAGGACAAAGCAATCAAACGCGCCACCCAATTGAGCGACCACGATTTAGCCGGCGAATTCCAAACCCGCTACGACCTCTATCTCAATCACAAGGCGGAGTGACTATTTTTTGTGGACCTGCGCGGCAACCCTCAGCCGCAATCCATTCAGTCGTATGAAACCGGTGGCGTCGTCCTGGTTATAAGCCTGGGTCGGGTCGGCTTCCATCGTCGCGATGTGCGGGTTGTAAAGGCTCACGGGCGACTTGCGTCCCGCCGTGATGATATTGCCCTTGTAAAGTTTCACGCGCACCGTGCCGGCCACATTTTTCTGGCTCTCCGTCACCAGCGCCTGCAATGCGTAACGCTCCGGCGAAAACCAGTAGCCGTAATAAACCAATTCCCCGTACTTCGGAATCAGCGAGTCGCGCAAGTGCATGACTTCCCGGTCCATCGTGATGCTCTCCATCTGGCGGTGCGCAAAATGCAAAATCGCTCCTCCCGGCGTCTCATAAACTCCCCGCGACTTCATTCCGACGTAGCGGTTTTCAACCAGGTCCACACGCCCGACGCCGTGTTTGCCGCCCAATTTGTTGAGCGCCTCCATCACGCCGCGTGGCGTCAGTGTTTTATTATTGACCGCAACGCAATTGCCCCGCTCAAACTCAAGCGTCACGTATTCCGGCTTCGCAGGGGCGTCCTCCGGCGACACGCTCAATTTGTACATCTCCTTGTGTTCCGGCGCTGAAGCATCCAGCCACGGGTCTTCCAATATCCCCGCTTCAAACGAAATGTGGAGGAGGTTCCGGTCGCTCGAATAAGGCTTCTTCGCGGTCGCCTGCACCGGGATTCCCTTCTCTTCGCAATATTTGATCATTTCCGCCCGGCCGGGAAACTGTGCGCGAAAACTCCCGTCCCGCCACGGCGCGATAATCCGCAATTCCGGCGCCAGCGCCGCCGCCGTCAACTCGAACCGCACCTGGTCATTCCCCTTGCCCGTGGCGCCGTGGGCGATTGCGTCCGCCTTTTCCGCGCGGGCGATTTCGATCATCCGTTTGGCGATCAGCGGACGCGCAATGCTGGTGCCGAGAAAATACTGGCTCTCATAAACCGCTCCTGCCTGCATCATCGGAAAAATAAAATCGCGGGCAAATTCCTCCTGAAGATCGTCAATATAAAGTTTGGACGCCCCGGTTTTCAGGGCTTTTTTCTCCAATCCTTTGAGTTCCTCTTTCTGGCCAATGTCGGCGCAAAACGCGATCAGTTGCGCGTCATATTTTTCCTTGATCCAGGAAAGCAGGACCGAGGTATCCAGCCCCCCCGAATATGCCAATACAATTTTCATGGCCCGGATTAAAACGCGGTCCGCCCTTCGTTTAAAGCCTAAATGTTCAGATCACCTTCGCCGAAAACCGTCTGGGCCCCCTTCTACCACAAGGGACACACCCGGCATTCGGCTGCCGCCGCCGCAATTTTTCAATCGTCGGCGCCGCCGGGATCTCGACCTCCATGTCACTCTGAAATCTCAAGCAATTCAGCCTCCGTTTCCGGCTTTGGGTGCTCTTCCTGTCTCGCCGTGGCAATGATTTCCTGTGTGACTGGCCCGGCCTTGTTCGTGCCGACGTTGGAACGAATGTAATTGAGCACAACCGCAATTTGGTCATCCCTCAAATTTTCGCGCCACGGCGGCATCGTCAGGTTCCATACCCTCCCCTCCACTTTGACGGGCCCGCTGATGCCATTCAACACGATGCGGACGAGCCGATTTCCATCAGACGCCAACACCCATTCCGATCCCACCAACGGCGGCGCGACCCCCTCCTTTCCCATCCCATCGGGCTGATGGCAGGCGGCGCAAACCTTGAGGAATATCGCGCGTCCCTTCGCGCGCGTGTCAAAACTGCCATCCATCAAGGCACGGATATACGACTGCAACGCCGGGTCCTGCGTGCCGTAAGTCACATAGACCTGCTTGTCCTTGTCGAGATACATGCCGCCCGGATTCGCGGACGCAAGGTTGGCTTGTGCTTTTGCCTGTGCCGGGCCATGCGGCGAATGCGCTGCATGGCCGGATCTCCGCCGCGCCATCCGCAGGCCGATTCCCGCGCAAACAGCCGCGCACAGGACCAGCGCAACGCCTTGGCTTCGAGTCATGGCCCCATTGTAGCAAATCCGCGGGCGTCCGCAAAAAAAGTTCTTGAGCATTACTCATGTATATGGGAATACTCATAAATACGCATAAGAACGTATAAAATGCGATGCCGGCCCAGTAAAGGTTCAATGTTGCGGTCAAACCTCTCCGCCAACGGCCAAAAACACAGCGTAAGCTGCTGTGTTTATTCCGGTTGCGTCTATTTTTGGGCAATTTTTCGCTTCGCCCGGTCAAGGCTAATCAAGGTTAATCAAGGTGGCTTGGTCGCCCTCCGCTCCTTTCGGCGCCCGCCCCCTTGCCAATGTCCCCCGCCCGCCTTATGGTATGGGCCAGTGTGAGAAAAGTATTATGAACCGCCGCATCCTGTATGGCTTTTTGATCGCTGCGCTGGGGGTCAATCTCTTCTTTGGAGCGCAGATTTATTTTTATTCCGCCCACGCCTCCCAAAAGGACGATCCTTACGAAAACTACCGCCTGCTGGCCGATGTCCTCGAAAAGGTCCGCCAGGAATACGTCGATGGCGACAAACTCACTTATCAGGACCTGATCCACGGCGCCCTCAAGGGCATGCTCAACTCATTGGATCCTCACAGCGAGTTCATGGACCCGGAAAAATTCGATGAACTGAAAAAGGATACCGAAGGCGAATTTGGCGGTTTGGGCATCATCGTCCAGATGGGCAAGGACAAGGTTCTCACCGTCGTCTCGCCCATGGAGGACACCCCCGGATTCCGCGCCGGCATCCTGCCCCAGGACCAAATCCTTAAAATCGACGGCAAAAGCACGTCACGTTTCGGTTTGGAAGATGCCGTCAAGGAATTGCGCGGCGAAGCGGGCACCAGCATCAGCATCACCGTTCGACGCCCCTCCACCGGCCAGATCAAGGATTACAAACTCGAGCGCGCCATCATCAAGGTCGATACCATCAGGGACATCAACGACAAAGGTGATTTTCCCCTCGGCGAAAACGGCATCGGCTACGTTCGCATCATTCAATTTGGCGAAAAAACTTCCGACGACCTGGACGACGCCCTCAAACGTCTCACCAGCGAAGGCATGAAAGCCCTGGTCATTGATTTGCGGAATAATCCCGGCGGGTTGCTGGAACAGGCCGGCCACGTCTGCGAGAAATTCCTCCCGCGCGGCCAATTGATCGTCTCCACCGAGGGCCGCGGCCCGACGCCCATTTCGGAATATCGCGCGCACGGTCACGGCAAACGAATCGATTTGCCGATCGCGGTTTTGGTCAACGGCAACAGCGCGAGCGCCGCGGAGATTGTCGCCGGCTGCCTGCAGGACTTGCAGCCCATCACCCACGCCATCATCGTTGGCGAGCAAACGTTTGGCAAAGGCTCCGTTCAAAGCATCCTCCCGCTGCCCGACGGCTCCGCGTTGCGCCTGACGACCGCCAAATATTACACCCCCAGCCACAAGGTCATTCACGAACACGGCATTACCCCGGATATCGTCGTTCCAATGACCCCGGCGGAGGAGGCGGATTTGGAATACAAAGAGACGCCCGGCGCACTCGATGTTCTCGATCCCAAAGACCGCGAGCGCGTGGAGGCCGTTCATGACCGCCAGCTTGACCGTGCTGACGACCTCTTGAAGGGTGTCCTCCTTTACTCGCAACGCAGCCCCGGCCCGGCCCGGGTCGCTGCCGCCGTGCGGTAAATGACCCTCCTCGCCATCGAAACTTCCTGCGACGAAACAAGCGCGGCGGTGATTCGCCAGAGCGAAATCCTGTCTAATATCGTCTCATCGCAAACCGCCATTCACGCCGAATACGGCGGCGTCGTCCCCGAACTGGCGACCCGCGAGCATTTGCGCAATTTCATTCCCGTTGCCCAAATGGCGTTGCGCCAGGCGAATGTCGTCCCCGCTGACCTCGACGCCATGGCCGCCACGCGTGGTCCCGGATTGCCCAGCGCGCTGCTGGTTGGTCTCAAGGCGGCGCAGGCCCTGGCTTTCAGTCTCCGCAAGCCCATCGTTGGCATTCATCATCACGAGGCTCATTTGTATTCGCCCTGGATTTCCACGTCCCCCATGCGCGGCGATTTCGCGCGGTTTGAACCCTCGGTTTCGCTGATCGTCAGCGGCGGCCATACTTTGTTGGTGGCGGTCAAAGCCCTTTTCAAACATCACGTTCTCGGCGGGACATTGGATGACGCGGCCGGGGAGTGTTTTGACAAAATCGGCAAGCTGATGGGTTTGGCTTATCCTGCCGGGCCGGAGATTGATCGGCTTGGCGCTACCGGAAATGCAAAGGCTTACCATTTTCCGCGTCCCATGCTGAATGATCCTGGGGATGATTTTAGTTTTGCGGGGTTGAAGACTTCGGTGCGGTATTTTATCCAAAAGAACCCAAAAATACTCGAAAATTCGACTCATCTTCGGGATTTGTGCGCCAGCGTTCAAGCGGCTATTGTCGATGTCCTCGTCGCCAAAACCATCCGTGCGGCCTTGCGTTATAATGTTGCGTGCGTAACAGCTTCCGGCGGAGTCGCTTGCAACACGGCTTTGCGGCAAGGGCTGCAAACGGCCTGCGGCAAGGCTGGAATCCGGTTGAGGCTGGCCGAGCCGACGTTTTCAACTGACAATGCCGCCATGATTGGTATTTTGGCCGAGCAAAAGTTGCTCGCCGGCGCGGAGGAAACCGCCTTGGACGCCGAAATCGAGCCGTCGTGGGCCTTGTAACTTGCAATGATTATGAATGCCGTCCTGGAATATATCGAAGCGAACAAAACCCGTTTCGTTGCCGAACTTTGCCAATACTTGCGCTTCCCCAGCGTCTCCGCCCAACCCGACCACCGCCCCGACATGGCCGCTTGCGCGAAGTGGCTTGTCCAACATTGCCACGCAATCGGCCTCGAAGCTGAAATCTCACCCACTGCCGGCCATCCCGTCGTGATTGCCCGCACGCCCCGAGCCGCGCGCAGTTCCAAGCCGCATTACCTCGTCTATGGCCATTACGACGTGCAACCGCCGGAACCTTTTGAACTTTGGAAAACTCCGCCGTTTGAGCCGCGCCTGGAAGGCCGCTCCGTTTTCGCGCGCGGCGCCAGCGATAACAAAGGCCAGAACCTCGCGCATTTTAAGGCAGTCGAAGCCTACCTCAAAACCAACAACGAGCTTCCCTGCGATTTGACCTTTGTCATCGAAGGCGAAGAGGAGGTCGGCAGTCGCAACCTGGAGGGCTTTCTCAAATCGCATCGCAAGGAACTGGCTTGCCGCGCGGTCGTGATTTCCGACACGGGCATGCCCAGCCCCAAACACCCGGCGCTGACGTATGCATTGCGCGGCATCATCGCGTGCGAAATCACACTGCACGGGCCGTCCCGCGATTTGCATTCGGGAATATTTGGCGGAACGGTGGACAACCCGGCCATGGCCCTCAGCCAGTTGCTCGCCCAATTGCGCGACAAAAACGGCCGCGTCAACATTCCCGGCTTCTACAAAGACGTCGCCAAACTCTCTCCCTACGAACGCCGGCAGGCCGCCCGCATCCCGATGACCGCCGAGCAATACCGGAAATTTTTGGGCGTCCCGAAATTATTCGGGGAACGCGGCTACACTTTTATCGAGCAACGCAGCGCGCGCCCGACCATCGAGATCAACGGACTGACGAGCGGTTACCAGGGCGAAGGCAGCAAAACCATCGTCCCCGCCAGCGCCAGCGCGAAGCTCACATTGCGGCTGGTTCCCAACCAGGACCCCGCCCACATCCGTACAATATTATTGACACAACTGGAAAAACTTTGCCCGTCCACCGTTCGCATGGAGGTCAAGGCCGGCCACGGCGCCGAGCCGTATTTGGTTTCGCCGACCAGCCCGATGGCCCAGGCCGCATTGCGGGCGCTTAAGGAGGCCTTCGGTTACGAGCCGATTGTGATGCGCGAAGGCGGGTCGATTCCCATCGTCACGCAGTTCCGGAAAGTGCTCAAGGCGGATTCACTCCTGCTCGGCCTGGCGTTGCCCGATGACAACGCTCATTCCCCGAACGAAAAATTCAGCCTGGATTGTTTCGAGAATGGAATCCGCATGGGCGCCCTGCTCTGGCAGGAACTGGCGAAGCTTCCCTGACGTCCCTATTGCAGTGGAATGCGCAGTAATTCGTCGGAGGTTTCGGGGCCGGGATGGACTTCCTGGCGGGCGGTTTTGACCAGGTCGGCTTTGACGGGCGTGGCTTTGTTGTCCCCGAGTTTCGTGCGAATGAATGTCAGGACAGCTGCGATATGCTCGTCGTCCCAATTGTCCCTAAATGGCGGCATGGTCAGGTTCCAGACTTGTCCTTTGACGGTGATGGGACCGGTCAGGCCGTCCAGCGGAATGTGGACGATGCGGTCGGCAGTCGGCGCAAGCACCCATTCGGACCCCACCAGCGGCGGCGCCTGCCCTTCCTTGCCCAAGCCGTTCGGTTGATGGCATACCGAACAGGTTTTCGTGAAAACATCCCTGCCCATCTGGGTGACTTTGTCTCCCTCACTCTGAGGATTGGCCAGAGCCACGTCGGTGAAATCGTGGTAAGGCGCATAGACCTCTTTGTTAAAACCTCCCGCATGCCCGTCAAGAAAAAGCTGTCCCCAGTAAAATAACGCCCCAAAGAGCACGATCAGCCAAAGCGGCACGCTGGAGGAATCCGTCACCGGCTCCATGCCACCACGGTTGACAGCAATGTTGGAATCGGTTGGTTTCATTTCTTGACCGCAGTCGCGGCGACGGCGTTGGTTTTCGGCGGCGCGTTCGTTTTCGGCAGCGCCGGCGGCGGCGCTTCATACAAATAGCCGTCCTGGCGCAGGTTTAACAAATAAGCCGCCAACGCGCGGGCTTGTGGCCGCGGGATAATTTCGTAGCCCGGCTCGGGCGCGTCTTTTTCGGGAAGCACCAGGGCATCGCTCGCCGGGGCGCCTTCGATCTTGCGCGTTTGAAACAGGAACCGGTAACTCGGCATGATCGAATCCGGCACGATGCTTCGCGGATCGTAGAGCCGCATCAAAATGCCGTTGATGTCAGAGCGGCGTCCGTAGTTTGACAGGTCCGGGCCGACGCGTTGCGATCCCAAAAGAACCGGCTGCTCGAAAAGGTAATCTTCGGCCACGCTGCGGCGAATCCCCCACCCGTGGGAAATATCCGGCCCCATGTCACGCGGCCGGACCATTTGAGTGTGGCAGGCGGCGCAACCGTTGGCGCGATACACTTCCTCGCCCTGGTGGGCCTCGCCGGAAAGGGCAACTGGGTACGTTTGCGAAAGGGCATCGCCCACAACGACTGTGTTCGTTTGAGGCAGGTTGCCGATCTGCAATTGCGGGCCCATGATGAAACCGAGCCACGAGCAAACCATTGCCGCGAACAAACCGAGAAATAGGAGCGGGCCGCTGTTCATTTGGCCTCCTTTATCGCCTTGCAGCACCATTGGCAGCACTGCGTTCCCACCACTTGGGCGCAATTGACGAGAAACGCAATTGTTCCCACGAGAAACAACAAATCTCCGAGGGTGCTGATGCGAAGGGGCATCAGAGTGCCGTGCAACACCTGGACAAAAGAATAGCCGGGGTCGGCCAGCATGATTCCCTGCTCAATGCCGGCGACCAGCAATGACAGGTACGAAATCAGGATGCCGGCGAGGCTCAGGTAAAAGTGCGACTTCGCCAGTTTTGGGCACCAGGCATCGGGGCCGGCCCCAACCAATCTCGGAACGATGTAATACATCGCACCGAAGACGGTCATCGCGAAGAAGCCCAGGTGAAACAGTTCCTTTTGGGCGACGCCAAACCACGACAGGCTGGTGATGGCGCTGACGTTTGGAAGCGCGCCGACAATTTGCTGCGCAACGGCAATGAACAGAAACAAAAGTCCGACGTATGTGAAACGCAGGGTGGCGTTGTCGTCGAGGGTGTTCAGATCGTGCCGGGCGGTGTGGTAGAAATTATCAGCAATAGCCAGCAATGGGATTGCCATTAGCACGGTGCCCACCACGCCGATGCTCGCAATCCACGACGGGAGAGGAGCGCCGTCGGGAATACCGCCCCAACTGCCAAAAACGGCGAGCGTCCAAAACGCAAGCGCGGCCAGTTGCCGGCTGTGGAGCGGACGGCCCAGAAGTTTCGGAATGAAATAAAAAGTGGAGGCAAGACCCGCAAATCCGAGGAAAACCATGTTCAAGTTGTGGCCGTACCACCATGCGATGGCGGCTTGAAGCACTCCATGCACGGGCATGTAAAGGAGCAGGATCGCGGCGGTGGAAAAAATCCACGGAAACCAGAAAAGAGAGCCGACGATAAACCATTGGGACGGATATAGCGGCCCTTCGCGGCGCTCGTGAAAGGTCAGCAGGCCACAAATCCCAATCATCGCGTAGGAGACGAATAGTGTGGGCGCGCAGACGGCGGGCATCTCAAAATTCTCGAATCCGGTATTGTTTCCGCACAAAATCGCGATTACGCCCACCGTGACGGCGAAATTCCAAAAGAAAGTACCGAGAACCACGACCGCCGGCGCCGCAAGGGCGGTGCGTCCCAGGCGGCAGAGCATCCACAATCCCATGCCCAGGGCGGCTTGCACCCCGAATCCGTATAACAACGCGCTGCCGGCGGCGGCATGAACGCGGCCATAGGTCCAAAAACTGTCGGCCGCGAGCAGTCCCGGGGCGTGAAATTTGAGAGAATCGAGAAAACCGAGGCCAAGCGAAATCAACAGCCAGAATGACGCCGCGCCGAGAAGATAAAGCAATCCGACCGAGCACCAAACACCCGGCCCGGACACTGAGGATTCAGGCGGGTTTTTGGAAGCTGTCCGCGCTGGAAATGCAGTCGCGCTCATGGGCGGAAGAGCCTATTCGTATTCATTCTTCTTTTCCGGCACTTTGGGTGGCGGAGCGAATTCCTTCGCGGCACGCGAAATCAACTTGGAGCGCCCGGCAGCCGGGTCGCGCCATTCTTCGAGGATCAACTCTTTGGCGCGTTCAATCGGGACACGGACAAAGCCCTTGGGTTGATCCTGCCAGTCATATTTGCTCACCAGCGGCCCGTTTGCGGCCTGGAATTCCTGCATGATCTGCATGCGTTCCGCGGAACGGGCGGCGAATGGCGACGGGGTTTCCGTGTAGGAGCGCAACAGCCAGACCAGCGCGCCGACCAGCAGAAACGTTCCGAGAATGGCGACTACATAAGCGCCGACGCGAGTTTTTTGGCAGCAGGTATCCGGGTTCATTTGGCGCGATGGGGTGCGATTGAAACATCGGTGGCCGGCGGCACATAGATGCCCAGCGCTTCGGCCAGCCGCGGGTCCTTCAACGGATAAACGGGATGGCGGTTCACCGAAATGATGAAAACCTTCATCAGCACGCCGGTAAAAAACACCACACAAGCGGCGTCCGCCACCAAACCCCAGGTCAGGATCGAATCCGGGTGGAGAGCGGGCGTGATTTGGAATTCGATGTCCACAAAGTGCATGAGCCACGCCCACGCGACGAGGGGAAGCATGGTGTTCAATTTAAGCTTAAAGTCGATGCGCAACAGCATCAGGAACGGCACAAAGAAATGGCCGAAAATGATGACATACTTGCCGACGGCATCCCATGTCCCCTTTTCGCGCAAGACGTACCAGAAGGTCTCCTCCGGCATGTTGGCGTTCCAGACGATGAAATACTGGGCGAAACTGATATACGCCCAGAAAATAGTGAACGCCAGAAAGAGCGAACCAATCATGTAAAAGGTGTTTTCCTTCACCAATTTTCGCAACGGGCCGGTCCGCTGCAACAGCAACGTAATGACGTAAAGGGTGGGCAGCGTCACCCAAACCGAGGAGGCGAAATACCAAACTCCGTACATCGTGGAATACCATTCGTCCATCAACCCTTTCATCCAGACAATGGCGGCCAGCGTGACCGTGATCGCGAACAACACGACGCCCGACGCGGAGAAAAAGCGCATGCGGTAGGTGCAGGCGGCGGAACCGGTTTCATCCTGTCGCAGGGACCAGTAACGAAGGCGGTTGGAGTAGAGCCACCAAATTCCAAAAAGGGCGGCGATCACCACATAATAGCCGCCCATGGTGAAGAGCGGATACTTCGACTTCAGCGCATGGTTGGGATCCGCGAGTTCGCTCATCCAGGGGTAGATGCTTTTGGCGGTGAGCGCGATGGGCAAAAACAAAATGAACATCGTTGGAAAAAGCAGGCAGGCGAGATGCTCGCAGAGACGCCGAGTCGCCACCGACCAACTGGCATCGAAAAGATGGTGCATCATCACGAGGAACCAGCCGCCCAGGCACAAACTGAGGGTAAACATGAAGGCGACCAGCCATGAGTAGCCGAATTGTTTGATGCCGCCCCCGCTAATGAGCAGGGCCGCGCCCGCGACCACCGCGCCACCGGCCATCAGAATCACCGGGACATTGCTCCACCTGGACAAATCCAGCGCCGGGGACGATGGGGATTGAGGATTCGAACTCATATCTATTTCTTGAAAGGCGCGCGCTCCGGCTCGGGCACATCATCCGCCGTCGCCAATTGACTCCGTTCCAACGCCCGCACATAGGCGATGATGGCCCAACGATCCTCGACCTCCACATTGGCGCCGTAAGAACCCATTAAGTTTTTGCCGTAGGTGATCGTGTTGAAAATCTCGCCGTCCGCCATGTCGATCAGCCGTTTGTCGTGAAAATTGGCCATTCCCACCATGCCGTATTTGCTGGTGATCCCCTTGCCGTCTCCATCCGGACCGTGACAAGGCATGCAGTTGATCTGGTAACGCTGCTGCCCGCGCTCCATCAGTTGATGGGTAATGGGCATCGGATTGACCGGCACAAAATTAGTCGTCCCCGGAACGCGGCCGGTGTTCACGGGCGAATCCTCATACGCATAAACCGGCTTGCCGTCCACCTTGAGGACTTCGCCATTGGCGAGGTAAGGGCCGTCGTGCGGAACGGTCCCGGCGGGTATCAGTCGCGTGGACATCCGATCCGGAAAGAATTCGCTTGGGGTTTCCGGGCGGACCCTGTTTTGGCGGACCATGTCGGGAAACAATTCAAGCGGCGGTCGGCGGGTGTGGCTGCCGCGGAAGCCGAGAATGCCAACGGTGGCCAAGCCCGTCACGAAAAAGATGAGGAGAAAGTAACGCATTATTCCTCCACCAGTTCGATGTGCCTGCTGCCAAGACTTTCCAGCAGCCGGCGGGTTTCCGATTCGGAATATTTCGGGTCGGTGGATTCAATCACGACGTAAAAGCGGTCGTGCGTGGCCAAAGCGAAGCGGCGGTTTTTCAAGAGCGGATGATAGAGGCGCGGCAGGCGATTGAGAAAGAGCATGCCGAGCAGCGCGCCGAAAGAGCCGAAGAGAATCGTCAATTCATAAGACGGCGGGAAGGCATAGAACGGGCTGAACATTGGCTTGCCGCCGATGACGATGCGGTAGTCGTAGGCGTTCATGTAATAAATCATCAGCATCCCGGTCAGGTAACCGGTGCAGCCGCCGATGAAGGAAAACCAGCCGACCTTCGAGTTCTTCAATCCCATGGCGCGGTCCATGCCGTGGACGGGAAACGGCGTGAAGACATCCCATCGATGGTAGCCGTTGGAGCGGACCTTTTCCGCCGCCTGCAAAATTGCGGCGGGCGTCTCGAATTCGGCCATCATGGCGTAAATGGCAGGCATCAGTGCTTGTCTCCAATCTTGGCGCCGCCGAGCGGATGGTGGGCGTCGGCCTGGGGTGTGACACCCTTGACTTCCGCGATCGCGACCAGCGGAATGTAACGGATGAAAAGAAGGAAAAATGTGAAAAACAGCCCAAACGTCCCCAAATATTGCAAAACGTCAACCGGCGATGGGGCATAATAACCCCAATTGGATGGAATGAACTCGCGTTGCAAGGACAAGACCACGATCACAAAACGTTCGAACCACATGCCGACGTTGACCAGGATCGAAAGAACGAAAACGGCCAGCATGCTTGTTCGAACCTTCTTGAACCAGAAGAACTGCGGCACCATGACGTTGCAGGACCACATAATCCAGAACGCCCACCAGTATGGCGCGGGACGGATATGGAGAAGCGGCGCGACAATGAACGGATCGGCGGCGCGATTGTGGAAGAACATGAAGCGCTCGTAGGGGTTGCCGCTGTACCAGGCAATGAAAAACTCCATCAGGTAGGCGTAGCCCACAATTGAGCCGGTGGCCAACGTCACCTTGCACATCAATTCCACGTGGCGCACCGTGATGATTTCCTCCAGGTGCAGCATCCGGCGCAGCGGGATGAGCAAGGTCAACACCATGCCGAAGCCTGAATAGACGGCCCCCGCGACGAAGTAAGGCGGAAAAATTGTCGTGTGCCACCCCGGCAATTGCGAGACGGAAAAGTCCAGGGACACGATCGAGTGGACTGAGAGCACCAGCGGCGTGGAAAGCCCCGCCAGGATGAGGTAAGCCTTCTCGTAATTGCTCCAGTGCCGGTTGGAACCGCGCCACCCCAGGGCGAAAAGCCCGTAACCGATCTTGCGAATCTTGGTTTTTGCGCGGTCGCGCATGACCGCGAGGTCCGGGATCAAGCCCATGTACCAAAAGAGCACGGACACCGTGAAATAGGTCGAGACGGCGAAGACGTCCCACATCAACGGCGAACGGAACTGCGGCCAGATGCTGTTGGAATTGGGAATGGGAAAGAGCCACCATCCGTACCAAATGCGCCCGATGTGGATCAACGGGAAGATGCCGGCGCACATGACGGCGAAAATGGTCATTGCCTCGGCGGCGCGGTTGATCGAGGTACGCCAGCGCTGGCGCAGCAAAAAGAGAATCGCGGAAATGAGGGTTCCCGCATGGCCGATACCGATCCACCAGACGAAATTCACGATGGCCCAGCCCCACATGACCGGATGAGTCACTCCCCAGACGCCCACGCCGGTGGACATCAAGTAGAGAATCATGCCAAAGCAGACCGTCATCATGGTAAGGCTGATGGCGAAGCAGATTTTCCACCAGCCAGGGGTCTCGCCTTCGATGACGCTCGCGATGCGGTCCGAGAGCCAGCCGGGGCCGCGCTGGTTGCCCACCAGCGGAATGCGCTCCAATTCCGCGGGGGCAGCTTGCACCTTGATCTGATCCACCTCAAGCATGGGTGAAGCCGCCATTATTCCTCTCCTTTCCCGGAAGTCTCTTCTTCGAGGGAACCACTTTTTGCGGAATCGTACTCTTTGGTCGTGTAGGGCATCGGAAGTTCCTTGTAATCGGGCATGTCCTGGTTTGGATTGCGAACTCGCGCGAGGTAAGTGGTGCGGGGTTTGGTGAGCAGGAAATCCAATACCTGATACGTGCGTTCCTGCGCCTTCAGCTTCGTCACAGTGCTCTTCGGATCGGAAATGTCGCCGAAAACAATCGCGCCGGCGGGACATGCCTGCTGGCAGGCGGTCTTGGGCACTGTGCCTTTGGCTTCGGAAAGGCGGATGTCGCCGCTATCGCGGGCCTTGACCTTGGCCGCGATCTTGGCTTGCTCGATCCGCTGGAGGCAAAGGCTGCATTTTTCCATGACGCCCCTCATGCGGACCGTGACGTCCGGGTTTTTGACCAGGCGAGACAATTGCCACTCGTCTTCGGGCAAATTGCCCTTGTCCGGGTTCTTCAACCAGCGGAGAAGCTCCCATTCACCGTCCGTTACCGTCACGAGCGGGCTTTTGTAAAGATGGTTGAGCGGGCGGCGGTTGTAATCGAAAAAGTTGAATCGACGGACCTTATACGGGCAGTTATTGGAGCAATAGCGAGTGCCCACACATCGATTGTAAGTCATCACGTTCAAGCCCTCGTCGTCGTGCGAGGTCGCATTGACGGGGCAAACGTTTTCGCAAGGGGCCGCTTCGCAATGCTGGCAGAGCATTGGCTGGACAACGGCTTGCGGTTCTTCCATTCCCTTTTCTTTTTCGTCGGATGTTCCCAGCGGGGTGGAGTAATAGCGGTCGATGCGGATCCAGTGCATCTCGCGGCTTTTGCCGACCATTTCCTTGCCGACGATCGGGACATTGTTCTCGCTCTGGCAGGCAATCATGCACGCGGAGCATCCGACGCAACGGTTCAAGTCAATCGACATTCCCCATTGGTGCAGACCGTTTTTCTTTGTCGTGTCCAAGGGGTTGGGGTAAAGCGGAAGGTTCAGGGGCGGCATCTCGGGCCGCATGGACTTGGCGAAGGCGGGATTCTTGCGGTATTGAGCCAGGTTGGCTTCGCGGACAACGGGGCGGCCTTCCATGCTCCAATGGCTTTGGGTTGTCGCCAATTCGTAGCTATTGTCGTGCAAGTCCTTCACGGTCGCGCCGGAAGCGAAGTACAGAGTGTCGGTTGTCCGCAGTTTGTAGGCGTTAAAACCAGTTCCGGTGCCGACGCGGCCGGTCTTCTCGCGCCCATAACCGAGCGCCAGACCGACCGTGTTATCGGCCAAGCCGGGCTGAACCCAAATCGGCCCGGTGATGGTGCGGCCGTTCACCGTGAGTTCCACCCTGTAGTTGAAAAACTTTTGATTCTGAACGTTGCGGTTCGTGAAAACGCCCAGGGCCTGCGCGGTCACGGGGCTTAGCAAAATCGCGTTGTCCCAGGTCAATTTGGTGATCGGGTCCGGCAATTCCTGCAACCAGCCGTTATTGTTGTTGCGGCCATCGTCCATTTTGGCGTCGCGATAGAAAACAACGTCGAGGCTGTCTTTGGTGGGCGCCGGGGAGGCTTTCAAACCATTGATCGCGCTGGCCAACTCGGCGGGATTGTGTTGCGGGCTGGCGGCCTTCGCGGCGGCGCTGCCGGCCAAAAAGCCGTCGTGCAGGAATTTTCCCCAATCGTCATCGGATTTGCCGCCCAACGTGCGGAAAGTTTCGCGAACGATCTCGTAGGGACTGGCCGGAGTCATGGCACCGAAGGCGGCGAGCACTTCCAATTCCGTGATGCCGCCAAAGAGCGGGTCGATCAGCGGCTGGATCGGCGCCACCGTGCCGTCGGCTGTGCGGACGTCGCCCCACGACTCCAAATAGTGGGCCATGGGGAGGTCCCACTGGGTATCGACATGCGAGGCGGCATTCCAGGAAGTTTCGTCCTCGTAATAGCCGAGGCGGACGACCGTTTTGGCCTTGGCTTGGGCTTGGGGCCAATTTAGATCGACCGGCGCGTTGTAGGCGGGGTTGCCGCCCAAAATGATGAGGGTTTGCACATGGCCGGCGTTGAGGGCGGCGGCTAAATCGGGGAAAGTCGTTCCGGTCGCCTTCGGCGCTTCGTGGAATTCAACGGTTTGATTGACGGCACCGAGCGAATCGTTCATCGCGGTCACCAGAAGGTGCGCGGCCAGCGGCAGGCGGTAGCCGGCCAAGACGAGGCTTTTGCCGGCGTTGGCGACAAGGTCTTTTGCGCAGGGAACAATCCAGGCATCGTGCGATTCGGCAGGGGCAGCCAGCTCGCGCAGCTTTTGATCGATGTCCGAACTTTTCAGAACATTCAACGCGAGACGGGCGAGCACCGCCACGATCATACTGGGAGGAACGCGCAAACGGTGGTCTGAGTTGAGGCCGGTCAGGGTGAACAGGCTTTCCACGGTGTAAAGCCGGTTCATCGGATCGTCCTTGCCGTTGAGCGTCCTGCCGTCGGTAAAGCGCTGGATGTGCCCGTGCGCATCTTGTTCGCTGCCAATGAAATCGCAATCAACAGAAACAATCACCTGGGCCTGATCGAGCTTGTAACTGGGTTCGACGGAACTGCCGTAGGCGAGCGATGCCGCCTGGCGTCCGGCGTCCAAATCAACAGGCTCGTAAAGGCACCATTGCGCTTTGGGGAACTTTTCGGTCAGCGCCTGCTGCAAGCGGTCGCGCGAAGGCGAACTGCTTTGCTCCAACAGAAACGCCAAGCCGGTGCCGTCGCCGGCAGACTTGCCCAATGACTGCAAGAAATCCAGAATCGCGGCGCGGCTGTCGCCGGAGCCGTTTCGGCGGACACGCATGGCGCGGTCCGGGTCGTAAAGACTTAGAACAGAGGCCTGCGTGATGTGATCTGTACCGCCGTTGCCGTCGGGAAAGTCGGGATTGCCTTCGATTTTTATCGGACGGCCTTCGCTTGATTTGACGATCAAGGGAGTGGCGCCGCGACGCGAGGGCATGGCCGTGGCAAAATATTGGGGTACGCCGTAGGTGTAATTCAACGGCATCTTGGCAAACGGATAAATCTTTTCCGTCGGCCGGCGGCAACCGGTCGCTCCCAGGCCAGCCAGAAGGAACGAAGCCGACATTACTTTGACGAAATTGCGTCGGGACACGGGGTCCGTAAATTCGCTCGCACCGGACGGAAACTCGCGCTCCACCCACTGGTGGAACTCGGGAGTGTCGGCCAGTTGCTCCAAGCTGCGCCAATACTTGGGGCCAACTTCCGGTTCAGGACATGGAGGTGGAATCGTTTTCATCTATGACAGGTTGAGCAATTTTGCAGCGACTGAACATGCCAGTCATGGACGATCTTAGTTCCGAGGGCAAGCTGCTGGGATTTCCAATCGGATTCGGTATTATGGGGAACGGTCCAGTCGAGGTCCGTAATTTTGTCCAGGGGACGAACGTGCATGGCGGGATCACGATGGCAATTCAAACAGAAGGTCATGCTCAACGGCTTGGCATGAAAGACTTCATCCATGTGGTTGATATGGCCGTGGCATTCCACGCAACTGATCCCGCGATTGACATGCACTGAATGGTTGAAAAAAACGTAATCCGGCATCTTGTGGATTTGGACCCATTCGATGGGCTGGCCGGTGGCCGAGCTTTCGCGGACGACCGCCAGGCGCGGGTCATCCTTCAAAACCTGGTTGTGGCAATTCATGCAGACCGAAGTCGCGGGGATATTCGAATACCAGGATTTTTCGACGCCATTGTGGCAGTACCGGCAGTCCAGGCCCAATTGGGTCACATGGACGCTATGGGGAAACGCGACCGGTTGAATCGGCTCGTAACCCACGCGCGTGTACTTCGGCGTAAAATAATAAGTGACCCCGCCAGTAACGGCGGTGCCGACGAGCAGCGCACCTATAATAAGGTTGCGCGGAAGCCGGTTGGTCCACTTTGGAAAAATATCAGACATTAAAGACCATCTTTCTGTCCATTAAGCCGTAAAGACGCTGGCGATTCTTGTTTCCATTGCCGTTCTCGTCAACTTTTTTTTCCCCGCCGCGATTGGGGTGAAACCCTATAAGCAAATCTGAGTACACCAACGGCTCCAAGATTAGCAAATCTTTTCGACACCCGATGTGTTTAAGGACTTCGCGCGGCTGTGGCAAGCGACTTTGTGAAATTTTTCACGAATTAGGGCGATTTAATGCATGGCATTAGCTGTGTTTCAACTGTGAGTTTTTTAAATTTGCGGAGCTTTTAACTTTTTCCTCCGAAAGTTTTGTCTTAAATTAAGCTAGTGATCGATTCGGATGGCAAGCTGGCTGAATTCCTGCCGGAGCTGCAAAGCGCCGAGTGGATCGCGTTGGACACCGAAGCCGACAGCCTGCACGCCTATCCCGAGAAACTCTGCCTGATCCAAATCAGCATCCTCCACCATGACAAATTAGTGGATCCATTGGCGACTATCGATTTGACGCCGCTCTGGCCGGCCCTGAAAAAACACCAGCTCATCCTGCACGGAGCGGACTACGACTTGCGGCTTTTGCGCAAAATGTGCGGGTTTGTGCCGAGCCGAATATTTGACACCATGCTGGCCAGCCGGTTGCTGGGAGAACGGGAATTCGGGCTGGGCAACCTGGTCAAAAAACATTTGGGCATCGCATTGGAAAAGGGGTCGCAAAAGGCGGACTGGTCGAAACGGCCACTGACGCCGCGGATGGAGGCCTACGCGCGAAGCGATACGCGCCATCTCAAACCGGTGGCCGACATTTTAGCCGAGCAACTGCGGCAGAAGGACCGGCTGAAATGGCTGGAACAATCCTGCGATCGTTTGATTGCGGAGTGCGCAATCCCAATGAAGCCGGAGCCGGACCTGGTTTGGCGGATTAAAGGATGCCACCAACTGCCGCCGAAGGCCCTGGCGGTCTTGCGCGAAATCTGGCGCTGGCGCGAAGACGAGGCGATGGCGGCCAATCGTCCCCCGTATTTTGTCCTGAGCCACGAAACAGTCATCGCTATTTCCTCCACCGCGACAAACCACGGGGGGATCGAACCCCTGTTGCCGCGCCATTTTTCCTCCCGGCGGAAGGATGGATTACTGGAGGCGATCCAAAGGGGACTGGCGCTGGCGCCGGAGGAACACCCGCAGCCGTTGCGCTCGAATTCCCGGCGGCAAACGGACGCGGAACGGCGGCGATTTGTGGCGTTGGAAGAAGGGCGAAACCGTCGCGCGAACGGATTGCAATTGGACCCCACATTGATCGCGAGCCGGGCGACTTTGATAGAATTGGCGGAGGACTGGGACCGTTACAATGGAGAATTGATGGAATGGCAGCGGGAGATTTTAACGCCGTTCAAGGGGTGAGACGATGAAATTCACCTGGTCGGTTGCGACCGCGGAACGGGATTTGTGCGAGCGCACGGCGAGCGCGCTGAATATCACGCCTTTGCTGGCCCGATGTCTTGCCAACCGAGGCCTGATTGAACACGACCCGATCAGCCGCTTCCTGCAACCGCGCCTGAAAAATCTGGGCGACCCATTGCGCATTCCGAATATGGAGGCGGCTGTGAACCGCCTGCTCGCGGCGCGCGAACGAGGGGAATTGCTGGTGATTTTCGGCGATTACGATGTCGATGGCGTGACGTCCGCGGCGTTGTTGATCGAATGTTTGACTGCGCTCGGGTGGCGCGTCGAGTGTTACCTGCCGCATCGCCTGGAGGAAGGTTACGGGCTGAGCCGCGAAGGGATCGAACGTTGCCTGCAAAAATTTCCCACGAAATTGGTGCTGGCGGTTGATTGCGGCTCAACGGCAGTCGAGGTCATCGGGCAACTTCGACGCGATGGCATCGATACCATTGTGCTGGACCACCATCAGGTGTCTGATCCGGCGCCGGCGGCGGTGGCGTTGGTCAACCCGCAATTAGGCGACGATTGCCGCGAACTTTGTTCGGCGGGACTGGCCTTCAAACTGGTTCACGCGCTCTTGAAACGAATGCGCGACTGCAATGTCGAGGCGGCCGTCGCGATGGATTTGCGGGCGCAATTGGATTTGGTCGCTTTGGGAACGATTGCCGACGTGGCGCCGCTGGTGAATGAGAACCGCGTGCTGGTCTCGGCGGGAGTGGAGCGCTTGAATTCGACGCAGCGTTTGGGATTGCTTGCGCTTAAACGCGTCGCGGGCAGTCCGGAGGTCATCGGCGCGTATGAGGTGGCGTTTCAATTGGCGCCGCGATTGAATGCGGCGGGACGGCTGGAAGACGCCCGGAGCGCGCTGCAATTGTTATTGACGCAAGATGGCGCGGAAGCCGAATCGTTGGCGGCGCAGCTCGACGAGAGCAATCGGCGGCGCCGGGAGATTGAACGGGCGATCTCGGACGAGATGGTGCAACTGGTGCGCGCGCGTTTTGATGCGCAGCGGGATTTTGTCATCGTCGAAGGACGGGCGGAATGGCATGTGGGCGTGGTTGGGATCGTCGCTTCGCGCATTTTGCAGGAATTTTACCGGCCCACGGTGATTTTTGGGGGCGACGGACAATTCTGGCGGGGATCGGGACGGAGTATTGATGGATTTGACCTGGCGGCGGCGTTGCGTGGCTGCGATGAATTGCTGCTGAAGCACGGGGGACATGCGCTCGCGGCGGGAGCGAGCATTCTTTCGGAGAGATTGGGCCCTTTTCGTGAGCGACTTAACGAGCTGGCCCAGGCGGCGCTGCGACCGGAACAACTGCGCCCGTGCCTGAAACTCGATGCGGAAGTGGCGGCGTCGGATTTGGGGAAAGAGCAAGTGGAGGAACTGGACCGACTGGCCCCCATGGGGCAAGGCAACCCGGTTGTGCGGCTTGCGTTGCGGGGATTGACGCATCACGCGCCGCCGCGGCGGATGGGGCGCGAAAACCAGCACGTCAAACTTTACCTGACCGACGGGCGCCAAACGGTGGAATCAGTCTGGTGGAATGCCCGCAACGCTGCATTGCCCGAAAATCGATTTGACATTGCCTTCACCCCACAGATTAACGACTACAATGGGCGGCGCACCGTGCAATTGAAACTGCTCGACTGGCGTCCGTGCGTAGAGGGGATTATTCCCGGCCCGCAGCTTTGATGAATGGCTGCAGTTCCTCCATCAGGCGGGCAAAGCCGTCGAAAGTCAGTTGCTGCGCGCCGTCGCTCCAGGCTTCGGCGGGGTTGGGATGGACTTCAATGAGCAATCCGTCGGCACCCATTGCCGCGGCTCCTTTGCACATCGCGATGACGAGGTCCGCGCGGCCCGCGCCTTGGCTCGGATCGATGATGATGGGGCAATGCGATTCTTTCTTGATGATCGGGATGGTGGAAAGATCCAAGGTGTTGCGCGTGTAAGTTTCGAAGGTGCGAATGCCGCGCTCGCAAAACATCAAGTTCGGATTGTTGTTCGACAGAATGTATTCGCCGGCGAGCAGCCATTCCTCAATCTTCATGGAAAGGCCGCGTTTGAGCAGGACGGGCTTGCCGGTTTTTGCGGCGGCGATCAGCAGTTGGAAATTCTGCGAATTGCGCGCGCCGATTTGAATAATGTCCGTGTACTCCGCGACCAATTCGGCGTGCTGCTCCGAAAGCAATTCAGTGACGACCGCCAACCCCGTTTCGGCGCGCGCCTTGGCAAGAAGCTTCAAACCTTTTCGTCCCAGGCCCTGAAATTCATAGGGCGAAGTGCGCGGTTTGAACGCGCCGCCGCGAAGGATGGTTGCGCCGGCTTTTTTCACCATGCGGGCCGTTTGAAGCAATTGCCGCTCGTCCTCGACGGAACAAGGGCCGGCCATGACTTGAAATTTTTTGCCGCCAATGGGGTTATTGCGGACGGAAACGACGGAGTTGCTCTTTTGCGCTTCGCGGCTGACCAATTTGTAGCGCTGCTGCACCGGCATAACGCGCTCCACCTGGGGCCACGACGCAAGCACTTCCAATGTTTGATGGCTGCGTTCATCCCCGATGGCGCCGACGACGGTCCTTTCGACACCGCGCATCACATGCGGGCGATAACCCAGTTTTTTAATTTCGCTGAGGACCGCGGTTTCTTCCTTTTTGGAAATTCCCGGCCTGAGAATAACGATCATTTGTCTTTAAAGAGTGGCAAAGCGCCCGGCGGCGTCAACTTTGAAAGTTTGAATCTTGAAATCCGCGCGCGCGTCACTAATATCGGCTGTCATTAATGAAATGGTTCTCGTTTCTTGCGGTCGGAGCGTCGCTGGTTTTTATTTCACAGGCGCGCGCCGAGTTGGTCACCGGCATCAGCGTGGTGGTCGATGATTCGGTCATCACCTACGCCGAAATCGAAGACAACGTCGCGCCTCGTGCCGCCACGGCCATGCGAATGTATGCCGACGATCCCCAAAAATACGATGACGCCGTGCTCAAACTCCGCTCGCAGGAAATCGAGCGCCTCGTCGAGGACAAATTAATCGTCCATGAATTCACCGCGGCGGGCTATAGCACCAACGTCCTGGAGGCTTTCATCGACGACACCATTCACAAGGAAATCCAGGAGAAATATTACGGCGACCGCGCCCGCCTGATCAAAACGCTTGAAGCCCAGGGGAAGACCTACGAAACATTCCGTCGCGATCAGCGCGAGCAATTCATCATCCGGTACATGAACTATCAGAATAGTTCCAATCCCCACAAAATTCTCATTTCGCCCCTGAAAATCGAGCAATACTACACGTCCCATAAGGATGAATTCAAAGTCGATGACGAGGTCCATTTGCGGACGATCGTCATCACCAACGGCCCCGATGACGCGCCCGGAACCGCCCGCAGAGTGGCGGAGGAAATTGTCGCCAAGGTGGATTCAGGCGTGCCGTTCGCGGAAATGGCCGGCGTTTATTCGGCGGGTTCGCAGCGCGCGGAAGGCGGAGACCGCGGCTGGGTGGACCGCCATTACTTCAAGCCGGAACTGACCAAGGAGGCGTTTGCGATCAAGCCCGGCCACCACAGCGGCGTGATCGAATTGCCGGAAGCCTGTTATCTCATGATGGTTGAGGCGGCCCGGCCCGCGCACATTCGCCCGCTTTCCGACGTGCGCGACGAGATCGAACGCACGCTCAAGGACCAGGAGAACCTGCGGCTGCGCAATCAATGGATCGAGCGCCTGAAACGCAAGTCGTACATCGAATATTATTAATGACGGGGACGATTGCCATTTCTTTGGGAGATGTCACAGGCATCGGCCCCGAAGTTGCGCTCAAGGCGCTGGCAGCCGAGGCGGAAATGGACGACGCGCGATACCTGTTGATCGGCGATCCCAATTATATCGCCGCCACCCATGAAAAACTCGGGCTGCGCCTTCCGTTGCAGCCGTTTTCGGATGTCAACGCGCCAGGCCGTTTCTTTTTGCATAATCCGTTGCGCCAGAATTTGCCGCCGGGATTGGAACCGGGCGCAGTCGTCGCCGCGCGCGCGGCTGTCGCGTGGCTTGCGGACGGCGCCCAACGCTGCCTGAATCATGAAACCGATGCCCTGGTTACAGCCCCCTTGAACAAGCACGCCGTCGTGCAAAGCGGACAACCATTCGTCGGCCAAACAGAGTTCCTCTCCGAATTGGCCGGCGCAAAACGCACCGTTATGATGCTGCTGGGAGATGACGATCGCGGGCGCTGGCTGCGTGTCGCCCTGGCAACGACGCATTTGCCCCTGAAACTTGTCGCGTCCCAATTGACCGCGGAAAAGATTGAGCTGGCGGTGGAATTGGCCGCGCAAGCCTGCGAGGATTTAGCTTTGACACGGCAACGCGTGGCGGTTTGCGGATTGAACCCGCACGCCGGCGAAGGCGGAGAATTTGGCACGGAAGAAATCACGCTCATCAAGCCCGCTGTCGATGCGGCGCGGCGAAAAGGCTTCGATGTTGTTGGCCCGCTGCCCGCTGACACTGTTTTTTATCACGCTTACCGCGGCGATTACGATGCCGTTGTGGCGATGTATCATGACCAGGGACTTGGACCGTTGAAGATGGTCGCGTTCGAGCATGGCGTGAATTGGACGCTGGGGTTGCCGTTCATTCGCACTTCACCCGATCACGGGACCGCCTACGACATCGCCGGCGCGGGAAAGGCGGACCCATCAAGCATGATCGCCGCGATTCGCCTTGCGAAACAACTGGCGCGCCGTCGCGCGGCGAGCCACGCATTATCCACGTGACCTCCGCCATTATTGTCGCCGCCGGGAGGAGCACGCGGATGGGCGGGCAAACGGACAAGCTATTCCTGACTGTCGCCGGCCGCCCGGTCGTTGCCCACACCTGGGAGCGATTCGACAGCTCCCCGCTGATCGCGGAAATCATTTTGGTGGTTCGGGAGGAAACGCAAACCCGCTTCGACGAACTTGCCGCAAAATTCGGTTTCACCAAACCGTTCCGTCTTGTTCCCGGCGGCAAGGAGCGGCAGGACTCGGTTTGGAATGGTTTGCAGGCGCTTTCACCGAACGCGGACATTGTCGCCATCCAGGACGCCGCGCGGCCCTGCACCAGCCTTGCGTTGATCGAAGCGACGATTGCCGCCGCCCGCGCCGAGGGCGCCGCCGTGGCCGCGCATCCTGTTTCGGACACGATAAAAACCTCCGTGGACGGCGCATTTATTGACCGGCACCTTGATCGTTCTGGTTTGTGGGCCGTCCAAACTCCTCAAACGTTTCGAGTCGAAGTGATTCGCCGGGCGTTGAGTGAACTGCGGGAAAAGGGCCTCCAAGTCACTGACGACACCGCAGCCTGCGAATTGATCGGCCAGCGCGTCAAACTGGTCTTTGTCCCGGGGCCGAACCCAAAAGTCACCGTGCCCGGCGATTTGGTTTACGTGGAGCGGTTGCTGAGCGAACCCACTTAACTCAACGCTGGCCCCAGCCGAAACGATACGAAATGGGCCAATAAACGAAAAACGCTTTGCCGATCACATTTTGCTCCGGCACCGTCCCCCAGTAGCGAGAGTCAAGACTATTGACGGTGTTATCGCCAAAACACACGTAGGCATGGCTGGGGATCTGGATCGTGTCCGCGGGGGTTTTCAGCAAACTGCGCGGGTCTTCTTCCAACACGTGCCCGCTGTATTGGCTCTCGCGCGGCGGCGTGTCGGGATCGAACCCGTAGAGATCCTCAAAATGCGGGACGGAGGAATCCAAACGTCGCCCGTCAATGCGGATATGGCGGTCTTCGCCTATGCTGAGTGTTTCGTTGGGCAAGCCGACGAGGCGTTTGATGTAAAATTCATTCTGATTGGGAATACCCTCGATTCCCTTGGTCTTGAAAACCACAATCTCGCCCCGCTCCGGGTGGCGGAAATTGTAAGTGATTCGGTCAACGAAAAGATGGTCGCCCGTGGTTTCTTCAAATCGGACGATCGGTTCGCCTTTGCGAAAGGCCGCCTGCATATCCAATCCGGCCCAATGCGCAAGATGATCGTCCGGTCCGCACCATATCGTTATGGGAACCTCCTGCGACTGTCCCTCGTACTGCACCCACAGCGTCTGTTTATTGATAAAGAAAACGTGCTGCAACGGGCCCATGTGGACCACCTGTCCGTTTTCCGGCGCAATAATATTGTGATAAATCGTTCCATAGACCGCCACGTCAAAAATGCGCTCGAACAGGCCTGGCATTTTGAAATTTGGCTCGAACCGCAAATCCTTCTCGATCACCCCGAAGAGCGTTGGCTGCATTGATCCGGTCGGAATCTTGAAGGGCTGGAGGAAAAATGTGCGTATGCCCATCGCCACAACAATGGCCACCAGGAAAACTTCGATGTTTTCGCGCCATTCGGCATTCGGATAAGGTTTTATCCATTTGTTGGCGGTCTTTTCCAGTTCGGCCATCTGTTTGCGCAACGCCGCATTGTCGGCCCCGGAAGCAATGGCGCCCTCGGTTTCGCGCAAGGTTGCGCGGACCGCGTCGATGGCCTGGGCCGAGAGGATATCGCGTTGGGCATTGAGCAATTTCTCGACGTGTTTGCACATGTCAGTGGCTTGCCGGACGACCCCGGAAAGGAACCATCGTAATTTCATAGTGATTATGCCTTGAGAACCTCGATGAACGCTTCCTGCGGGATGTTGACGGAGCCAAAGGATTTCATCCGTTTTTTTCCTTCTTTTTGTTTCTCCAGCAATTTCCGCTTGCGCGAAATGTCGCCGCCGTAACATTTGGCGGTCACATCCTTGCGCAACGCGCTGACGGTTTCGCGCGCGATCACTTTCCCGCCAATGGCCGCTTGAATGGCCACCTGGTATTGCTGGCGCGGGATGACTTCCTTGAGTTTGGCAGCAAGCACGCGGCCACGCCCCTCGGCCTTGGCACGATGCACGATGCACGAAAAAGCATCCACCGACTCGTTATTCACCAGCATGTCGAGCTTGACCATGTCCGATTGCTGGTAACCCGCGTGCTCATAATCCATCGAGCCGAAACCGCGCGTGATGCTTTTAATGCGATCATGAAAGTCGATCAGAATTTCCCCCAGCGGCACCGTGCTGGTCAGCATCACACGGCGCGGGTCCAGCGTTTCGGTGTGATCGACCACGCCGCGCTTCTCGGCAATCAACGCCATCATGTCGCCTATGTATTCGTTGGGGCAGATCACGAAGGCGAAAACCATCGGTTCCTCGGTCCGCTCGATATAATTAGGCTCCGGCAAAAACGCGGGGTTGTCGATCTCCTTGATCACACCGTCGGTCATCACCACTTTATACACGACGCTCGGATAGGTCGCGATGATGTCCATGTTGTATTCGCGGCGGAGGCGTTCCTGCACGATTTCCAGGTGGAGCAATCCAAGAAACCCGCAACGGAATCCGAAACCCAGGGCGACCGAACTTTCCGGTTGAAAGACGAAGGCCGAGTCGTTCAATTGCAATTTGCCAAGGCTCGCCTTGAGATGCTCGTAATCAGACGTGTTGATCGGATACAATCCGCTGAACACCATCGGGTGTATCTCCTGGAAGCCCGGCAGAGCCGGGGACGGATTGCGGACGTCCGTTATCGTGTCGCCCATCTTGACGTCTTTGGGGCTTTTTATATTGGCCGTCATGTAGCCGGTTTCGCCGACTTCCAATTTTTCGCGGACGTACGGTTTCGGATTAAAGCTGCCGACCTCCTTGATTTCGACCGCTTTGCCGGAATGGAGCAATTGCACATGCATGCCGGGGCGCAATTCGCCGTTGAAGACACGAACGTGGGTGACAACGCCTTTATAAGTGTCAAAATAGGAATCAAACCCCAGCGCCTGGACGGTGGGCGCGCCAGTCGGTTTGGGCGCGGGAATCCGTTGCACGATGGCCTCCAAAATCTCCTCGATGCCGATGCCTTCCTTGGCGCTGGCCGGGATCGCAGTGTCACTCGGAATGGCCAGGATGTCCTCCATTTGTGTTTTGGCCAGCGGGATATTGGCGTGAGGCAGGTCAATTTTATTGATGACAGGAATGATCGTCAGATTTTGTTTCATCGCCAGGTGGACGTTGGCGACGGTCTGGGCCTCGACCCCCTGGGCGGCGTCGATGATCAACACGGCGCCTTCGCACGCGCTGAGACTGCGCGAAACCTCGTAGGAAAAATCGACGTGTCCGGGGGTATCGATCAGGTTCAATTCGTAAGTTTCGCCATTTCGGGCCTTGTAAAGCATGGTGACCGGGTGGGCTTTGATCGTGATGCCGCGTTCGCGTTCCAGGTCCATGGAATCGAGCAATTGATCGTCCATGTCCCGCGTGGCGACGGTGCCCGTGCGATGCAGAAGCCGGTCTGAAAGCGTTGTTTTCCCATGATCGATATGGGCGATAATGCTAAAATTTCTTATGTGCGCTGCATCCATTTGTTGCTGCTTCCTAATCCTGACTGTCGATAACGACTTTGATCAACAGTAAGAGCAGAAAAGAAGAACCGCCATCCAAAAAGCGATTCACTTCGCCAGATGGCAGGCGGCCCAATGGCCTGGCTCGATTTCTCGCCAGGCGGGCACTTCCACTTTGCAGCGTTCCACGGCAACGGGGCACCGAACGTGAAAGGGGCATCCCGGCGGTGGGTGGACCGGTGACGGCATCTCGCTTGCCAGCACGGTTCGTGGGCGTCCCGCTTTTGCGTCCATTTGCGGCACAGCCGAAATCAGGGCTTGCGTGTAAGGATGTTTGGGCCGTTGGACCACCGCGTTCGCCTCGCCCAATTCCACGATTTTGCCCAAATACATCACCATGATGCGTCGGCTGATATGTTCCACGACCGCCAGATCGTGCGCCACAAACAGATACGCCACGCCGCGCTGACGCTGAAGGTCCTGCAACAAATTGATGATTTGAGCCTGAACCGAAACGTCCAACGCGCTCACCGGTTCGTCGCAAATAATCAATTTAGGCTCAACGGCCAACGCGCGCGCGATGCCGATTCGTTGGCGTTGACCGCCGCTAAACTCGTGGGGATAGCGCTCGGCGTGCTGGACATCCAGGCCGACCGATTCCAGCAAATCCTCGATTCGGCGACGGCGGTCCCTGGCGTTGTTTGCAAGCCGGTGAATATCCAGCGCTTCGCCGATGCTTTCGCCCACGGTCATAAGAGGATCAAGCGAACTGTAGGGGTCCTGGAAAATGATTTGCAACCGGCGGCGGCGCGCCCTTAATTCCGACCCGCGCAGCTTCGCGATGTCCTCGCCATCCAGCCAGATGCTGCCACCGGTGGGTTCGACAAGTTTTGTGATGGCGCGGCCAAGGGTGGTTTTGCCGCATCCGCTTTCGCCCACCAAACCGAGCGTCTCCCCCGCGTCGAGTTGAAAGCTGACGCCATCGACGGCTTTGAGCCAGCCTTCCTTCACGGCGAAATGGACCTTTAAATTCCGCACCTCCAGCAGCATTTGACCTGGGTCGCTCATCGGTCCCAATAAGGGCAGCGCACTTGCCGCCCGTGTTCCACTTCAACCAATGCGGGCGAATTTTGCGAGCAATCAGGACGCGCCTTGGCACAACGCGGATGAAAACGACAGCCTGACGGCATTGCGCCAAGAGCCGGCACGCCGCCGGGAATGCTCGTCAAACGAGTGGCGGTCGCGCCCAGTTTTGGGGCGGAATTCATCAGGGCCTGCGTGTAGGGATGCAAGGGCCGGGCCAACAATTCCCGCGCCGGCGCAATTTCAACGATTTGTCCGGCATACATGACGGCGACACGGTCGGCAATCCACCCGACAATTCCCAGGTTGTGCGTGATCAGCAGCATGCTCATCCCCAAACGGGATTTCAGGCCGGCAAGAAGATCGAGAATCTGCGCTTGAATCGTTACATCCAGCGCCGTCGTGGGTTCGTCAGCGACGAGGAGTTTCGGTTCGGCTGCAATCGCCATCGCGATCATGACGCGCTGCTGCATTCCGCCGGACATTTCGTGAGGATAATTCCTGGCGCGCGTTTCCGGCACGGGAATTCCCACCAATTTTAACAAACGCACTACTTCGGCGTCCGTCGCGTCTTTGGGGCGGTGCAATTTAAGAGATTCCTTGATTTGCGCCCCGACGCGGAAGACGGGGTTCAGCGACGCGCCCGGCTCCTGAAAAATGTAGCTGACTCCACGCCCCCGCAACGCCCGCAATTGGCGTTTGGATGCTTTGAGAACGTCGCACCCGTCCACAAGAATCTCTCCTCCCACGTAGAAAGCAGGCGGTGTCGCCAGCAGTCTGCCGATGGAGAGAGCGGTGACGCTTTTGCCCGAACCGCTCTCGCCAACAAGACATAGCGTTTCGCCGTCGGCGATGGAGAACGAAACGCCATCGACAGCCCGGACGCTTCGTTCGCCGGAGCGGAAATCGAGCTGAAGATTTTTGATTTCCAACACGACGGAACTGTAAGATTATCCGGGAAGATACTGAAACAAATTTCACGAAAATGCGATTTCCAATTTCCATCACGGTGGTGCTCGCGGCGATCCTCGCCGGTTGTGGCACGACGCACAACAAACCCGCGCCGGCCCCTGAGAAGGCCAATGCCCTGGCTGAGTTTCAAAGCAAGGCCGCCAAATTCCATTCCATTATCACCGTGCCGACTTTCGAAACCACGACCAACGCCATCGAAAGTTCCACCAAAGAAGCCATTGCCCGCGCCGAAGCAATGCTGTCCCAAATCGGCGGTCTGCAGGATTCCCAGGTAAATTTCGATAATACGGTCCGGGCGCTGGACGACGTCGGCTTCATCGTCAACGGGATTCAGAATCGCTTTTCGCTCATCCAGGTAACGAGCCAGGATGCGGCGGTGCGCGATGCGGCGACGGACCAACTAAAAGTCCTCGAACAGTGGGATGTCGGCTTGGATTATCGGCAGGACGTTTATCGCGCCATCAAGGCTTACGCGGATACACATCCTCAATTGGAAGGCGAGGACGCCAAGTTGCTCAAGGACACCATGCGCGATTACCGGCGGGCGGGGCTCGATCTGCCACCGGCGCAACGAGACGAAGTGGAGGCGCTGCGAAAAAAACTTTCCGGTCTTTGCACGGATTTTGAGAACAACGTGACCAAGGCCGAGCATCGCCTGGTTTTTACCAAGGCCGACATGGAGGGCGTGCCCGAGGATTTTCTGGATCAAAAGGGCGTCAAGAATGACGACGGCACCTACACCGTCATGGCGAACATCACCTGGCATTACATCACCGTGATGGAGAACGCCAAAAACGAACAGACGCGATTAAAAATGGAAACCGCGCGCGACCAATTGGCCCGCACGGAAAACATTCCCCTCCTCCAGCAAATTCTCGTCATCCGGGACACGATTGCGCGGGACCTCGGTTACAAATCCTGGGCCGATTACGTCATTGAAGTAAAAATGGCCAAGACCGCGGCGCGGGCGACGGATTTTTTGGAGCGGCTGAAAGTGGGCTTGCAACCGAAATTCGATTCCGAAATCGCGGAATTCCGCGCGATCAAAATCAAGGAGACTGGGGACCCGAATGCGCAGATTTACCTTTGGGACTGGCGCTACTTCGCCAACCAGCTCAAGAAGGAAAAATATTCGATCGATGAAGACGCGCTCAAGGTTTACTTCCCGTATCAACGTTGCCTGGACGGAATGTTTGCGATTTACCAGAGGATTTTCGGGCTGAAATTCCAGCGCGTTTCCCCTCCTTACAAATGGGTCGATGATCTGCAGCTTTACGCCGTGTCCGATTCCGCCACCGGCGAACCCATGGGGCTTTTCTATCTCGACATGTTCCCGCGCGAGGGGAAATACAATCACTTCGCCGAATTCGGCATCATCGACGGCAAATTGCTCGAGGACGGCCGCTATCAGCGTCCCACGGTCGCGCTGATTTGCAATTTCCCATCGCCCCAGGCGGACCGGCCCTCGTTGATGTCGCACGAAGATGTCGAGACGCTTTTCCATGAATTTGGGCACGCCATGCATTCGATTCTGACACGCGCCAAATATCAGCGCTTTTCCGGCACCAGCGTGCCGGGCGATTTTGTGGAAGCGCCCTCGCAAATGCTGGAGAATTGGGCCTGGGACAAAAAGGTGCTGGACAGTTTCGCGGCCGATTATCGCGATCCCTCAAAGAAAATTCCCGCGGAAATTCTCGACCAGCTCAAGGCGTCCAAGCTGGCAATCGAGGGTTCCTACTATCGGCGCCAGCTTGCGTTTGGTTTGACGGACCTGGCCCTGCACACTCAAATCCACGCGGACAATGCCCAGGAAACTGTTCCGCTTTCGAACAAAATCATGGCCAACACTTTTTTCCCCGAACCGCCGGATACGGCGTGGGTCGCTTACTTCGGACATTTGGTGGGATACGATGCCGGCTATTACGGCTACGCATGGGCGGACGCGATTGCGGCGGACATGGCGACGGTTTTTGAAAAAGCGCCCGACGGTTTTTTTGACATCGACGCCGGGCATCGCCTTCGCAAGGAGATTTACGAAAAAGGCGATTCGCGGGATGTTGAGATCTCAATCGAAAAATTTCTTGGGCGAAAACAATCGATCGACCCGTTCCTAAAAAAGATTGGGATGGCGGCTCCCGGAAAGTAGCGGGCAGTCAATGCTCCATGGCATAGACGAGGATGTTCAGCAACATCGGGTAGGCCATGCGGAGGGAAAAAGTATCGAAGTAGCTCATGTCGTCGCCCTCGTGTTCCCAGCCGTCGCCGTAGTGATTGTTGTGGCAGATGAGGACCATCATTCGCTGCTTGTCATCGTAGATCGCGTAATAATGAGGGTCGTGACTTTTCTCCTCGTACGGCCATTCGGGATCGTACGAAAGGCCGGTGCTCATGAAGGCGCCCACGCTGGGAATTTGCGGCTCTTTTTGGAATTTGTACACGTTGTGAAAAATCGGATGGTCGATCGTCAATTCCACCGGCTCGCGGTCGGGAAATACTTTTTTGATCTGGTCATAGAAATGATGCCATTGGTCGTCGCCCCAAAAATCATCGACCATCAGGAAGCCACCATTGAGGAGGTAGTTGCGCATGGCGGCGGCTTCGTCGTCGGTCAGGGTCGCGCGGCCGGCGGCGGCCAGATAGACGAATGGATAATTCTGCAAGTCGTCGGTGGTGATGTCGATGTAGTGCAGACCGGGGCTGACTTTGAGGCTGGTCACTTGATGAAGGCGGAAGATCAGGTTCAGATCCGCCTCGGGGGAATCGTCGTCCCAGAGGCGTCCGCCGCCGTAGCCCCAGCCGCGTTCGGCGTTGCTGAATTTGAGGCGGGCGAAAGTGAAGACGTCGTTGGTGAAGGCCGGGTTGAGGGCCTTGGTCATGATCTCCTGTTCCTTGAGCCGTTCGGGGTTGCGGATTTCGAAGCCGCCGCGACGGTACCGGCGACCTCCGCCAAACTGGGCGTGGGCGGAAATTATCAGCACCGCGATCAGGACCAATGTCAGCGGTAACCGGCGTTTCATCACACCGAAACCTTATTCGGGAAGTCGGGGATTTGCAATTGGAAGTGAAATATATGGCTAAAGGATTCCTTTTTTGCGCAGCATCGCGTCCATTGCCTTGTCCATCAGCAGGTTAGCCAATGGCTTGGTCACCTCGTCCAGGGCGGCCAAGGCGGCTTTTAGGCGGGCGGGATCTAAACCATCAAGTTGTATTTCAACGATTTTAAGCGATTTTTCCACTTCTTCCTTATAGCCGGGGTCCACCTCGGAGGCGCAATCGGTCAGGGCTTTGCGGGCGGCGGTTAGGGTTTCGTCGGCGCGGAGCTTGGCTTCGATCCATTGGCGGGCGCGCAAATCCTCGAAGGCGTGCTCGACGGATTCTTCGACCATCTTTTGGACTTCGGTGTCGGCGACATCGACGGCGGATTTCATTTCGACGATCTTTTGGCGTCCGGTTTTGGTGTCGCGGGCCAAAACGCGCAGTATGCCGTTGGCGTCGATCTCAAATTGGACGCCGACACGGGGCAGACCTTTGGGGGCCGGCTCGAAATCGATGGTGAAACGGCCCAGGCTCCAGTTGTCTTTTGCCCGCTCGCGCTCGCCCTGGAGGACGTGGATGAGCATGTCGCGCTGGCGATCGACGGCGGTGGTGAACATCTCGCCGGCTTTGATGGGGATGGTCGAGTTGCGCGGGATGATGACGTTCATAAGGCCGCCGAAGGTCTCGATGCCCAGGGACAAGGGCGTTACGTCGAGCAACAGAACGTTTTTGAAGCCGCCGCTGAGGATTTCCGCCTGGATCGCGGCGCCGAGGGCGACGGCTTCGTCGGGGTTTTGGGACGTGTTCAGGCGCGGGCCGGAGGGCTTGTGGTATTCGGAACCGAGGCGCAAGTCGCCGCGGGTTTCCTCAAATTCAGCGCAACCGAAGATTTCCGCGACCATCCGGCGCACGAGGGGCATCCGGGTTTGGCCTCCGACGAGGATGATCTGGTCCAGGTCTGCGGGCTGGAGTTTCGCGTCGGCAAGGGAACGAAGGCAATGTTGACGGGTGCGCAAAATGATGTCGCGTGTCAGATCTTCCAACTCGCTGCGACGCAGGTCGTAACGAAAATGAAATGTGGGCGTGATGAAGGGCAGCGCGATTTCGACGGCTTCTTCGGTGGAAAGACGGATTTTTGCCTGTTCGGCGGCTTCACGGATGCGGGCCAGCAGGGGCAAGTCCGCAGAAGCATCGGGGCCGCCGGAGGTTGTGATTTTATCCGCTATGAACGCCACGAGGCGGGCGTCCAGGTCGTCGCCGCCGAGACGGGTGTTTCCGTTGGTGGAGAGGACCTGGAAAACGCCTTCGTTCAGTTCGAGGATCGAAAGATCGAACGTTCCGCCGCCGAGGTCATAGACGGCGATTTTGGATTTTTCGCGAAGCTTGTCCAAGCCGTACGCGAGGGCGGCGGCGGTGGGCTCATTGACGATTCGCTCGACGGTAAAGCCGGCCAGTTCGCCTGCGGCTTTGGTGGCGTTGCGCTGGGCGTCGTTGAAGTAGGCGGGGACGGTGATCACGGCGCGCGTGACGGGTTCGCCGAGGGCGGCTTCGGCATCGAGTTTTAACTTTTTTAGGATTTCGGCGGAAATTTGATCGGGGGTGAGGCGGCGGCCGTGGATTTCCACCCAGACAGGGCCAGCGCCTTCGCCTTTGAGAGGGTATGGCACGCGCGTCTCGTCCTGCGCGATCTCCGATCCGCGACGGCCCATGAAACGCTTAATCGAATAGACGGTGGCGGCGGGTTGGAGGACGCGTACGCGATTGGCGGCGAGGCCGACCACCAGGGGGGCATTGGCTTGGGGAAAATGGACGACCGACGGGGTCAGGCGGCGGCCTTCGGAATCGGCAATGACGTACGGGATGCCGGAATCCACGGCGGCCACCAGGGAATTGGTCGTGCCGAGGTCGATGCCGACGATTTTGCTCACCGGGAGATGTCCGACTGGCGGAGGACGCGGAAGGAGTGGCGGGTGAGGACGCGTTCGCCGATGTCGTTGTCCTCCATGCTGACGCCGAGGATGGATTTGCCCTCCGGGTGCGGAATGAAACAATACATGTAATTGATATTCACTTCGGCTTCGAGGAATGCGGACATCAACTCGGGCAATTGGACGGCGGAATCGATTTCGACGACGAGCAGTTCGCTTTCGGTGAAGGCAAAGCTGTTGTCGCTGAGCAACCGGCGGGCGGCCTGGGGGTCATCGACGACAACGCGGATGATGGCGGTTTCGGAGGTGTCCAGAACCGTGACCGCCAGGACATGGACGGAATTGGAGCTGAGCAGCCCGATCAAATCGTGCAACCGGCCCATCCGGTTCGCGGTGAAAATGGAGAACTGTGTGACCGCGTCCGGATGCCGCCCCCGCATAGCTTTCGTCGTCATGCTTCAATAAGCCACACTCCGGGGCAGAGTTCAAAGTTCAAAGTTCGAGACCGGGAAGGTCACCACGAAGCGGGAAGGTCACCACGAAGATCACAGAGATCACGAAGAACGGAAAAGAAAACGTTAATTGACAGGGGGAAACGCTCGGGCGGCGGTGAAATACTTGGGATTCGTTGTCGGGCTTGGGAGGTTACCCTGTTTTCCAAAGGCGTCGATTTCGATCTGCGCTTCCGAGGAAGACGTCAAATGGATAACGTCTTATTTGGACACCGGCAGCGACACCGGCACAACCGACATCGGAAGATTTTCGGGCTAGCGCAACCGATTGGACAGCCTTTGTCTAGCCATTTGTGATAAGTTTGTGCAGATTGGAAAGGAAACATGAGTGACAATTCAAAAATCGAATGGACGGATGCGACGTGGAATCCGGTGCGCGGCTGCTCGAAGGTCAGTCCCGGGTGTGTCCATTGCTACGCCGAAACTTTTGCGGAACGGTTTCGCGGCGTAGCCGGTCACCCTTTTGAGTTTGGTTTTGATTTGCGCCTCGTGCCGGAAAAACTGGGTGACCCGATCCGATGGTCAAAGCCAAAGAAGATTTTTGTCAACTCAATGAGCGATGTCTTTCACGAGGATGTGCCGGACGAATACATTGAAAAAATTTGCCGCGTGATGCTGGCGGCAAATTGGCACACCTACCAGATTCTCACCAAACGAGCCGATCGCATGGCGGCATTGTTACAAAGCAAGCTACGGAAGGCTGCAAATGCAGCGCACATCTGGTGGGGTGTTAGCGTGGAGAACCGCCAACACGGTTTGCCGCGCATTGCCAAGCTGCGAAACGCCAAGCCGACCGTGGCATTTCTCTCGGTGGAACCGCTATTGGAAGATCTCGGCAACTTTAACCTAAGCGGCATTGATTGGGTGATTGTCGGCGGCGAAAGCGGGCCAAAGTCACGTCCCATGTTACCTGACTGGGTGCGGAGTATTCGGTCCCAGTGCAAAGCGCAAAAGGTTGCATTTTTTTTCAAACAGTGGGGCGGTGTTCGTAAAGCCAACACGGGACGGGAACTCGACGGCCGAACTTACGATGAGTTTCCCTATGTCGTATCGAATCCCATTCCGTCGGCTTCAAGCCGCGCCGGATTATTGGAAGGGATGGCTCATGCGTGAAACGAGTAATCATGAGCAGAGGGTAACACGATGAACCTGGACGAAATAGGGACCTGGTCGGAAATCAAACTGGATATTATTCGGAATTACGCCGCACCGTATTCGGCAATTTTGAGGAAGAATCAGTTTCGCCACGGTTACATCGATGCATTCTCCGGCCCCGGACTGCATATTAGAAAGGCTGGCGGTGAAGAGGTTTTGGGCAGCCCCTTGGTGGCTTTGGGGGTTCAGCCCCATTTGATGAATATCATTTCATCGACCTCGATGGCGAAAAGGTGGATTTTCTAAAAGGTCAAGTCGGCAACCGCCCTGATGTGACTTTCTACAACGCGGACAGCAATCAGGTAATGCTTGAATCTGTTCTGCCCCGGTTCTCATACTCCAAGCGCACGCGCGCTCTGTGCCTGTTAGATCCTTATAAGCTCACGCTCGATTGGGAGGTTGTTCACACGGCAGGCAATAGTCAGGCCGTTGAAGTTTTCATCAACTTCCCGGTCATGCAAATGAACCGCAATTGCAAGCACGAGGACATATCGAAGATTTTACCCGGCGAGCTTAAAGCCAATGCCGTATAGGAATTGTGTTGGGATTCACGAAGTAAGGCTGTGATGGACAAGGTGTTGCCAGGCAAGATTTGCCTTGTACAAATTTAGCCAGTGTGTAATTACGCTGTGGATGCGAACCAAAACAGTCGTTTCCGCC
>DATAXU010000275.1:0-11237 GCA_036272955.1 Verrucomicrobiia bacterium
GGACGTTCTGAGCGAAGCCGATCAACTTACCGATCGCGGTGATTTCAAGGGCGCGGCCCTCCTTCTCGACAATGCGCTCCACGCCCCCGGTTTGTCCCCGGCGCGCTCAAGGCAATTGGCCTTTGACCGCGATGTTCTCGACCGCATCAAAAAGGACTATTCGCTCACAAAAGAGGACCTGCTCAAAAAGGTGACTGCGTCCGTCAAGGACCTTCAGCCCCAGGAATTCGAGCGCTGGCTCGCCGACGGCTGGTTTGACGGCAGGCTGATCGACGGCCAGATGTTCTATCTCAATATCAGCATATCAAACCTCTATTTTCGTCACCCGGAATTGAATCCCCGCCGGCTGGATGGCAAGGATCAAACCGCCAACGAACGCAATCACTTCGCAGTTTCACGCGCCATCAAGGAGGCCGCCCTCTCACAGGGCGTTCCTTTCGTGTTGCCGCACCAGTTCAGTTGCACCATGACGGTTCTCGTCAAGTCGAACACCGTCCCTCCCGGCGACATCATCCGCGCCTGGCTTCCCATCCCGCGCCAAACCCGCTTTCAGGATGCCTTCCAACTTGAAGGCGCGCACCCGGATCCCAAATTAATTGCGCCGGAGACCAGCCCCATTCGCTCCGCCTATTTTGAACAGCGTGCCGCGGCGGATGGCTCCGCGAAATTCGAGATCGCCTACACCTACACCACGCACGGCGTTTTCTTTAACTTGGACCCCACGAAGATTACCCCCCCGAATTTGAGCGATCCTGCCCTCGCCCCTTTCGTTAAGGAAGCGCCCCACGTCGTTTTCACAGAAAAAATCCGCGCCCTCGCCAGCCAGCTTGCCGGCAACCAACCCAATCCCATGCTCAAGGCAAAAGCATTCTTCGATTGGATCGGCTCGAACGTCAAATATAGTTTTGCCCGCGAATATTCCACCCTTACCAACATCAGCGATTATTGCCTTTCCCATCGCTACGGGGATTGCGGCCAGGAGGCTTTATTGTTCATCACGCTTTGCCGCTCCCAGGGCATCCCCGCCCGCTGGCAAACCGGCTGGGACACTTTTCCCGGCGCAAAAGACATTCACGATTGGACGGAAATCTACCTTGCCCCCTACGGCTGGGTCCCTGTGGACCCGTGGGCCGGCATTTTCGCCACTCAATATTGCCCCGCGCTTACCCCGGCCGAACGCCACGAGCTGCACGACTTCTACTTTGGCGGCCTGGACTATTACCGCATGGTCGCCAATGGCGACCACAGCCAGCGCCTCGATCCTCCCAAAGCCACCCTGCGCTCCGACGACGTCGATTTCCAGCGCGGCGAACTGGAGTGGAGCGGCGGCAATATTTATTTTGACAGATACTCGTTCCATTTGGATGTCCAGGAATTGAAATGAAATTCGAAAAAAAGAAGGCCCTGGATTGCGCCGTCCGCGCCGCCGGCCTCGCCGGAGACTTGATGTGCCGCAACCGTTTTTCCGCCAAAGTCATCAACGAACAATCCCAGCACGACATCAAACTTGCCCTGGATGTCCGCTGCCAGAAACTTATCGAACGCACATTGCTCGCAAAGTTCCCGGACTCCGCCGTCCTGGGCGAAGAGGGCGTCGCCGGCGATGCCTCATCCGCCTTGCGCTGGGTGGTCGATCCAATCGACGGCACCGTCAATTTCACCTACGGCGTTCCTCACGCCTGCGTTTCCATTGCCCTGCAAACCAGGGACGCACTCAACAAACCATACCTGACAGTCCTTGGGGTGGTGCTGGATCCGTTTTGCGATGAACTTTGGACGGGCGTTTCGGGCGGCCCCGCGCGTTTGAATGGCAGGATCATCCACGCCAGCCGCCGCAAAAACCTCGAAGAATCCATCGTCGCCATCGGCTTTTCCAAAACCGAGAAAAGCCTCAACGAAAATCTCCCCGTCTTCAACGTCCTCGTCCGCCGCGTGCGCAAAATCCGCATGATGGGCGCCGCCGCGCTCTCCCTCGCGTACGTCGCCAGCGGGAGGTTCGACGCCTACATCGAATCGGGTATTTCGTTGTGGGACATTGCCGCCGCCGGTTTGATCCTGGAATGCGCCGGCGGGGAATTCTGGCATCAGCCCACCGGCGAAAACGGCCAATTCAGGATGATTGCCAACAACGGTTTGTTGCGCGCAAAGTTGGAAAAAGTCGCCCGCGCCGCCCGCGGCCGTTGAAGCGTACGATTACGCCTCGATCCCGTACATCTTGATCTTGTTGTAAAGCGTCTGCCGCCCAATCCCCAGGCGCTTTGCCGTTTCCAATTTATTGCCGCCGGTGTCTTTTAGCATTTGCAAAATCGCGTTGCGCTCCATCGCCTCCATCAACGTCAGGTCCGGCACTTCCGCCGTGGTCGCGCCGGGGCTGATCGAAAGATCCCGGGCGTCGATCATCGCCCCCTCGCACATCAGCACCGCGCGCTGGATTTCATTTTGCAGTTGGCGCACATTGCCGGGCCACTCGAAATTCCTCAACGCATCCGTTGCCAGCGGCGTAAAACCGCTCAGATTGCGCCCCGCCTGCGCGTCGAACCTCTTAAGAAACGCCGTCGCCAGCGGAATAATATCGTCGCGCCGCTCGCGCAACGGCGGCAGGTGAACGGAAATCGCGCTGATCCGGTAATACAGGTCCTCCCGTAGTTTGCCTGACTTGATCGCTTCCTCCGTTTGCCGGTTGGTCGCGGCGATGATACGGCAATCCGTCCGGTAGGTCGAGCGTCCGCCCACCGGCCTCACTTCTTTTTCCTGCAACACGCGCAACAGTTTGCTTTGCGTATCCACCGGCATTTCAGAAATCTCATCCAGCAGCAGCGTCCCTCCTTCGGCCTGGCGGAACAATCCTTCCCGGTCCACGTTCGCTCCCGTGAACGCCCCTTTGACCGACCCGAATAATTCACTCTCAATCAACTCCCTTGGCAGCGCCGCGCAATTGATCTTGATTAGCGGCCCGGTATTCCGCGGGCTCATGTTGTGAATCAAGTCCGCCACAACTTCTTTGCCCGTTCCGCTTTCGCCCGTGATTAAAATCGAAACATCGCTCGGCGCCACACGCTCGATTGTCCGCACCACCGCCTTCATTTGCGGGCTTTGAAAAATCGGCGATGCTCCTCCGCTCATCGTGGCCAGCGCCTTGTGCAGCGAACTCGTTTGCAGGTTCAGCCGCCGATGTTCGATCGCCCGCTCCAACGAAACCAGCAGCGTCTTCGCGTCAAACGGTTTGCTTTGGAAATGATACGCCCCCCGTTTGGTCGCCTCGACGGCGTTGTCGAACGTTGCGTACCCGGTGAGCATGATCACTTCCGTATCGGGCCACTGTTTCTTGATCTGCGGCAGGAGTTCCAGGCCATTGCCGTCGGGCAATTGCAGGTCCAGCAAAATAACTTCCGGCTGCGGTTCGCTGAATGAGGCCACCAATTGCGCGGCAGTCCCTTTTTGGACCGTTTCGTAGTCGCTGCGTTCCAAAATGGTTGCGATCAGGTTTCGCACCTCTTCGGTATCATCCACCACCATGATCTTTGCTTTCATAAGTTTTTTTGTCGCGGACGCGCGCAGGCCTCGATAAAGCCAGTGAATAATTGCAAGAAAGCCTTGTTGTTGTCAATGAGTCGCTCTGGGTGGAATTGCACCGCCAGCAAAAACGCCGAATTCCCCGGCTCCTTCAATTCCACCGCCTCGATGATCCCATCCGAGCTGGTCGCCACCGCCCGCAATGACGCCGCCAGCCGCCCAATCGCCTGGTGATGCGTGCTGTTGACCCCCAGCTTTTCCTCGCCCGTGATCTTCCGCAGCATCGAATCCGCCTCGATGTTCACTTCATGCACCGGTTCCATTTTTTTGTCCATTCGCCGATGATTCAACGCATGGGGCAGTTCGGTCGGGATGTCCACCACCAGCGTGCCCCCCAGTGCGATGTTGAGCATTTGATGTCCCCGGCAAATCCCCAAAAGCGGCTTTTTCTGTTTCAGGATTTCGTCGATTAAAACTGTTTCCCATTTGTCCCGTTCGGGCTCCAATGGCCCCACGGTTTTCGCCAGCGCGTCGGGAATGTCCTTCGCGTAAAGTTTCGGGTCGATGTCATCCCCCCCGGTCATCAACACCCCGTCGCATCGCTCCACCGCTTCCTCGATCACCGCGCGCGATGTCGTCGCCGGAAAAACCTGCGGCAAACCTCCGCCGGCGATGATCGCGTCCGTGTAACGGTTGGACAGGCTGATCGAGGCGTCCGCGAATTCCGCGCCTTTGTTTGCCGTGCTGGGCGTGACTAATATCACCGGCCGTTGTTTCATAATTTATTGCGATTCTTCAATCGTCGTTCCCGGAAAACGTTCCGAGATTATTTTGCGCAATCGGTCCTCCTCTTCGGGCCGCAGCAAACGCCGCGTGATCCTCCGCTGCACGGAATCCAGCAACGCCAGCCAATCCTCCACCGGCGGATTTTTCACCGCCTGCCACTGGTCAAACCGTTTCTCCCGCTGATAGAACAACCACTGCTTGCCGACGTGTTGCGCGTAACATTGCAACGACCCTCCTTCCGGCAAATCCCGCTTCCAACTGATTTCGGCTTTTGGCATCGCAACAATACCTACGGAACTTCCGAAATATCGACACTCGCCACCGCCATCGCGGCGATCCCTTCTTCACGCCCGATAAACCCCAAATGTTCATTGGTCGTCGCCTTGATGCCGATCTTGGCCGGGTTCACCCCCAGCGCCTCCGCAATGTTCAATTTCATCGCCTCCGCGTGCGGCATCAGTTTCGGCTCCTGGGCCACCAGCGTCGCATCCACATTGATGATCTTTCCCTTGCGAAAACTCACCTGCCGCGCCGCCTCCTGCAAAAAAATCTTGCTGGCCGCGCCCTTCCAGCGCGGGTCAGTATTGGGAAAAAACTGCCCGATATCGCCCTCGCCAATCGCCCCCAGCACGGCGTCGCAAATCGCGTGCATCAACGCATCCGCGTCCGAATGCCCGTCCAGCCCTAGCCGATGCGGTATATCAACCCCGCCGAGGATCAATTTGCGGCCCGGAGCCAGCGGATGCACGTCATAGCCAATTCCTACGTGAACCATTGCACCACTATAGGCGGGGCGTCCCGGACAACCAAGCAATTTGTCCGCCCGCCTTTTGCCGCCTCCGTCACACTTTCCCAATCCACTTCCGGTCTTCCCACACCGCCCGCAACGACGTGAGATTGCGCCGGTCAAAAATGTTCCGGGCCGCCGCCATGAATTTCCCCTTTCTGAAATTCTGGCAGGCGTCGCTGGCGCTGATCGCCAGGAATTGCATCACGCTCGGGTCTCGATAGCAGTCGATCATGCATTTCGTGCATCCGTCCCGGATCAGCTTGCTCTGGTCGAATTCGTAGATGTTGCACATCGGTTTGTCCCACGCGTGGCAGCGGTAGAGGTTCAGGTTCCAATCCAGGTAAAAGTATTTGTGCCCGCCCAGGCATCCGAAACGCTCCGGCTCGCCCCGCAGGTGCCGTTGCATTTCCGTCAGCGATTCGCGGGGGTTGACCACCGGGTAACCGCTCTCCGCCTTCATCCGCTTGATCGCCTCGAAGACTTCGACAAGTTCCTCCGTCTTATAACTGACGAGGGCGGAATCGCTGAAGCTCAAATAACTCGAGGCCAGGCTCGTCAGCGGATAGCTGAATGTGCAACTGCCAAACCCAAGAGATCGCAAAAAATCAGGTAAATTCGCATAATTCTCGATCAGCCGGCTGGCCGTCACGCTCGCCGTCGTTTGCACTCCCAGCGCGCCAAATACCTCGTTCGCCCGCGCAATCTTCCTGCAAACCTCCGGCAGCCCCCGGTTCTTTTCGTGCCGCCTAACGTCATGCGCGTCGATGGACATAATCACGCTGCTCAACCCGTCCGCCGCCATCGAAACCATGTTCTGCTCGGTCCAAAGCGATCCATTGGTGCATACCATCGGATGAATTCCGCGCTCCGCCGCGTATCGGATCATCAGCCCAAGGTGTTTGTGTACAAGAGGTTCGCCGCCAACGAACAGAAGGTAACCGATATGGTTCTTGACGCAAATATCGATAACGTCCCGCACTTCTTCCAGCGTCACCGACCGCCTCTGGCGCGGATCGAACCGGTCCACCGCAAACCCGCAAAAGGCGCATCGCGCGTTGCAGACGTTGGTGATTGCAAATTGCAAGTACCCCGGCCCGCCGTGTGAAAGTATCTCGCCTATAAACTGCGTGAACTTTTTCTTCGGTTTAACCACCGGCGTCCGCGTTTCGTCGCGCGAGGGGGCCAGCGGGGATTGCCCCCGCGGAGGATCCATGATTTCGAGATCGCTTGGCATATTGACGAACGACACCCAGTCAAACCAAGTCCAAGTGGTCAAACCGCTCGTTTGACGTAGTCCTCGTAAGCCAGCCCGATTCCTTTATTGAGGTAAATGGCTGGTTTCCAACCTAATGCGAAAATTCGCGAGCTGTCCATCAGCTTTCGAGGCGTTCCGTCCGGCTTTGAGGTGTCCCAAACGACCCCGCCCTTGAAACCGACCACGCGTTGCACCATTTCGGCAAGCGATTTGATGTCCAGGTCGCTCCCGGACCCGACATTGATGATCTGCTCGTTACTATAATTGCGCATCAGGTAAACCAGCGCCGCCGCAAGGTCGTCCGCATAAAGAAATTCGCGTTTCGGCGAGCCGGTGCCCCAGCACGTTACCGTCTCGGCGCCCAACGCTTTCGCTTCGTGAAACTTGCGGATCAACGCCGGCAATACATGCGACGTCTGCAAATCGTAATTGTCGTTCACCCCGTAAAGGTTCGTCGGCATCGCGCAAATGTAATCGCACCCGTATTGCCGCCGGAACGCCTGGCACATCTTGATCCCCGCGATCTTCGCCACCGCATACCACTGGTTGGTCGGCTCCAGCGGTCCGGTCAGCAGGTATTCCTCCTTGATCGGTTGCGGCGACATTTTCGGGTAAATGCACGAACTGCCCAAAAACAGCAGTTTTTTGACCCCCGTCCGCCGCGCGTTGTCGATGACGTGGTTCTGGATCTGCAGGTTGTCGTACAGAAAATCGGCCGGGTACGAGTCGTTGGCCAGGATGCCCCCCACCTTCGCCGCCGCCAAAAAGACATATTCCGGCTTTTCGTGGTCAAAAAAAGACTTGACAGCGGCGCTATCAAGCAAATCCAGCTCCGCGTGCGTTTTCCCCGTCACATGCGTAAAGCCCTCCCGGCGCAATTCCCGTACAATTGCGCTGCCGGCGAGGCCGCGGTGCCCCGCCACGTATATCCGAGCGTCTGATTGCATGCTCTCCCATCCTGAACAGTTCCTTTGAAAAAACCTAGCTTAAATTTTTCCCTTCCTTATCCTGCTCCTGTGAACAGTGTTGTGGAAATCCAGGATTTGCGCGTTGAATTTCCGAACCGCGACCTGGGAAGGGGCAGGGGATCAAAAGTCGCCGTCGATGGCTTGAACCTTCGCGTCAACGCCGGCGAGGTCTTCGGCTTCCTCGGCCCCAACGGCGCGGGCAAGACCACCACCATGAATGTCCTGCTCGGCTTCGTCAACGCCACCTCCGGTTCCGCCTCGATCTTCGGCGTCAACGTCCGCCAGCCCATCGCCCGCAAGCGCATCGGCTACCTCCCCGAGTTGACCTATTACTACAAGTTTCTGAACACCGAGGAATTGCTCCGTTTCTACGCGCGCATCTTTCGCATCCCGCGTCACGAGAGCGAACAGCGCATCGATTCCGTTCTCAAACTCGTCGAATTGGAGTCCGCCCGCAAGCGCCTCATCAAAACCTACTCCAAGGGAATGCAGCAGCGCGTCGGCCTGGCCCAGGCCCTCATCAATAATCCCGATTTGCTCATCCTCGATGAGCCGACCAGCGGCCTTGACCCCTTGGGGCGCATGAAAGTCCGCCAGATCATCCAACGCTTGAAGGAGGAGGGAAAGACCGTCTTTTTTTCCTCCCACGAATTGGGCGAAGTCGAGACCGTTTGCGACCGCGTCGCCATTTTGCACGAGGGCAAGTTACGGGTCGAAGGTCCGGTCGCCGCCCTCGTCCAGCAGTACCAGTGCGATCTGGAACATGTCTTCCTCAAAATCGTCGGTTACCAATCCAACCCACCCACATGAATAGCTGCTTTCCCATCGCTAGCGTTGTGATCAAGGAATTGTATCGACGCAAGGATTTTTACGTCCTGTTCATCCTCACCGTGCTTATCACGCTCCTTTTCGGCTCGGTCAATTTTTTCAATGACGACCGCATCGCCCGTTACCTCAAGGATCTTTGCCTGCTCTTGATTTGGATCGCCTCGCTGGTCATTGCCGTCACCACGACGGCCCGCCAGATTCCCGCCGAACGGGAAAGCCGCACCATCTTCCCGCTGCTCGCCAAACCCGTCGGGCGCGGCGAATTGATTGCCGGAAAATTTCTCGGTTGCTGGGCCGCCTGTGGATTGTCGCTAATTGTCTTTTATTTCTTCTTCGGCGTGATTTCCGCCTCGCGCGAACACACCCTGCATTGGGCAATGTATTTCCAGGCAATGTGGCTCCACTGGATTTGTCTCGGCATCGTCGTCGCGATGGTGCTCCTCGGTTCCATTGTCTTCACCGCCCCGTCGTCCAACGCCACCATTTGCCTCATCGTCATTATTGGAATCATGTTCGCCGGCGGTCATCTCAACGGCATCGCCATCCAGATGCGCGGCGCGCGAGGCACCTTCGTTTACGCCATCTATTATCTTATCCCGCACCTGGAATGGTACAACGACGTCCGGGACCTGGTGGTCCACGATTGGCCCTCAATCGACTGGCTGATCTGGGCCGGGGCCACCGTTTACGGGCTGTTCTACTCCGCGTTTCTCCTCTGCATCACCTGGCTGCTCTTTCGGCGGAAGTCCCTCACGTTATGATCCGTTACTTCGCCGCCTTTCTTTTGACGGTGTGCTTTACGCTTGCCACGGTCCTGGAGGCGCCGTTCCAACGGATGCGTCCCACCGACAATAGCTCGTCGGGCTTTCTCATCGCCTTGATGGGCGACAGCCGCAGAATGTTTGCCAACCATTTTTTTGCCGAAGCCGACGCCTATTTTCACAGCGGCTTTTATCCCACGATCTTCGACCACGCCAAACCCGAAGGCGCTTCGCATTTGAAGGAAGGCCCTGAGAAACCCGGCCACGAGGACCACGACGAGAGTTTCCTCGGCCCGCCCAAGGATTGGATCGACGCCTTTGGCCGTCATTTTTATCCCAACATTCACACCCATCTGAGCAACGGCAACGAGCGCGAGATCCTTCCCTGGCTCAAGCTCTCGGCCGAAATGGACCCAAGCCGCATCGAAACCTACGTCACCGCCGCTTACTGGCTGCGCTCGACCCTCAACAAACCCGCCGAGGCGGAGGAATTTTTGCGCGAAGGCTTGCGCGCCAATCCCGACAGCTACGAAATCCTGCTCGAATTGGGCCGCATTTACCTTTACAATAAAAAGGACCCGCGGGTCGCCCGCAATATTTGGGTTCTCGCGCGTCAAAAATGGGAAAAGCGGGACAAGGCCGGCGACAATTCCGACGAGCGTCATGCTTACGAGGAAATCATTGGCGAAACATTGGTTGCCGATCGCGACTTGAAAGACCTCAAGGCGCAGGAGGCGGATTTAGAGGAATTGATCAGAATCTCCCCCAGCAAAGGAACGCTCGAACCCCAGCTTGAGGACGTCAAGACGAAGCTGGCGGCGCAGAATAAATAGTTCGCGCCATGGAATCCGTTGCCACCCCATTTCAAATCAGCGACCCGTTAAACGCCCGCATCCTCGCCGTTTCGGAAGATAAAATCCAGGGCTTCCAACGCGAGCCGCTCCACGAGATCGCCCGCCAAAGCGGTGTCGAACTGGACACCGTCATCGAGCGCATCCGCGCGATGCTCGAAGCCGGCACGATTCGCCGCGTCCGCCAAACGCTGCTCGCCACCAATCTCGCCCAGGGCGCGCTGGTCGCCTGGCAGCTTCCGGCCGATCGCCTCGACGCGGCGTTCGATTACATGTTCCAGCGCGATCCCTTTTCCGGCCACGTCGTCCTGCGCTCCACCGATGCCGCCACGCCCGGCTCCAACTACAAATTGTGGACAACGGTAAAAGTGCCCCAGGGTTTCTCCATCGAAACCCACTGCCGCTTTTTGGCCGGCCAAACGGGGGCCGAACATTTTCGCATCATGCCCGCCAAACGCCTGTTTGCGCTCGGTGTCGGCCACATGCGCCGCCGCGGCATGGAACCGGGCGCCATGGCGGACGTTCCCGCCGAAGTCACCGAAGTCGCCATCGTTAATCTTAACGAATTGGAATGGCAAATACTGACCGCCCTCAAGCGTGAGTTCGAGCCGGAGGAAATTGTGCCGGACATCTGGCGCGCCCGCGCAACCGAGGCCGGCGTGGGCCTTGAAGATTTTCTTCGAATGGCCGAAGACTTCAACCGCCGCAAGATCATCGGCCGCTTTTCGACATTTCTCGAACACGTCAAAACGCTCAAGGACGGCGACCGCGTCACGCGTTTCAACGGCTTGTTTCACTGGGCCGTTCCTGCGGGACGCGAGATTGAGACGGGCAGGGAAGTGGGCCGCCATTACATCATGACCCACGCCTATTGGCGCGAAGGCGGCCCCGAATTTCACAACGTCAACGTCATGGGAGTCGCCCACGGAATGGAAAAGCCGCTCCTGCTCGCCCACAAGGCCGCCATCGACCGGCATCTGGAAAAGTGCGGAATCCCTGTCAGTTATACGAATGTTTTCTGGGGCGGCCGCAGCGAAATCAAGCCCTCCGAAATCGCCCCCGCCGCCTACCGTCAATGGTGCAAGGAAGCCGGCCTCGGCTGATTCCCTGCCACAAATCCCGTCAAGTCAGCGCCGCAAAAATTTGGCCACCGCCTCCGTCCGCGTCCGCACCTGGAGCTTTTCGTAAATGCGCCGTATATAAGTATGCACGGTCTCGTAGCTGATCCCCATTTTCTCCGCGATTTCCTTGTAGAGAAATCCCTGGCTCAAAAAATCCAAAACCTCCTGCTCGCGCCCGGACAAAACCGCTTCCGTCTCCTGCGAACCCGCCGATTTTTGAAATGACTGCACGACCTTCCGCGCGATGTGCGTCGTCATCGGCGAACCGCCCCGATTCACCTCGCGGATGGCGTCCAGCAATTCCGCGCGCGGCGCCCGCTTGAGCAGGTAACCCGTTGCCCCCGCCGCCAGCGCATTGAAAATA
>DATAXU010000276.1:0-2640 GCA_036272955.1 Verrucomicrobiia bacterium
ACGTTTACGAATTCCACACATCGCGCGGATGCCATCCTTTACCTGGCGATCTCGCGGCTGAATCAATCCAATGGGGTCAGTGCGATGGATTTGCTGAAGAATTCTTTTTCCGATGCCGGCGCGCTCAAGCCGCAATACGTGTTTTGGATCGCCAAGGCGCGGCTGAGCGAGCGGGAGTTTACGAATGCGGCGATCGGGTTTGCCAATGTCACCAGAATCGCGGACTCGCCGCAGAGGTTGGAGGCGGCTTATGATGAGGCGTTGACGTATTCGGAAATGGGGGCGTGGCCGGTGGTGATTGATCTGTTGCAGACGACCAACAGGGTTTTTCGGATCGCATCGGCGCGGGAGCCGGACAGCCCTTTTAGCTCGATGGGGACGCTGCTTTTGGGGGAGGCTTTTCTGAATGAAAATCGCTGGGGGGACGCGGAAAAAACGATCCGCGGGCTGTCTCCCGAAAACCTGAAATTCGATGACCTGGAGTGGCGCCGGCAGTATTTGCTCTGCCGCATCAGGCTGGCCGCGGGCCATGGCGTCGATGCGCTGGCGGATACAACGAATCTGCTCATGCTGGCCTCGGGACCGGCGCATCGGGCGGCAAGCATTTTTTTGCAGGGGCAGATTCTTGAGGACGTGGGACGTCCGGCGGAGGCGCTGGCGGCGTATGAAACAAATGTTGTTGACGGGCTGCCGGCGGAGGAGCAGCGACGGGCCATGGCCAAAACGGTGGACTTGACGGTGGCGCTCAATCCGTTGGATGCGGCCGTTCCATTATTGGAAAACCTGATTGCTTCGAATCCGCAGATTCCAGGGGTGGATTTGGCACACGTGGGGCTGGGGGAGTTGTATTTGAAAGCCTATGCAAATCCGGCGGCGACCGCGGCGGGGACGAACGGACTGGAGAATGCGCTGACGAATTTCAATATCGTCATTCGCGATTTTACAAACAGCCAATGGCTGGCGAAGGCGCATCTGGACCGGGGCTGGTGTTACTGGAGCAAGGGGGACATTGCAAAGGCGAGGATAGATTTCGAGGCGGCGGCGCAGGGGCTGCCTTATTCGGAGGACCAGGCGGTGGCGATTTTCAAGTCGGCTGACTCTCAATTTGCACAGCATGATTACGCGGGCGCGGTGAGCAATTACTCGGAGCTTTTGATTCGGTACGACAGGATGCCGGGGGTGACGAATACGTTGTTTGACCAGGCTTTGTACCAGATTGTGGAGGCGAAACTGAACCTGCACGACGATGAAGGGGCGCGCGACGCGGCGGCCAAGATCCTGCGGTGGTTTCCGGGGAGTTACCTGGGAGAGCGCGGGCGATTTTTGATGGGGCAGAATATTTCCAACAGCCAGGCGCGGCAGGTTTTCATGGATTTGCTGAAACGGTCGCCACATACCCCGCTGGCCGCGGAGGTGGAATATGCCATTGCGCGCACGTATGACCATGAGGGGGATTGGACGGCGGCGCTGCGGGGGTATGACAATTGGGTCACGAACCATCCGGGCAACGGGCTGTTGCCGGAGGTGCAATTTTACGAGGCGCTGGCGACGGCGAAAGCGGGAATGGAAACGAACGCGTTGATGAAGTTTACGAATTTTGTGGCGCGGTTTCCGAGCAATTCGTTCGCGCCGTGGGCCAAGAACTGGGTGGCCGATTATTACTACGAGCAGCAGGATTATCCTTCGGCGGAAAAGAGTTACCAGGAGCTTTACCAGAACTTTCCCGGGGCGGGGGACCTCGCGTACCAGGCGCGGTATTGGGCGGGCCGGGCCGCGCTGGCGAACCAGGAGCTTGCGGACGCGCGCACTTATTTTTCGGCCCTTGTGAGCGACACGAATACGCCGGCATTGCTGGAGCAGCAGGGGTTTTTTGCGCTGGGGGACACGGCTTTCCAGCAGTTCCTGGCAAACCCATCCAACCTGACGAATTTGAACGACGCGATTGCCGCGGTGAGCAAATTGACCAACGGCGCGCCGACGAATGCGATTGCGGTGGAGGCATTCGGACGATTGGGCGATTACTACAAGCAATACGCCGACCTGAAGTCGGACACTAATGTGTATGCGGAAGTGATCCAGATGTATTCGACGGTATTGAGTTTTCCGGCCACGGCCGCGACGGTGTCCGCACGGAGCCAGGCGGAGGTGGGGCTGGGGATTGTCGCGGAGAAGGAACATTTGCCGCAGCTCGCGTTGATGCATTTTTCGCACGTTCTGTATGGGGACCCGGAGCACTTCGATCCTTACTGGGTGGTCATCGCAGGGGAAGGCATGGCGCGGATTTGCGAAGAGCAACAGAAATGGGACCAGGCGGTCAATGCCTACAAACGAGTGCTCGATGCGGTGCCTTCGCTGGCGCCGGTGCTGGACAAGAGGATTGCCGACGCGGAGAGACGCGCGGAAGCGGCGCGGAATTGAGCCTACATCACTTTCAACAATGCGTCGGCCATTTCTGAGGGCGTTGCGGCGATGCCGATGCCGGCTTCCTTGAACGCGGCAATTTTCGCGGCCGCCGTCCCTTTGCCGCCGCTGACAATCGCGCCGGCGTGGCCCATGCGGCGTCCCGGCGGGGCGGTTGTTCCGGCGATAAAACCGGCGACGGGTTTTTTGCAATTCTTCTTGATCCATTCGGCCGCCTCT
>DATAXU010000277.1:0-10249 GCA_036272955.1 Verrucomicrobiia bacterium
GCCACCGGCGACACCTCCGCGACAAAACCCTCCGGAAGCAAGCCCGCCAATTCCGGCCCAACCGCCGGAAGCAGCAAGGCCACCGCCGGCATTCCCAAATGCCAGGCCAGCCCATGTGCGCCACCCGTGACCTGCCATTCCTGCCAGCGTCGATTCGCGGCATCCCACGCCAGGCGATGAACCGGGAGCGCGTCAAGAAACTCGTTGGAAAAAATAATCCCGTTCACCTCGTCTTCGCCAAACTCATGAACGTCCCTCGCCCACCGCACACGAGCCTTGTGGGCGTGCAAAGTCTTCTCCTGCCAGCCACGACGAACCGGAGACGATTCGAGAATGCAATACCGCAACCGGCCAAGCAGGTCTGACCTGAATCGGGACACCCATTCCAAAATATCGACAGCCAGCCGCCCATCATGAGCACCAGCCTCAACCAGTTGGCACGGGCCGCCGGAGCATTCGGCATCGAGCCATTCCGAAAATTGGAACGCAAGTAGCTCACCGAACAGCGAGCCGGTACTGACGCTGGTATAGAAGTCGCCATGACGCCCGATCCGCCTGGGTTGCTCGTAGTAGCCCAGGGCGGGGGCGTATAAGGCCATTTCCATAAAGCGCGCGAAAGTCATGGGACCGTTGCGCGCAATATCACGGCAGAGTTCCAGTGCGAGCGCGTTCATTGGCTTGCAGTTCGCGTGGAACTCGGTAAACTCGCGTCAGGCAGCACGAATCTTATATGGCCAGAATTGACGCACTTTTCAATTTAATGTTCGAGCAGAAAGCCTCGGACCTCCATCTCTCTTCTGGCAACCCTCCCATCCTTCGCATCAACGGCGAATTGACTCGTGTCGATTATCCCCCGCTGGAAGATGACCAATTGAAGGTCATGCTCTACGAAATCGCGCCGGACTATAAAATCAAGGTCTTCGAGGAAACCGGCGACGTCGATTTCGGATATGAGATTGCCAACGTCTCGCGGTTTCGCGCCAATTATTTCACGCAGAAATATGGCATCGCCGCCGTCTTCCGCCAAATCCCGAGCAAAGTCCTTTCGTTCGAGGATTTTGAAAAGTTCGATGCTCCACTGCCGGCGGTCCTCAAGAAGTTTGCGATGTTGCATAAAGGTTTGGTGGTCGTCACCGGCCCCACAGGTTCTGGAAAATCCACAACGCTCGCCGCGATGGTGGATTACGCGAACAAGAACCGCCGCGACCATATCATTACCGTCGAGGACCCCATTGAATTTGTGCATGAGAGCAAAGGCTGCCTGATCAATCACCGCGAGGTGGGCGTGCATACCCGCTCATTTTCCTCGGCATTGCGCGGCGCGTTGCGCGAAGACCCCGACATCATCCTCGTCGGCGAATTGCGCGATTTGGAAACGATCGAGCTGGCCCTGACCGCGTCGAGCACCGGGCACCTGGTATTCGGCACCCTGCACACGCAAAGCGCCGCCAAGACAGTGGACCGCATCATCGACGTTTTTCCCGGGGAACAGCAGAACAAAATTCGCGCCACGCTTTCGGAAGCCCTCAAAGGCGTCGTCGCGCAAAACCTGTTCAAACGGGTGGATAAGAAGGGCCGCGTCGCCGCGCTGGAAATACTCATCTTCAACACCGCCGTCGCAAACCTCGTGCGCGAGGGAAAGACGCACCAGATTCCCGGCATGATCCAGGTCGGCAAAAAATACGGCAATACGCCGCTGGACGATTCCATCATGGACCACCTTAAGATGAAACGGATTTCGCCCGAAGAAGCTTATGACAAGTGCATCGACAAGAAAAAATTCCGCCCGTTTCTGGCCCATGCCCCTGAAGAAGATGCGGATTGACGCGACACGAATTCTAAAAACCTATGCGACGCAGCGAACTTGATTACGTCCTGACCACGATGCTCGGTTTGGACCGCCAAACCGAAACCACCATCATGCGCCGCCGCTCGGAAGTTTCCGACTTGAATTTCACCGTGGACCGGCCTCTGCAAGTGGAGCAGAACGGCGAATTGGTTCCCGTTGCGTGCAATCCGCCGATCGAGCGCTTGACCCCCTTTCAAACCGAAATGATCGCCCTGAACCTGGTCAACGGCAGTCCGCGTTTGACGGAGGATTTGGTTCGAAGCGGCTCCTGCGACTCTTCGTACAGTGTCGCCGACCAATTGCGTTTTCGCGTCAACATTTTCAGCCAGCGCGGCAAGTATTCCATCGTGATGCGCAAACTAAACACGGAAATCCCTTCGCTGACGGATTTGAAATTGCCGGAGATTTTCCGCCAGGTGGTGCAGGAAAAAACCGGCCTCGTGCTCGTGACCGGCGCGACCGGTTCCGGAAAATCAACCACCCTGGCCGCCATTCTCAACGAAATCAATCTCACCAAATCCGTTCACATCATCACGCTTGAAGACCCGGTCGAATTCGTGCATCCCCACAAAAAATCGACCTTTAACCAGCGCGAAATGGGAAGCGACTTCAGCAATTTCGCCACGGGGTTGCGCGCGGCGTTGCGCCAGGCGCCCAAGGTCGTGCTCGTCGGCGAAATGCGGGATCGCGAGACGGTCGAAATCGGCCTTGCCGCGGCGGAAACGGGTCATTTGGTGCTCAGCACGCTTCACACCATCGACGCGGGCCAAACGATCAACCGCGTTCTCGGCATGTTCGATCCCGAGGAACAGGAGCAGGTGCGTATTCGCCTTTCGGACACGTTGAGGTGGATCATCAGCCAGCGTTTGGCGCCCAAGGTGGGAGGCGGACGCTACGCCCTCCTGGAAATCATGGGATCCAATCTGCGGACCAAGGAGACCATCATTCAAGGCGAGAGCGAGGGAAAAAGTTTTTACGAAATCATCGAGTCGAGCCATACTTTCAACTGGCGGAACTTCGACCAGGCGTGCCTGGAAGCCTACGAACACAACCATATCACTGAGGAAACCGCGCAGACATATTGCTCCAAACGAGGCGTCGTGACGCGCGGAATCGATAAAATCAAGAAAGCCCGCGGCGAACATCTCAGCAGCATGGATTTGAAAATGAAATCCGAACCGAGCAAACTGAAGGGCACGTCGCCCGTTTTCCCCGGAACATTCAAATTGAAATGACGCATGGAAGACTTCGATATAATAGGCCCGCACGACCAACCCGCGCTCCTTGCCATCAGCACGCCGGACCTGGCGGCCAGCGTCAAAGCCAGTTTGACTGATATCGGCTACAAGGTTCACGTCGTCGATGGTCCCCTGCTCTTTGAGACCCGTTACAACCAGGTCAACTACCAGGTTATTTTTATCGAAGAAACTTTCGCGTGCAACGACCCCTCGGAAAACACAACGCTGGGAGTGATTCAAAACATGCCCATGAGCCAGCGCCGCCATGCGACCGTCTTTCTCATTGGGCCCAGCTACGAAACGCTGAATACCATGCAGGCTTTCGCCCTGAGCGTACACTGCGTCATCAACCTTTCCGAACTGCATCAGGTTGGCAGTCTCGTGCAAAAAACGGTCGCCGAGAACGATTTGTTTCTCGCTCCCTTTCGCGAAGCGCAGCGACGCTTGTATCAGAAACCGTCCTAGAAACCCGTCCCCATGCCAAGCCTGCGGCTGGACCAAGCCCTCGTGGAGCGCGGCCTCTGCCCAAGCCGCGAAAATGCCAAACGCGCAATCCTCGCCGGCCAGGTGCGGCTCAATGGCCATACTCCTCACAAGGCCAGCGACCCTGTCAAAGACGACGACGTCGTGACGCTGGAAACTCCGGACCGCTACGTCAGCCGCGGCGGGCATAAATTGGAACACGGCTTGCGGCATTTCGGTTTGGACGTCGATGGGATGGTCGCCATCGACCTGGGCGCTTCGACAGGCGGTTTCACGGATTGTCTTCTGCAACGGGGCGCCGCGATGGTCTATGCCGTCGATGTCGGACGCGGCCAACTCGCGTGGAAGCTGCGGCGCGACGCGCGTGTCAAAGTCATGGAAAAAATGAACGCGCGGTTTTTGACGCGCGGGGATTTCCCCCCGCCATTTGCCGGCGCGGACGTGATCGTCGCGGATTGCTCCTTCATCTCGCTCAAAAAAATCCTTCCCGCTGCGGTTGCATTACTGGGCGTTTCGGGTAGAATCCTGGCCTTGGTCAAGCCGCAATTCGAGGCAGGCAAAGCCGAAGCCTCGCGCGGCAGAGGCGTCATCACTGATCCGGCCATTCACGCGCGCGTTTTGAACGAATTGAAAATATTTGTCTCCGAAATTCCCGGCCTGCTCTGGGTGGGCGAAACCGAATCGCCGCTGGTCGGGCCGGCCGGCAACAGGGAATTCCTGGTCTTGCTTGAAAAACAAACGTAACAAACTCGCGCGGATTGGGCTGATTGCCAATTTCGAGAAATCCTCCAGTCGCGCCGTGGTGCTCGCGGCCGCGGATTTGATCGGCCGCGCCCGGCGCACTGTCGTCGCCACCGAGGAAACCGCGCAGATGGCCGGCCTGGATTGCGAAACATTTCCAAACGCCGCCGCCCTTGCCCGGGAAGCCGACCTGCTGCTGGTCTTTGGAGGCGATGGCACCATGCTCGGCGTGGTTCGCGAGATTGATGGATCGGACCCCCCGATCCTTGGCATCAATGTGGGGCGTCTCGGTTTTTTGACGGCCATTTCTTCGCGGGACCTCGCCCCGGCCCTGGAGAAAATCTGGCGGAACGATTTCACAATCGAGACCCGTCCCTTGATCGAGGCCAATGGCCTGTGCGAATGCAGCCCTGTTCGCATGTCCGCCCTCAACGACATTGTCATCAGTCACGGCGCTGTCTCGCGGCTCATTGAACTGAACGTTTCCGTCAACGATAAACCCTTGACCCGTTACCGCGGCGACGGCTTGATCGTCAGTTCGCCGACTGGCTCGACGGCATATTCATTATCCGCGGGCGGTCCGATCCTAAGCCCCGACGCGGATGTTTTCGCAGTGACCCCGATTTGCGCGCATGCCCTGTCCAATCGCCCGGTCATTCTGAGTTTAAGCTCCGTCATTCGAGTGGAGTTGGTGAGCAAGGGAATGCAAACCATTGTCGCCGCGGACGGCCAATTGCTGGCGAACATGAGGGCCGGCGACTCGGTGACGATCACCCGCAGCCGGCAGAAAGTGCGTTTGCTGCATCCTGGTGACGTTTCCTTTTTTGAAACCATCCGGCAGAAGTTGCATTGGAGAGGTTCCACCGTTTGAACTTCTGACGCTGCACATTGACATCGCCCAACGCGGGCAGGATATTAACCGGCTTATTTCGACGAATGGTTCGTTTAAAAGACATTGCGGCACGGGCGGGCGTTTCCGTCATGACGGTTTCAAAGGCATTGCGTGGGGCCGCGGATATTTCCGCCGACACCAAGACCCGCATCAAGCTGCTGGCCCAACAAATGGGTTACGTGCCGGATTCGATGGCCCAGGGGCTTCGAAGCCACACGACCAAATTGCTGGGTCTGGTGCTTTCGACCGTCACCAATCCGATCTTCGCGCGAATGATCTCCGCGATTGAAGAGGGTGCGCACGAATGGGGCTACGATTTGATTCTGGCGCACACGCTCAACGTCCCTGAACGCGAAGATGCCTGCATCCGGCGCCTGCTCTCGCGGCGTGTGGATGGTCTTTTTATTGCCCCTGTTTATCGACTGGCGCCAACGGCCGCGATTTATGAAGAACTGGCGCAACGCCAAACACCGACGGTAATTCTCGGACATCGCGCTCCATTTTGCGCGCAATTCCACAATGTGGAGACGGACGACCTCACCGCCAGCTACCTGCTCACACGGCATCTGCTGGAATTGGGACATAAGCGCATCGCGTTTCTATGCGGACCCAGCGTCTCCCCATGGGCGCAAGAGCGGCTGGAGGGCTTTCGCCGCGCCATGCGTGAAGCGCAGATCGAACCGGATGACCGGCTGATTTTTACCGCGGGCACGAGCATTGAGGAAGGCGAAAAAGCCGCGATGCAGATGCTCAATGAATCGGCCTCGATGACCGCAATCCAGGCTGCCTCCGATTTTGTGGCGATCGGCGCCGCCAATATTTACCTGAATCAGGGGATAAAAATCCCTGAAGATTTGTCCATCGTCGGTTTTGGCAATATTCAAGTCAGCGAACATTTCCGGGTGCCGCTGACGACGGTGCGCCAGCCCAAATTGCGCCTGGGCGTTGCCGCAATGGACATCATGCAGAAGCTGCGGCGCGGGGAGCGCCCGGAATCCCGCCGGCTGCCGGCCGAGGTCATCATCCGCGCCAGCACTGCTCCGCCAAAAGCGCCCGGGTCGCGATAATATGCCGGAGGATTCTCCCTATGAATCCCCAGTGACGCTTCCGATCGACGGCGTGCTGGATTTGCATACGTTCAACCCGCGAGAAATCGGACAGCTTGTACCGGCGTACCTGGACGAATGCCGGCTCCGCGGCATTTTGGAAATCCGCATTATCCACGGCAAAGGAATTGGCAATCTGCAGAGGACCGTTCACGCCATTCTCGCAAAACGCCGGGACGTGGCGCGATTTGGTTTTGCCAGCGCGAACTTCGGCGGACGCGGCGCGACTATCGTCACGCTCTCGCCTCACTCTTCGCCGTCGTAATATTTCAGTGGATCGGAGCGAATGAGCCGGCTCTCTGGCGAACGAACCAACCACTTCCCGCTGTCGGGATAATGAGATGATTCCCCAATGGGATTGTCCGCCACCACAAAAACGACAAGATCGTCTTGACCATCGTTGATCAACTGGTGGGCTTCGCCAGGATGGAAGAGGAAAGCGTCGCCGGCTTCAATCGCGTCTGTGCCATCTTGATGCCGGACGCGACCCTTTCCGGAAATCACATGGTAAAATTCCCATTGCGTGCTGTGGGAGTGATAAGGGTACGGTATTTTGACCGGGGGAACACGGAGAATCTCGACGTCAAATGGATGGCGGTCCTTGATATCGGTGGAATCCGGCACCCGTCCCAATGCCTCTGAAATCTCCTTCCCTGCGCCCGCGAATTTTCCTTTTGGGGAGGACCATGTCACTTCAACGATTTCTTTCGTATTGATCTTGCGCATAATTTCCCTAGCCGCGCTCTTAACGAATAATGATGGTGCCCCGCGACGCGTTGGTGGCCGGGGCGGGAGCGACCGCGGGAGCGGGGGTGCTTTGTGCCAGGAAATTGTCGAGCACACTCAGGTAAGCGTCCAAGGTTTGGCCTGCTTCGCCGCCCATGTCTTTCTTCATGGCGCGCAATTGGTCGGCGGCGGTTTTGGCTTCGACGCGAAGGCCGTTGATGTCCATTTTTCCCGACATCAACCCGTTGAGAAGCTCGTCAAATTTATCGTTGGCCTGCGGGCCTGCATCCGCAAGGAACTGCTTGCGAATTTGCTGAATGAGATTTGTGTCCGCACCCAATCCCTGCAACACATTCGTGGCGGCCGCCGGTGATTGCCTCACCAGATCGGGCGCGGGGTTCGTGGCGGTCGCCGGGGGAACAGCGGGAGCGCCAGAACCGAGGGTAATCCCGGAGACTTTATTGCGCGGGAGCTTGATCTGGCCAAGGACGTCGTTTTGAAGAACGAGGGTGTCGGGTGTTATCGAGACGATAGTTCCGGAAAAATGGTCGCCGTTTTGCAAAACAATTTGATCGGCCCGCACCATGAAGGCCGAAAACAGAAGGAGGGCCGCCAGCCGCCATCGATTGCTTGTCATATGTTCAACTTACTTCAACTCCGTCCCGTCGGCAAACAGCGAAGGATTTTACAAAACCATGACAATTGCGCTTGCCGCCCGCTGTACGCTGGAGGGAAATTAAAAGAATGCCTTCCGAAATTCCGCGCCGCCCGTCGTTTTTCTGGCAGGGGTTTTTGATCCTGCTGCCAGTGGCGGTTCTCGCGGTGGTGGGCCTGGTCTCGTTGCGCCAAGAGGAGCGGGTCGCTGACATCGACGCGCGCCGCAGGGCAGCCCAAAGTGCGGAAAGCCTGGCGCGCGCGGTGCGTTCGTTCGTGAACGACGAGTTGCGGCGTTTCTTCGCGCTGCAAAATGACTGGATGAACGGATTGCATCCCGCGGAAATTGAAATATGGGAGCGGGATTATCCAGGGCTTAAACTGGCTGACTTCGCGGCATCGCCCGGCGAAATCACCGCAGATGGCCGGCAGATCAGCCCGCCCGAATATCCTGTTGTTCCCGTACCGCCGCCATGGTTTCAGGAACTTTCACCTGCGCAAAGGTTTCAGTGGGACGCAATGCGTTCCGCCACGAACCTTGCGGAAATGAAAAAGCGCCAGCAAACCTTTTTCGCCGGCAACCCACCAGAAGATGCCCGACTGGCGGCGCGTTGTTTGACAAATTCGCCGGTCCAAATTCTCAATGACACGCGTCCGCTGGACTCGGAGTCCGGAATTTCATTTCAAACTGTCGCTTGCTATCGGCTGCTATCCGCCAAAAACGCGCGCCTGTCAGAACCACTTCTGGACGCGCTTTGGCGCCAGACGATTGAAAATCCGTCCTTTGTCGCGCCAAAATTGCTGGATCTCGCCGAAGGATTGACAGCCGACGCCGCTTTCCGGCAGAAGGTGCTCCGGATGCGGATGAACTGGGATGCCCGGTTGCGGGCGCAGGAATATCTCGCCGCAATTCGGCGCTCGCCGGACTTGCACCCTTGGAAGGAACAAGAATGGTCGCGCTGGGTCGGCAATGGCGAAATGCTGGCAATGTTGGAACCGGAGAGATTTCCAAATACCAGCCAGGGCTACAAAGTGAGGTTTGTTCCGGCAGCGGTGGCCAAAGGGACTTTTGCAAAAGCGCTCGAAGACGCTAAATTTCTAATCCCGGAATATGCGGCTGCCGCGGTGACAGTGGACGGAATGCCATTGATTCCAGGCGGCGATGAAAAGGATCTTCTTGGCAACGCGAGCACTACAGTGACAATCGGGAACCTTCCATTTGACGTGAGGATTTTTCTCACGAGCAGGGAGCGGATGCTCTCCACCGAGCGGCGCCGGGTAAAGCTTTTTGCCGGGTTGATCCTGGGGGCGGTATTCGCGGCTTTGGCGGGGTTCGTGGCGGCACAGCGGGCTTTTCGGCGGCAATTGCAATTGTACGAAATGAAATCCAACTTCGTTTCAAGCGTCTCACACGAATTGCGCGCGCCCATCGCCTCCGTCCGGTTGATGGCCGAAAATCTCGCAGGCGGCAAAATTCCGGAATCGCGGAGGCAAAGCGAATATTTCAGGTTTATCGTGCAGGAATGCCGGCGGCTTTCGGCGCTCATCGAAAACGTCCTGGATTTCTCCCGGATTGAACAAGGACGAAAAGATTACGAGTTTGAACCGACCAATCTCGTCGCACTGACACAGACGACCGTGAAACTCATGGAGCCATACGCCGAGGAAAAGGGCATCAAACTGCAATTGGCCCCGGTGTCCGAAAATATCGAATGGAACGTCGATGGCCGCGCGATCCAGCAGACCCTTGTGAATTTTATCGATAATGCCGTTAAACATTCACCCCAAGGTGAATGCGTTATCGTGGAAATTGGTGCTTCCCCCATGGCACTCCGCCTGTCGGTTTCCGACCACGGCCCTGGGATCCCAGAGGCGGAACACGAAAAGATTTTTGAGAGGTTTTACCGGCGCGGCTCTGAATTGCGGCGCGAAACGCAAGGGGTTGGAATCGGCTTGAGTGTTGTAAAACATATCGTTGAAGCCCACGGCGGGCGTATCGTGGTGAAGAGCCAGCTGGGCAAAGGAAGCAAATTCACCATCGAATTACCCGCAAGGAGCCAGCATGAATGAACGCATTTTGATCGTCGAAGACGAGACTCCCATGCGCACGGCCCTCGCCGATTTGCTCGCGTCCGAAGGTTACCGCACGCTGACCGCGGCGGATGGCGAACGCGGCCTCGAACGCGCGCTGGCGGAAAAACCCGACCTGATCCTCCTCGATGTCATGATGCCCAAACTCGACGGCTTCGCGCTGTGCGCCGAACTGCGCCGCCGATCCAATGCATCGCCGGTGCTCATGCTCACCGCCAAAGGCCAAATCGAAGACCGGGTCGCCGGATTGGACGCCGGTGCGGACGATTACCTCGTCAAGCCTTTCAGCACCGACGAACTTCTTGCCCGCGTCCGCGCTTTGTTGCGGCGAATGGAACGGAGCACCAAAGCGCCCTTGAAATTAAAATTGGACGACGTGGAAATTGACCTTGCCCGGCAGACGGCGGCGCGCGGCAAACGCCAGCTTCACCTGACGGCAAAGGAATTTGCCATGCTGCGCCTGATGGCC
>DATAXU010000278.1:0-13728 GCA_036272955.1 Verrucomicrobiia bacterium
GCGTGACAAATCTCTTCCGGTGGTGTACAGCATACCTGTATGGATCGGAAAAATGTGGTGTTCCTTTTTGATGTCGATAATACGCTGCTGAATAATGACCAGGTCACTTCTGACTTGCAGTCTTATCTCGTTTCAGAAGTCGGGCGCGCGGAGTCTAAACGTTACTGGGCCATTTTTGAGGGCATTCGCGGCGAGCTTGGTTACGCGGATTATCTCGGGGCTTTGCAACGGGTTCGCACGGAGCATCCACATGATCTGGGACTGCTGACGGTATCGAGGTTTTTAATTTCTTATCCTTTTGCGAATCGGCTTTATCCCAATTCGCTGGATGTCATCGCGCAGGCCAGGAAGTGGGGGCGCACGGCGTTGCTTTCGGATGGGGATGTCGTTTTTCAGCCGCGCAAGGTGGATCGGGCGGGGTTGTTCGAGGCGGTGGGGGCGGGGAATGTGATGATTTATGTGCATAAGGAGCTTGAACTCGCGGATGTGGCGCGGCGGTTTCCAGCACGTCATTATGTCATGGTGGATGATAAGGTGCGGCTGCTGACGGCGATCAAAAAAATCTGGCGCGCGCGTGTGACGACTGTTTTTGTGCGGCAAGGGCATTATGCGCTGGATAAAAAACTGGTGGCAAGCTGCCCGCCGGCGGATGTGACGCTGGAACGAATCGGGGACCTGCTCGAACATGGCCTGGATGATTTGATCGCGGCGGGGAAAAGGAGGCTAAATAATAAATGAACACCAATGATAATGGGGCGGCTTTCGGCGGCCCGGGGATTGAGCCGCGCTGGACTTCGAGCGCGAAGGAGGGTTTTGGCACGGCGTACCATACCAGTTGCCGCCTTTGGTTCACGTTGAGCCACGGGATTGTCAACGAGATTTATTATCCGTTCGTGGACCAGCCGAATACGCGGGATTTCCAGTTTCTCATCACGGACGGGGAAACGTTTTGCCACGAGGAGAAGATGGACCTGGAGCATGAGATCCATTATCCGGAACGGTCGTGCCTTTTGTATCAGTTGATCAATACGGAGCGGAATGGGCGTTACCGGCTTGTCAAAGAGGTTTGCACGGATCCCCATCGCTCGGTGCTGCTGATTCATACGAAAGTGGAAATCATGGACAAGTCGCTGCGGGACAAGTTGCGGCTGTACGCGTTGCTGGCGCCGCACCTGGACCGGTTTGGAGCGGACAATTCGGGCTATTGCAAGGAGATCAGCGCGAGCAGGTTGCTGCACGCAAAACGGGCGGGGTTTCATTTGATCATGGGCTGCACGAACCGGTTTACCAAACGCTCGGCGGGGTTTGTCGGTTTTAGCGATGGCTGGCAGGATTTGCGGAATTTCAAAATGGACTGGGAGTTTCGTTCGGCGGAAAATGGGAATATCGCGCTGATGGGGGAGATCGATCCGCGGAAGTCGGACGATTTTGTGGTGGGGATCGCGCTGGCGCAAAGCTATCCGAGCGCGTCGGCGAAATTGCTGCAATCTCTGGCGACGCCGTTTGCGAAGCATCGGGAGCATTACGTGATGCAATGGAAACGATCGGTGGCGGATGCCGACCACGAGTATAGCAAGGACACCGGCGATGAGGGAGGGTTGTATCGGTTGAGCCGGTGCGTGTTGCTGGCGCATGAGGACAAGGTTTTTGAAGGGGCGCTGGTGGCGTCGATGAGCATTCCGTGGGGCGAAACCAAAGGGGACAATGACCTGGGGGGCTACCATTTGGTCTGGACGCGCGACCTCGCGCAGAGTGCGACGGCGTTGCTGGCGACAGGGCAGAAGGCGACGCCGATGCGGGCGGCGATCTGGCTGGCGGTGATCCAGCGGCCGGACGGGAGTTTTCCGCAAAACAGTTGGATCGACGGCAGGATGTATTGGCCGGGATTGCAACTGGATGAAATCGCCTCGCCGATTTTGCTGGCGTGGCGGTTGCAGCGCGAAGGGGTGCAGATAGGGCCGTGCGACCTGCATCCGATGATTTCCGGGGCGGTGGCGTACCTGATGTTGCAAGGGCCGGTGACGACACAGGAGCGGTGGGAGGAGAATTCGGGCTATTCGCCATCGACGCTGGCGGCGGTGATCGCGGGGATGGTTTGCGCGGGCGATTTTGCGCGAAACGACGGCGACAAGGAATTTATTTTGGCGTACGCGGATTGGCTGGCGTCGCACCTTGAGGAGTGGACGGTGACGACGCGCGGCGAATTGGTCGCGGGCATTCCGCGTCATTACATCCGGATCAACCCAACCAATCCAAATGACCCGGACCCGCACGCGGACCCCAACACGACGACGATCGACGTGGCGAACGGCGGCGGGTCTCATCCGGCGCGGAATGTGGTGGGGGGAGATTTTTTGCAGTTGGTGCGATTTGGCATTCGGGCGGCAAAGGACCCGGTGGTGGTTTCATCCGTCGAAGTGATTGACCGCGTTCTCAAGCGCGATTTGCCGCAAGGGCCGTGCTGGCGGCGTTATAATCACGACGGGTACGGGCAGAAAGACGACGGGGCGGCCTTCGACGGAACGGGGACGGGGCGGGCGTGGCCCATCCTGACGGGTGAACGGGGACATTACGAATTGGCGGCGGGGCGGGATCCGATGCCGTATATAAGCGCGATTGAAAAATTCGCGAATGTGGGCGGAATGATTTCGGAGCAGCTTTGGGACGAGGCCGATTTGCCGGACGGGAGGATGAAACGCGGACAGCCGACGGGAGCCGCGATGCCGCTGTGCTGGTCCCATGCGGAATATATTTCGCTGGTGCGAAGCCGGCGCGACGGGGTTTGCTATGACCGCATCGAGCCGGCGTATCAGCGCTATGTTGCGAAGCCGGTTCCGAGCCAGCACGAGATCTGGATTATGCGGCATCCGCTAAAGCACATGCCGCGAGGAAAAACGCTGCGGGTGATCGTGGGAGCGGAGGTGAACCTGACGTGGAGCATGGACAATTGGGCGACGACGAACCGGACGCTGACGGCTTTTAACGAAGCGCTGAACTTGTGGTACGCGGATTTGCCGACGACGAAATTGAAGGCGGGCGCGACGGTTGAATTTACATTCTTTTGGACGGCGGCGGAAAAATGGGAGGGCCGCAACTGGCAGGTGAAAGTGAAATGACGGAGCCGTCCCGCCAACCCGCCCGAAGCCGAATGACATTGGCGTATTTTGGCGGGTGGTGTTTTTTTCGCACGGTCTTTGCGGTCTATTTCCGGTGGAAGGTATTCAACGCGGAGCGCGTGCCGCTGGAAGGGCCGGTGATCCTGGCGTCCAATCACGCCAGCTATATCGATCCGCCGCTGGTCGGGGCGGGGGTGGAGCGGCAGATCAATTTCCTTGCGCGCGACACGATTTTTCGCGTGCCGATTCTTGCGAGTATTTTGCGTTCGTGGGAAGTGGTGCCGGTGGACCGGGACGGCGGGACGGGGCGGGGATTGAAAATGATTTTAAGCCGGCTGGAGAAGGCGGGGGCGATCATTTTGTTTCCGGAAGGGACGCGGAGCCGGCACGGGGAATTGAACCCGGCGCGTTCGGGAATCGGGTTGACGGTGATCAAATCGAAGGCGCCCGTGGTGCCGTGCCGGGTGTTTGGGACGCATCGGGCATTTGGGCCGCATATGGTGATTCCGCGGCCGCGGCGGCTGGCTGTCAAGTATGGCCGGCCCCTTTTGTTTGAAGCGTTGCGGGCGGAAGCGGCGACGTGCCCCAAGCCGCGAGTCAAAGAGATTTACCAGCAGGTGGCCGACGAGATCATGGCTGAAATCGCCCGGCTGGAACCGGTTCAGGACTCAGTTAAAACTTAAAATATGAAAGCAGTCATTTTGGCGGCAGGCAAAGGCACGCGTATGGGGGAATTGACCAACGCGCTGCCGAAACCGATGCTCCGCGTCCGGGGCAAACCGATCCTGGAACACATTCTGGAGGGCTTGTTGCAGGCGGGCATCAAGGATTTTTTTATCGTGACCGGTTTTCGCGCGGAGGTGATCGAAAGCTATTTTGGATCGGGGGCGAAGTGGAACGCGGCCATTCAGTATGGGCGGCAATTGACGCAGGACGGCACGGGCAAGGCGCCGGAGGTGGCGAAGGAATTCGCGGGCGGCGACGATTTTGTGCTGACCTACGGGGACATCCTTGTGCGCCCGCAAACGTACGGGGACATGCTGGGGCGTTTCGGGGAAAGAGCGTGGTCGGGGCTGATCACTTGCACCGGCGGGGAGGACGTAACGAAAGGGGGAATACTTTTGTTTGATAAGGATTTTTGCCTGCGGCGATTGATCGAAAAGCCGAGCGCGGCGCAACTGGAGGAATTGCGGCGGCAGGGCGAACTAAAGCCGGGAGCGATGGCGTGGTACAATGCGGGGATTTATATATTCAAGCCCCTGCTGTTTGATTTTACGGCGCGCCTTCAGAAATCGCCGCGGGGCGAATACGAATTGACGGACGCCATCAGCGCGATGGTCGAGGCGGGCCACCGGATTGCGGGGCTTGAAATCCAGGGGCGCTGGGTGGATGTGCGCGATCCGCAAGTGCTTGCGGACCTGGAGCGCAATCCCCAGGCTTGATTACACCAATTCCGGCTCTTCGATTTCGCGCGGGCCGGGAGCGAGCGGCGTGCCATCCGGGGCTTCGGGGTATTCGAATATTTTGCCCTCGAAGTTGCGGATGACGACGCGGTCGGCATTGTGGCTGAGAATGTAGCCGGGATTGATCGGCACTTTTCCGCCGCCGCCAGGGGCGTCAATGACGTATTGCGGGACGGCATAGCCGGTGGTGTGGCCGCGCAGATTTTCCATGATCTCCAATCCCTTGCGGACGCTCGTGCGCAAATGCGCGGAGCCGGTGATAAGATCGCACTGGTAAAGGTAATAGGGTTTGACGCGGCACATGAGCAGCTTTTGCACGAGGGCGCGCATGACGACGGAATCATCGTTGACGTGGCGGAGCAGCACGGACTGGTTTCCGAGGGGAATGCCGGCCTCGGCAAGGCGTGCGAGAGCGTCGCGCACTTCGGTGGTCAATTCGCGCGGGTGATTGGAATGGATGCTGATGAACAGCGGATGATATTTTTTGAGCATCGCACACAATTCCGGCGTGACGCGTTGGGGGAGGAAAATAGGGATGCGCGTTCCGATGCGAAGAAATTCGACATGCGGGATGGAGCGCAAACGGCTTAACAGGAATTCCAATTTTTCGTCGCTTAAGAGCAGGGGGTCGCCGCCGCTTAAAAGGACATCGCGCACCTCGGGGTGCTGGCGGACGTATTCGATCTGGCGTTCGAATTCGGGGTGAAAATCGTAGCCGGCGGCGTTGCTGACCAATCGCGAGCGAGTGCAGTAACGGCAGTAGGAAGCGCAACGGTCGGTGACCAGGAACAGCACGCGATCGGGATAACGGTGGACCAAGCCCGGAACGGGGGAGTGTTCGTCCTCACCGCAAGGGTCGGCCATTTCCCAGGAGGCGGTGTGGGTTTCCTCGATGCGGGGGACGACTTGCCGGCGAATGGGGCAATTCTCGTCGGTGGGGTCGATGAGATTAAAGAAGTAGGGCGTGATCGCCAGGGCCAGCTTTTGATTGGCCAGGAGGGTGCCGGCGTGCTCGGCGGGAGTCAGCGTGGGGAGGAACCGCTGCAAGAGTTCGAGCGTGGTGATCCGGTTTTTCAACTGCCAGCGCCAATCGTTCCAATTGGCATCGCTGACGTCGCTCCAGAAGCCCCTGCCGGCGGAGTGAAATTGTTTTAGTGAATCAAAGCGTGCCGAGTCGGGTTCATCCTTCGCCGCCTGCCCGTCGAGAGTGTGCCTTTGCATTTTCCGGCACTATAAGTGGGATCGTATTTGTGTCAAGCGAGGGAGGAACCCCACCGGGGGGTGGCGATTTTTATACACCTGCCTCTTCGAGCCTCGTGGCCGCCTTTTCCCATTCTTGCGCAAGGCTTTGGAGATGGTCGGCGTTCTCCTGCCACTCGCGATTTAGCTGCATTACCGCCCCGCCTTTTTCGTAACTGGCGGGGTTTTCCAGCTCGGCGGTCAGCTCCTTTTGGCGCGCTTCCAGTCGCTGGATTTCGCCTTCCAGGCGGGTGACGGCTTCCTGGTGGACTTTGCGCTTGCGGTAGCGGACTTGGCGTTCCTCGGCCTCGGCACGTTTTTGATCCTTGGTCCTGGCCTTGGCGGCGTTGGAAGTATCGGCAGGCGGCGGGGCCGGTTGGAAGGTCATGGCGGTCTTATCCAAATAATATTGATAACCGCCGGAATAATGGGTCAGGCACCCGCCTTCGACGCGTACGACGTGCGAGCTGAGTTGGCGGATAAAATAAACATCGTGGCTGATGAAAATGAGAGTGCCAGCAAATTGTTCGAGCGCAGAGATCAGCGCTTCGATGCTCGGCATGTCGAGATGCGTGGTCGGCTCGTCCATTAACAGTAAATTTGGAGGGTCGAGGAGAAGTTTGACGAGAGCCAGTCGGCTTTTTTCACCGCCGCTGAGGACGGAAACTTTCTTAAACACGTCATCGCCCCGAAACAAAAAGCAACCCAGAACAGTGCGCACGAATTCGGTAATGGGATGGGGAGTGTCCATGGCCTCCTCCAGGACGGTGCGCTCAGGATTGAGCATGTCCACGCGATATTGCGAATAGTAGCCGCTTTTGACGTTGTGGCCGAGTTCGCGCTCGCCGGATTGGGGTTTGAGGACGCTGGCGAGAAGTTTGAGGAGGGTCGATTTTCCGGCGCCATTGGGGCCGACGAGCACGATGCGCTGGCCGCGCTCGGCCTGGAAATCGACGCCGCTGTAAATGACATTCGCGCCGTAGGAATGATGGATGTTCTTGAGCGTGATGGATTTCTGCCCGCCGCGCTGGGGCTGGGGAAAACGGAAATGGATTTTTTTCTCGTCGTTGACGGGCGCTTCGATTTTTTCCATGCGCTCGATTTGCTTGAGCTTGCTCTGGGCCTGGGCGGCTTTGGTATTTTTGGCGCGGAACCGCTCGACGAATTCCATCATGTGGGCGATCTCGCGCTGCTGGTTTTTGTAAGCGGACGCCAATTGCGCCTCGGCCGCGGCGCGCTGTTCCAGGCAGGAATCGTAATTGCCGCGATAGCGGATGAGGCGGCGCTGGCGGATTTCGACGATGTGTGTGGAGAGTTCGTTGAGGAAACTGCGGTCGTGGGAAATCATTAAAATCGCGCCGGGATAGACGCGCAAATATTCCTGGAACCACTGCAAGGACTCGAGGTCGAGGTGGTTGGTGGGTTCGTCCAGCATGAGAATGTCCGGCTCCATGGTGAGGAGGCGGCCGAGGTGGGCGCGCATGACCCAGCCGCCGCTCATTTCGCGCAGGGGGCGGGCGAAGTCCTTTTCGCGAAAGCTCAAACCGGCGAGGATCCGCTTGGCCTTCGGCTCCAATTGATAACCGCCGAGCTGGTCGTAGCGGGCGTGGATATTTTCGTGATGGTCGGTTTCCGCCGGGTGCTCGGAGTCCCAGGCCTTGATTTTGCGCTGGAGTTCCACAATTTCCGGCGTGGTCGCCATGGCCAATTCGAGCACCGAGCCGTCGCCCGCGGGGGCGGATTCCTGGGGAAGATGGCCGACAACGACATTTTTTTCCTGGGTGATGGAACCTTTGTCCGGCTCCTCCGTTCCGAGGATGAGGGAGAACAGGGTGGATTTCCCGGCGCCATTGGGGCCGATGAGACCGATGCGGTCAGAGCGGTTGATTTGAAGCGAAGCATCCTCAAACAACGTGCGCGGGCCGTACGACTTGCAAACATCCGAAATTGTCAACATGAAGCGGAGAACATACGCGGGATCGGGGACGGCATCAAGCCGCGCCGCGAATGCGGGAGCTTGCCAGGAGGCCGAAAGGCGCGTACACTTTTTCGTGCTGATTTTAACTTAATGACGACGCCAGCTTCGGAACCCAACACATCCGCCGCGCCCGCGCCTTCGGATTTTATACGTGACATCGTTGCGGCACACGTTGCCGAGGGAAAATACCCACAAATCCACACGCGATTTCCGCCCGAACCCAATGGGTACCTGCATATTGGGCACGCGAAGTCGATTTGCCTCAACTTCGGCATTGCGCGGGAATTTGGCGGGGTCTGCAACCTGCGGATGGACGATACCAACCCCACCAAAGAGGACGTCGAATATGTCGATTCGATTCTTGCGGACGTGAAATGGCTGATCGGCGGTTGGGCGGATGACCGTCTGGGGATGAAGGAAAAAGGGGAAACGGCCAAGGCGGTCGAGAGCAATGGCAAACCGGATTTTTACCTGGCACCCGCGAGCGGGCCGAACGTCGAGCCGTTTTACGCCTCGGATTATTTTGACCAGATTTATGAGTATGCGGTCGCTTTGATTCGCAAGGGGCACGCGTATGTTTGCGATCTTTCGCCGGCGGACACCGACGCTTACCGCGGGGCGCCCGACCGGCCCGGCAAGGACAGCCCGTGGCGAAATCGCAGCATGGAGGAATCACTCGACCTTTTCCAGCGGATGAGGGCGGGAGAATTCCCCGACGGCAAGCGGACGTTGCGGGCGAAAATCGACATGGCCGCGCCGAATGTGTGGTTGCGCGACCCGGTGCTGTACCGCATTCGGCACGCCGAACACCATCACACGGGCGGCAAATGGCAAATTTACCCGATGTACGATTTTGCCCATTGCCTGAGTGATTACATCGAAGGAATCACGCACAGCATTTGCACGCTGGAATTCGAAGTGCATCGGCCACTGTATGATTGGATTTTGACGCGACTGGAATTGCCGCGTCCCTTGCCGCATCAATACGAATTTGCCCGGCTAAGCCTGACGTACACGGTGATGAGCAAGCGCAAATTGCTCCAGCTCGTGAACGACCGCGTTGTCACGGGCTGGGATGATCCGCGAATGCCGACAATTTCCGGTTTGCGGCGGCGAGGCGTCACGTCGGAAGCGTTGCGGCATTTTGCCTACCACATCGGGATCACCAAATACAACGGGATGACGGACGTCGCGGTGCTGGAGCACGCCATCCGTGAGGATTTGAACAAACGCGCGCTGCGCCGCATGGCGGTGTTGCGTCCGGTCAAGGTGGTGATTACGAATTATCCGGAGGGCAAGGAAGAGGAGTTGGACGCTGTCAACAACCCGGAAGACAGCGGCGCCGGCACGCGAAAAATTCCGTTCGGGCGCGTGCTGTACATCGACCACGACGATTTCATGGAAACGCCGCCGCCGAAATATTTTCGCCTGCGCCCCGGCGGGGAGGTGCGGCTGAAATACGCGTACATCATCAAGTGCGAGGAAGTGGTGAAGGACGCCGCAGGCAACGTTGCGGAACTGCATTGCACGGCGGACCTGGAAAGCAAAACCGGCGGCGCGACAGCCGGAAGGAAAATCAAGGGGACAATTCACTGGGTCAGCGCGGCGCGGGCGGTGGACGCGGAGGTGCGCCTTTATGACCGGCTGTTCAACGTAGCGGAGCCGGACGCGGCGGGGGATTTCAAACAGCATTTGAACCCGGATTCGCTGGAAATTTTGCGGGCGAAATGCGAGCCTGAATTGCGCAACGCCAGGGCCGAGTTGCGGTATCAATTCGAGCGCATCGGCTACTTCACGCTCGACACCGCCAGCACGGCGCAAAAAACGGTGTTCAACCGGATCATCAGCTTGCGCGACACGTGGTCGAAGGAGATGCACAAAGGTTGAAAGCCCGAACGCGGCGATTGGCACTGGCTTCAGCCTGCCTGGTGTTGGCGGTCATTTTGTCCGGCTGCGAAGAGGTGGGGTATTACCGGCAGGCCATCGCCGGGGAGTATCAAATTCTGGCGCACGAAAAGCCGATCGCAAAGCTCATCGACGATCCGGCCACGCCGCCGAAGCTTAAATCGCAATTCGAGAAAGTCCTCAAACTGCGGCAATTCGCCAAACAGGAACTCAAGGAACCCGCCGACAAACTTTACGTCAAATACACTGACGTACACCGGCCCTATGTGGTTTGGAATGTGAACGTGGCTTCGCCGCTTTCGTTTGAATCCAAGACGTGGTGGTTCCTGGTGGTCGGGCGCGCCAGTTATCGGGGCTACTTCAACGAGAGCGCGGCGCGGCGTTACGCGGAGCAGTGGAAAAAGCGGGGTTGGGACGTTTACGTGGATGGCATCCAAACGTATTCGACGCTGGGGTGGTTTCGGGACCCGTTGTTGAACACGTTCATATACGAACGGGAAGCGGACCTGGCGGACATTATCTTCCACGAACTGGGCCACCGGCGGCTTTTTGTGGCCGGGGACACGGATTTCAACGAGGCGTTTGCAACGACCGTCGCCGCGGAAGGGGTGCGGCGATGGTACAAGTCGGGACATGACCCAAAGGAATACGAGCTGTACTTGACTGAAAGGCGGCAGGAGAACGATTTTGTCAAGTTGGTGCTCGCCTCGCGCGATCAATTGCAGGCGGTCTATTCAAACGACGCGTTGCCGGACATTGAGAAGCTCAGGCGAAAAGCGGAGATCATCGGGGAATTGCGCGGGAATTACGCGAAGTTGAAAACGCGGTGGGGGGTGAAAAAGTCCGGTTACGACGGCTGGTTTAGCGAGCCTATCAATAACGCCAAGCTCAACACCATCGCGGCCTATTATGAATTGGAGCCGGGGTTTCAAGCCGTCCTGCGCGCCCAGGGCGGAGACATGGAGAAATTTTACGATGCGATAAGCAAGCTTGCGAAAATGCCTCTGGATAAGCGGCATGCGGCGTTGACAGAGGCGGCGGCAGCGTCGTCGCATAGTTGATTGGCACGGTTTTTGGTGTGGTTTGTGCGTGACTTTTCTTGAGAAATCAGTATCGTATTGTCCCATGAAGTCGAAGAATGCATTTGTGCCGTGCCTTGCCCTTTCGGCCATGCTTTTCGGTGGCTTTTCGACGACGGTTCAGGCGCTGCCAATGATCCCCGCAGGCGTGCCGTTTGTCACAGTCCAGGCCACCGATCCTCTCGCGACAGAACCTGGCGGCGATCCGGGAATGTTCACGATCTGCCGGTCCGGGAACACCAATTCAGCGGTGACAGTTTCGTTTTCCCTTGCTGGCACGGCCACCAATGGCGTCGATTACGGCGCGCTCCCGCTCACAGTCACACTGGCGGCCGGCCAGGTGTCGTCAAACCTCGTGGTCGCGCCGGCGAGCGAGCCTTCGGCGACGGGATACAAAACGGTGGTTTTAAACCTGGAGCGGCACGGTCGGAACTTCACGGTGGCTTCGCTCGATCACGCAACGATCTATATCGTCTATAAATACACGAATGTTCCGCCGGCTGTCAGCATCGTGACCCCGACCAACGGGACGTCGTTCCTATCGCTTCCGAACATCGAAATCGCCGCCAACGCATCTGATTCCAACGGATGGGTGACGTCGGTGGAATTTTTTGCCAACGGGACCGCAATTGGGACGGTCTCGAATAACAATCCATTTTCCGGCGGACCTGCCCGGCCATTCACATTGCGGGAGTCGCATGGTTCCATCGAGCCGATCGTTGGCTCAAGCGTGAACCGCTACCAGTTTGTATGGACCAACGTTACTCCCGGGAGTTACAACCTGACGGCGGTGGCGACGGACAATGCCGGATTGCAATCGACCTCGCGAACCGTGGCCATTGATGTGACGACCAACCTGCCGGACCCAAAGGTGCGCTTCATCAACCCGGTTGACGGGGCGGAATTTCCGGATCGCGCGGCGATCAACCTTTACGCGGCAGCGGGGGAGGTCGGGGGCGTGGTGCAAACGGTGGAATTTCTGGCCAACGGCACGACCCTTGGCGTGGTGACGAATTACCTCGCGGCGGAGCCGGCGAGCCAATTTCATCTTCGGATGCAATGGCTTCCCTACTACTTCCCATGGACCAACGCCCCGGTCGGCAGCAATGTGCTCACGGCGGTGGCGACGGATAACAACGGCACCACCGCGATCTCCACGCCGGTGACGGTTGTCGTTACGACCAATTTGTATCAGCGGCGGCACGGCTGGGGATGGTGAGGCGGCCCTTTATTGTTCGTGTGCAAAACAGGATAAGCCCGTAATAATACGGTAACAATCCGTCCGTAGTTTTGCGGGCATGAAACTGAAGCATTCTTTTTGGCCGCGCGAAGCAACGAGCCTTCTTTGTGCGGTGTTCACTCTAGCCCTTCTCGGCGCGGCCACGGTTGCGCGGGCGGATTCCCCTTCGGACCTTCTCGAACAGGGAATTTATTCCGAGGAAACCAAGGGAGACCTGGACGGCGCGGTCGCGCTGTATCAAAAGGTCATCGCCCAAGCCAGGGAAGATGAGGCGGCGGCGGCGCAGGCGCAATATCATCTCGGCGCCTGCTACTACAAGAAGCAGGACTACACCAACGCCACGGCGGCGTTCGAAGAGGTGGTCAAGGATTATCCCGATCAAACGAACCTGGTCGCTCGCGCGGAGAAATATCTTGCCGGGGCCAACGCCATCACGCTGCAACCGGCGCCGTGGACGGACGGGGAAGAGATGCGCCTGAACGTGGATCTTGGAGGAGGAATGAAGGTTGGTTTCGCGGAATACTCAGTGCGCGCGGGCGAAACGAACGGGGAAAAAACCTGGAATTTCGCCTCTCACATCGGTGCAGCCGGGAGCCAATCGGTAAGCCATGTAGTGGTCGATGCCGCCACGCTTAAACCGTTGACGAGTGTTTGGAAACACACGGAACTTGGGGAGACTGCCGCCACTTATTATCCCGACCACGCGGATTTGATCACCACGGGCAAAGACGAAACCAACAGGATGGAGTTTCAAGGCTCGGTCATCGATAACGAGGAGGCGGTTGAATGGATGCGATGCCTGCCGTTTGCCGACGGATACAAAAACAGCCAGCAAGTTCTGACCACCCTGGGCGGCCATGTGGTGACCGTGAAAATGAACGTCACCGGTCCGGAACAGGTCCAGGTTCCCGCGGGAACTTATGAGACGTACAAGGTGACATTGAATATTGGCCAAACCTTTTGGTACTCCAGCGATCCCAAGCATTACCTGGTGAAATTCGAGGCCGGGGGCGTGATTGCGGAATTAACGGGCGTGACCTCGCGCTCGCCGGGCGAATGGGCAACTTACGCGGACCCCACTTTCGGTTTTTCATTGTCGGCGCCTCCGGGCTGGATGTTTGACAAACCGGAGTCGGATAAAACCGACAGGACGGGTGTTTCGATCATCGACCCGCAGGGCGTTGCCGCCAGCTCGCTGACCCTTCAGGCGAAAAGTTCCATGAAAGACCATGAAACCAACTCACTGCGCGAAGTCATGGAGGCGGGATTGAAGGACGATGCCAAAATGTACAAGGATTATAAAGTGTGTGCCGATAGCTGGAAAGACCTGACGTTGGCCGGCAATCCCGCCCTCAGCGTGGTGGGTGACTACGTGGAAGGAACCCGGACGAATGTCGCGTACCATGTTTGGAGTTTCGAGTCCACGAATTCCGTCCGATTTGATGTTTATGTGCTGGCTTCGGACTTTGCCGCTTTTCGTCCACGAATCGATGCCGTTATCAACTCCTTCCAAACGAAGTGAGGCACACTCTGCGAAAACTTTCCGTCAGCGCCAGCCGGCCCGGCACGGGCTGGCTGACGCTTTTGCTGCTGTTGAGCGTGTTGGTGCCGTCGGCGTGCCTGGTCTGGTTTATGGGCGTGGCGGTTCGCAATGAGCAGGCGGCGGCGCGCCAGCAACTAACGGACGCCTACCGCGAGAACCTGACCG
>DATAXU010000279.1:0-12307 GCA_036272955.1 Verrucomicrobiia bacterium
GGTCGTGTAGCGGGAGGGTGATTTGCCCTCCTTGCGCGCCTCGGTGCATTCAATGGTAATGATTTCGCGGGCCATGATGTTCTATTCCTTTTCCTTGACAGGCTTTTCCTCGACTTCCTCGTCTTCCTCGGCATCCACGCCGCCAGTCGTATCGACGGTGCCAAGCTGGCCCAGGCGCCGTTGGCGCAAGGCGCCTTCGCGTTCAAGCTGGCTTTGGGCCTCGACGGTGAAACGCGTCCAGGGGATCGCGTCCAGGCGGGGAAGGGGGATCGGCTTGCCGGTCAATTCGCAGATGCCGTACGTGTTTTTTTCGATTCGCTTGAGAGCTTCCTCGATTTCGTAAATGGCGTCCTGGTCCGAGGAAAGAAGGCTCAAGGCAAAATCGCGGTCAAAATTGTCCGTGCCCGAGTCGGCCATGTGGAGGCTGTAATTGGACATTTCCTCGGCGGATTCCTTAGCCAGGCCGCTCATTTGCTGGAGGAGGCGGTCCCGCAACTCGAGAAGATGCCGGTAATACTTGGCCCAGTGGGGTTTGACTTTTACCTTCCCATTGGAGCCGCCGGACTGGATAGCGTCGTGGCCCAGGATGGACGCTGCTGTGGCGGCCCCGGCTTTCTTCGCCTTGGGGGGCGGTACGGCTGCTTGCTTTTTCATTTTCTCGTTACCTTTGCTCACAAACTGTTAAATCATAATGCCAACTCCGCGAGTGGCTTTTAAGCCCCCGGCTTTTACGGGGTGGGGGACTGTAGCAAAGAAGTGGAAATATTCCACAACTATTTTCAGAAAAAATACGCGCCCTCCGCCGTCATCCTTTTTCGATGGATGCATAGGCATTATGGTTGTGAATGCTTTCATAGTTTTCCGCCTCCACCCTGTACCATGCCACATCCGGGTGAGCATTCAACTTGAGAGCGACGTTTCGGACGAGGTCCTCCACGAAAACAGGGTTTTCATAGGCCCGTTCCGTCACCGCTTTCTCGTCCTGCCGCTTGAGCAACGAATACAATTCCGAACTGGACGAACTTTCCACCAGCTCGATCAAGTCCTCGATCCAAATTGATTTGCGGGACCGCACCTGCACCGTGACCAGCCCCCGCTGGTTATGCGCCCCGTGCCGGCTGATCGCCTTGGAGCACGGGCAAAGGGTCGTTACAGGGACTTTGGCCGTCAGCATGAAATCGATTTCCTTGCCGTTGGCCGTCGCGTCAAAGCGGGCGACGTAATCCATCAAACCTTCCATGCCGGAGACGGGCGCCTTTTTCACCAGGAAAAAGGGGAATTCCATCTCCAGGTGCGCCACGGCGGATTTTAACTTCGTTTGCATGGCGTGAAGGATGTCCGTGATGTTATCGACGTGAACGAGATGCCCGTGGGAATTGAGCACTTCGATGAACCTGCTCATGTGGGTCCCCTTGAATTCATGCGGCAGATCGACGAACATCCCGATGGTGGCGATGGTGTTTTGGGAGACGCGCGCTTTGTCGCGAATCTGGATGGGAAAGCGCAGATTGCGGACACCCACTTTATCGATGCGCAACTGGCGGTGGTCGCGTTCGCTTTGCTTATCGTGCATGACGTCCGATTTGTTGGCCGTTTTCAACATACTTAAAAGGACTTTACGCCCTCATGGCCAGCGGTGCAAAGGACGAATAACACGTCTCGAAGCGTGATTTTCGCGCTACAGATAAGGCGCCAGCAGACGCGCCAAGCCATCCCGCAAACGGACGGGCAAGCCCTGCGCCTTCACCTCCGCGAGCGTGACTTCGTGGGCGTGCTCGCGCTTTTTTTCGAACAGGGATTCGAGCCGCCCGACAAGGGCCGGGTCGTAGCATTCCAGGTTGTATTCAAAATTGAGGCGCAGACTGCGGGCGTCCCAATTGGCGGAGCCAACCAGCACCCAGGACTCGTCCACGATCATCAGCTTGGAATGGTCAAATGGCGGGGGAGTCAGCCAAATATGGCATCCGTGCGTTAGCACTTCCCACCACATTGCGCGCGACGCCCAGTCCACAATCGTCAAGTTGTTCTTCGCCGGCAGGAGGATTTCCACGCGCACGCCGCGCATCGCCGCGAGGTTCAAGGACGAAATGATCGCCTCGTCGGGAAGGAAATAAGGAGTCACAATACGCACCGAGCGGCGGGCGATCGACAACGCCCCAAGAAGTGTCCAGAGCAATTTTTCGAAATCCTCGTCCGGCCCGTCCGCAATGCCGCGAGCGAGGACCGTGCCGGCGGGTTCGGGTTCGGTAAACCATGCGTCGCCGCGTAGCGCTTCGCCGGTCGTGAACAGCCAGTCGTCCGTGAACGCTTCCTGCAATTGCGCCACCACCGGTCCGCGCACGCGGAAATGCAGGTCCTGCACCGGGTAGCGCGGATTTTTTTTGAGGCAATTGCCGATGCGGATGTTCATTCCGCCCGTGAAGCCGAGTTGGCCATCGATCACCAGGAATTTTCGGTGAGTGCGCATGTTTAGCGTCGTTACGCTCCAGGGCGCAAGCGACGGAAGAAAGCGGGCATGTTTGACGTTGAGGCGCCGCAACGCAGGCAGGATCGACGGGAAAGAATACCGCGTTCCCGCGGCGTCGATCAGGACCCGCACTTCGACGCCGCGGCGGACGGCTTCTCCGAGGGCTTCGGCGAAGGCCATGCCCGCCTCGTCGCGGTCGAAAATATAGGTTTGGAGCGAAATGGATTTTCGGGCGGAGCGAATGGCTTCGAGCATTGCGGGGAATGCTTCGTCGCCGTCGATGAGCGGTTCGATGTCGTTGCCGGGAAGGAGCGGGCGTCCCACAACTTTGCCCACCACGCGCGCCAGCATACTGAGATAGTTCGTGTGCGGAGGCAGGTGCTCGTGCAATTCTTCCGGCGGGCACTCGCGCTGGAGCATTGTCAAACGGTAACGTTCCATTCTCCCGCGGAGGAGAAGCGCACGGCGGCGCAGGCGGTTAACCCCGAAAACAAAATACAGCACGGCCCCCATCAGTGGCACCAGCCAGATGAAACCGACCCATGCGATGGTCGAGCGGGTGTCCCGTTTGTTAAGCACGGCGTGTCCGCACGCGATGATCGCCACCACGAAGGCCAAGCCGGCCAGAGTCAGATGCCACAGTGTGTGCGGGTTGGGATGGAGCGCCATGGCAATTGCCGGCTGGGCGTTACTGGCTGCTGGAAGCGAGCGAGTCCAGTTTGGCTTTTGCGGCTGTGAGGTAGCGGGCCAAATCGTCGAGGACAAACGCGGCCATGCGGTTGCGGACATCGACGTTGTCGCCGGATTTCATGACGATGGTTATTTTGGAGCCGTTGGAAACTTTTAGCAGGGACAATCCGCATCGCGTGCGGTAGGCCACTTCGAAATTGTCCGTGGGCACTGGGCTTTGGACGGTTTGCGAAATGAGTTGGATGCCTTGAATGAATCCGTCCAGCTCGTCGTAGTCGATGTAGTCCACCGTCGTTTGTTTGCTGCCGACGCGAGTGCGGAGGGAGACGGCGTAAACGGTGTTGGACGTTTGAAGATTGGTGAGACGTTCGGCCCGGATTTCGAGCGGGAAGTCGAGTTGGTTGTTTAACGTGCCGATGACGGACATGCCTTTTAGGAGCGGGGCGTCCACGGCGTCGTTATAAGCTTCGAAATACGTACGGGGGGCGTTGGTGGTCTGGGCATGAGAAGTGAGAAAAACGAATAAAATCGTAGAAAGAATGAGATTTTTCATAGCAGCCTGTGAAGAATAATTTAGCGCGGGTCAAATGATGTAGTCCAGCATCGTTTGCGGGGCGCGTTGCAGACGGCGGGCGCGGTCGCATAGGTCGGCCAGGGTGACCTGCTCCATGATTTTGACGACGGCCTCGCGGACTTCGGCCATTACGGCGCGAATGGGGCAGCGAGCTTCGTCGGGGCAGGTGCAACGCTCGTAAAAACGGTCGCTGACGCAGCTCACCGGGGCGAGCGCGCCTTCCACATGGCGGACGACGGAGGCCAATGTGATGTTTTGCGGGGGGCGGGCCAGCCGGTAGCCGCCGGAGGCACCGCGGCGGCTTTCGACGGCTCCTAAGGCCTTGAGGTCGTTGAGGATCTGTTCGAGGAATTTTTTTGGGATGTTTTGCTGGTCAGAGATAGTTTGGATGCGAACAACGTCGTCTCCATAGTTGAGCGCGAGAACCAAGAGCGCTCTTATGGCATATTCGCCCCGAACCGAAAGTTTCATTGACCAAAACGTAGCATTTCTATCGGAACGGTCAACATTTGCCTCATCTCTCTGGCGAATAATCCCTATTGACATAATAGGGATTTATGGTAAAATTTCGCCCCATGAATGTTAGACTGGCGCTCGTTTGCCTGTTGGGGTTGCTGCTACCGGCAAGGGGGGGTGATGTTTCGCTGTTAAATGTCTCATACGACCCGACTCGGGAGTTTTATACTGAGATCAATGCGGCGTTTGCGAAGGATTGGAAGGCCAAAACCGGCGACACTGTTACCGTGAGGCAATCGCACGGGGGGTCGGGGAAACAGGCGCGGGCGGTGATTGATGGATTGGAAGCGGATGTTGTGACGCTTGCCTTGGCCTGGGACATTGATGCTTTGCATAATAAGGCGCAGTTGCTTCCCGAAAATTGGCAACAACGCCTGCCGGATAATAGCTGCCCTTACACTTCCACGATCGTTTTCCTGGTGCGGCGCGGGGGGGCGCGCAAAATCAAGGATTGGGATGATTTGGCGCAGCCGGGGGTGAGCGTCATAACCGCCAACCCGAAGACTTCGGGGGGGGCGCGGTGGATTTACCTTGCGGCGTACGGGGATGCTTTGAAGAAAAATCATGGGGACGCGGCGGCGGCGCGGCGTTTTGTGGAACGGCTTTATCGCAATGTTCCGGTGATGGATGAAGGAGCACGCGGGGCGGCGACGACGTTTGTGCAACATGACATTGGCGACGTGCTCGTTGGATGGGAAAATGAGGCGTTGATGATCGTCAACGGATTTGGGCGGGGGCGGTTTGATATTGTGTATCCGCCCCGAAGCATTTTGGCGGAGCCGCCGGTTGCCGTTGTGGACAAATATGTGGACATGCATGGGACGCGGGCGGTGGCGGAGGCGTATTTGAAATTCCTTTATTCGCCGCAGGGGCAGGAGATTGCGGCGCGGCATTATTACCGGCCGCGGAATGGCGGGCAGTTTCCGGCGATGGAAATGTTCACGGTGAATGAGGTTTTCGGGAGTTGGGCACAAGCGCAGAAGGTCCATTTCGATGAAGGAGGTGTCTTTGACCAGATCTCAAGAAGCCGCCGTTAAGGTTTCACCCCCCTCCAACCCGCTTCCCGGCCTTAACCTGACACTGGGAATCACGGTGGCGTATTTGACGCTGATCGTTCTGGTGCCGATCGCGGCGCTGGCTTTGAAAGCGCTGCGCCTTTCGTGGAAGGAACTTTGGGAGCTTGCGACCAACGAACGGGCGATTTCCGCCTACGAACTGAGCCTCGGAGCCTCGTTCATCGCCGCGCTGATCAATGCCGTTTTTGGAAGCCTGCTGGCGTGGGTCCTGGTCCGCCATCGGTTTCCCGGGCGGCGGTTGCTGGATGGCTTGATCGATTTCCCGTTTGCCCTGCCGACGGCGGTGGCGGGGCTGACCTTGGCCAATTTATTTTCCGATCATGGATGGCTGGGGCGGTTCCTGGTGCCGATGGGAATCAAGGGCGCTTTTACGCGGGTGGGGGTGGTGATCGCTTTGACTTTTGTGGGGTTGCCATTCTCGGTGCGGACGTTGCAGCCGGTGATTGAGTCGCTGGACAGGGCGGTTGAGGAGGTTGCGGCTTGTTTGGGCGCGAGCCGCTTTCGGACTGTGTTCAGGATCACATTGCCGACATTGTTTCCGACGGTGCTGACGGGCTTCGGGCTTTCGTTTGCGCGGGCACTGGGGGAATACGGGTCCATTGCGTTTATCTCCGGCAACCTGCCGCAGACGGAGATTGCGCCAACGCTGATCGTGATGCGGCTGGACCAATACGATTACACGGGGGCCATCGCCGTGGCGCTGGTGTTGATGTTTTTTTCGTTTGGCCTGCTGTTCACCCTCAACGCCCTTCAGGCGTGGTCCGCGAAATTTGAAGCACCCTGACGATGCGCGCCGCTTTCCGATCAAAAACAGCCCGGGAGCCGGAACCGCTCGGCGGCCCTTTGCTTGTGCGATGGGGATTGATTGCCGTGGCGGTTCTCTTTTCGGTCATTTTCCTGTTACTGCCTCTGATCAATGTCTTTGCGCAGGCTTTTGCGTATGGGATGGACGCGTACGGGCGCGCGTTGAAGGACCCGGACACGCTTTCCGCGGTGCGTTTGACCCTTATTGTGGCGGCCATCAGCGTTCCGCTGAATGTTGTTTTTGGACTCGCGTCGTCGTGGGCCATCGCGAAGTTCGAATTTCGCGGGAAAATGCTTTTATTAACCTTGATTGACCTGCCGTTTTCGATTTCGCCGGTGGTGGCGGGATTGTTGTTCGTGCTGCTCTTTGGAGCGAGCGGCGTGCTTGGGCCGTGGCTGCAAGCCCATCATGTCCGCATTATTTTTGCGATGCCGGGAATGGTGCTGGCGACGATTTTCGTGACGTTTCCGTATGTCGCGAGGGAGTTGATTCCTGTCATGGCCGCACAGGGGCGTGACCAGGAGGAGGCGGCGCTGACTTTGGGCGCCGGGGGATGGAAAACGTTCTGGCTGGTCACGTTGCCCTCGGTAAAATGGGGGCTGTTTTACGGAATCATCCTGTGCAACGCGCGCGCCATGGGAGAATTCGGCGCCGTCTGGGTGGTTTCCGGCCATGTTGCCGGGGAAACGGACACATTGCCGTTGCGAGTGGAAAAGCTGTATAACGAATTCGACCCGGCGGCGCCATTCGCGGTTGCAACGCTGCTGGCTTTCCTGGCCCTGGCGACCATGGCGCTGAAAACATTTTTGGAATGGAAAAGCCGGCGTGAGCATTGAATTAAAAAACGTCAGCAAACATTACGGTTCCGTCAGCGCCGTCGCCGACATCACCTTTAGCGTGACGGACGGCGAATTGGTGGCGCTGCTCGGCCCCAGCGGCAGCGGCAAGACGACCGTCCTGCGGTTGATCGCCGGGTTGGAGACGCCCGAAACGGGCGGCATTTTCATCCGGGGCGCGGAGGTCAATAACGTTCCCGTGCGCCGGCGAAATATCGGCTTCGTTTTCCAGAATTACGCGCTGTTTCGGAACATGACCATCGCCGCGAACATCAGCTTCGGGTTGAAAATCAAAAAATGGCCGGCCGCGCAAATCCGGGCGCGCGTGGATGAACTGGCGGGGTTGCTGGAATTGCAAGGTTTGCTGGAACGTTATCCGCACCAGCTTTCCGGCGGCCAGAGGCAGAGGGTGGCCATCGCCCGCGCCCTGGCGCCAAAGCCCGACGTGCTGCTTTTGGACGAGCCTTTCGCCGCCGTCGATGCCCAAATCCGCCAGGAATTGCGCCAATGGCTTGTTCGCCTGCACCACGAAATCCGGCTGACAACCGTCTTCGTCACGCACGATCAGGAGGAAGCGATGGAAGTCTCGGACCGCATCGTGGTTTTCTCGCAGGGACATCTTGAGCAGGTGGGCACGCCGCAGGAGATTTATGAAAAACCGCGCAATGAATTCGTGGCACGATTCATCGGCGTGCTGAACGTGCTGGAACTGGAAGTCCGCAACGGCTTTGCGCGATACGAGGAATTGGAATTTCCGGCGCACGGCCTGGTGGACGGGCAGAAAATGCGCATTGGTTTTCGTCCCTACAATGTGCAGGTCTCCGCCGACCCTTCGGCCTGCCGGCATCGGGCCGTATTGCGGAGGACCTATTTTCTTGGGGTGATGCTGCGCCTGGAACTGGAATTGCCCAGCGGCCTGGTCATCCGTTCGCGCATCAGCAAGGAAGAATACGCGCGCCTCGGATTGGTGGATGGCGGCGCCGTTTCGTTCCAAATCCGCACCTACCGCATTCTTTCCAAGGAAGGCGGCCCGCTCGGCAGCGAAGTCTCCACCACGCACGAGACGGCGCCGTACCTCGGCGAGGGGATATAGGCGGTGTGATTAAAAGCGGGTGAAGTGGCGGGCGTCCAAATTTAAAAAAAGAAACCCACTGAGCGTTCAGAAAGCCAAAGAGAAGCTCGCAAATTTTCCATCATAGACAAGAATCCCCTCAGCAAGAATGTCCCGCCCAAGAAGCACTTCAAATCCTTGGTGTTTCAAATCCAAACATGACACTTCCCATGCTAATTTAGAAAACAAAGAAGTAGCTGTTCCGAGAGGGATATGAAATGACACATCGTATGTATAGCATTTATGAGGCTTGTCCCCGGTGGTCGGCGTAATGGTTTTCGCAATTCGTTTAGGGGTCAGCATTAGCGTCTTCAAAACGGTCGGGTCAACAACCGTGTGGCTTGCTCCAGTATCAACTAAAGCCTTAACGACAATGGGGGCTGGAACTGATAAATTTGCCTTAACTAAAGCGTTTTGGCGAGGGGTGCTTACGCCGATATACGCGTGGATAAGAGGGCCCACAGGGCCGTACGTTAAGGTGAAGTGAGGCATTCAAAACCAACAATTCTTGTAAACTGTTGGACTTGAGGTATCTGAGAGATTTGTTCGACGAGGAAAGGCTTCATGCCAGCTACTTCGTAGCCCTTGGTTAAGGCTTCTTCGTATGTCGCAAACAGTCCGACAATTTTTTGCTCAAAGACGAGGGCATACTTGCCAGCTTCAGCAACGAGTTTTGGCAGTTCTTGGGCCAAAGCAGCTTCGTCTTTTTCCAAATCGTCCACGCGCATAATGTCGGCATATTTGCAAAAATACTCAAGCTAAATCGAAAACAATTAGCATTGCTTATGGTATGCGCAATCTGTTGTGGTTGAACTGTCAATCTATTGTGTTTTATATTGGCCAAGGGCAACATCACTTTCGCTTATTCTTTCTTGTGTCTGTCATAATCTGGACATGCACAGCCGTTTCCGCCGATTTGACAGGCGTAATTTTCAGAGCGGCAACAAACCTCATACGCCCATCACTGGGCCAGCCAAGTGGCTCCAAGCAACCACAGCGTTTGGCTTTCAGATGCGCCCAGTCCGGTCAAAAACCTCAACGTCCCCTTGCCACACAGTTTCCCCTCTGAAAACTTCGTGAACGGGCAGAGTATACTCTTTACTCTGACGGCCTTACACTTGTGCAAGTACTCAATCGCCAAGATTGAACCTTTCGAAATGTACTCGGTTGGGTGCCCGCGTCAACCGGCACGCGATATTTTATCTAATTCGGCCGTTTTTGACCGATCCGGACGACCACTTCATTTTGGAACTGGCTTTGGCGTCGGCATCGAGCTATGTTGTCACCCATAACAGGGATGATTTTCGGGTGGCCGGACGATTTGGTCTTGGCGTGTTGACGCCGGGCGAATTCTTGAGAATTTTGTGATATGAGCGTAATAAGCGTCAATTTACCGGATAACCTGCACGAGAAGGCGCGTGAGGTGGCCGAATCGAAGAATCTCTCCATGGACGCACTCGTTGCCATCGCCCTGACTCAGAGCATCTCGCTTCTGATCCGTGACCCGCATTTGGAGGAACGTGCCGCTCGCGCGACTGGCAAAGGGATTGCTGAATTCTTATCGCAGGTTCCTGCCGCGGACCCCCCGGAATCGGACCGGCTGCCGCAGGGTTATCAGCGGAAATAATTTGATACGCTCGAAAATAGGATAACAAGTAAATAAAACTTCAAGCAGGGGCGTCTAAGTTCGCTAGTGGTTCGAATGTCCGGCATTGTTCGCACATTTAGCGTTCAGTTTGAGCACCGCGTCCATTTTACGCGGGGCGTCTTCAATGCCTCCAATTCGCTCCTCCAAACCGTCCTGGCCGACCCGCCGCGTGTGCCCAAAGTCCTTGTCGTGCTGGATGAATCGCTTGCTGTGGCGCGGCCGGACCTCGCTCGCTCCATCGAACACTATTTCGCCGGGCTGCGCGATCAGCTCAAACTGGTTTGCCCGCCCGTTGTTCTCGAGGGGGGCGAACGCTCCAAAACCTCGTATTTTCACGTTTCTGAAATCCATTCGCAAATCGAGCGCTTTCACGTTGACCGGCACTCCTACGTTGTGGCCGTGGGGGGCGGCGCGTTACTGGATGTCGCCGGGCTGGCGGCGGCAACGGCGCATCGCGGCGTTCGCCATGTGCGCATTCCCACCACCGTCCTGGGCCAGAACGATTCCGGCGTCGGCGTCAAAAACGGGATCAATGCTTTCGGCAAAAAGAACTTCATTGGCACGTTTGCGCCGCCGTTCGCCGTTATCAATGATTCGGATTTTCTGGCCACGCTATCGGATCGGGACAAGCGGGCCGGTTACGCGGAGGCCGTCAAGGTGGCCCTCATCCGGGATCGCAATTATTTTGCCAGCCTCGAGCAGGACGCCCCCTTGCTGGCGCGGTTTGAACCGGCGGCAATGGGCCGCATGATCCATCGCAGCGCCGAACTTCATATCGAGCACATCGCGACCGGCGGCGACCCTTTTGAATTCGGGTCGGCGCGTCCGTTGGATTTTGGGCATTGGGCGGCGCACAAGCTGGAACAATTGTCCGATTTTCAGATCCGCCATGGAGAAGCCGTCGCCATTGGGATTGCCATTGACGTGCTTTATTCGCGCAACATTTCCCTGCTGGACGCCGATTCCGCGGAGCGAGTCCTGCGACTGTTGCAATCGCTTGGCCTGGAACTGTTCGCAAACGAATTGCTGCACCTGGATGGCGAGCATCAGCCGATGGTGCTGCGCGGTTTGGAGGAATTTCGCGAGCATCTCGGCGGGGAACTGACACTGACCATGCTCAAGGGGATTGGCCGTGGTGTCGAAATCCACGATGTCATCCTGCCGCGAATGCTCGACGCGATTTCGGAATTGCGCCAGCGCCACAGCCCGACGCAGAATATCGTGCGCGCGTGCTGAATCGAACAGCGGTCATCAACATTGTCGGCCTGACGGAATCTCTCATCGGCCCGCTCATGCCCCGGATTGAGCGCTTCCGCGCCGGCGGCGCCTCGGCCCGCATCGTGCCGGCTTTTCCCGCTGTCACCTGCACCGCGCAGGCGAATTACTTGACAGGCACCACCCCATCCCGGCACGGGATTGTTGCCAACGGATGGTATGACCGCCAACTGGCCGAAACGCATTTCTGGAAGCAGTCCAACCACCTTGTCGCCGGCCCTAAAATCTGGGAGGAAATGCGCCGCCTTCATCCGGAGTTCACCTGCGCGCAGTTGTTCTGGTGGTTCAATATGTATTCGGCGGCCGATTACTCGATCACGCCGCGCCCGGCCTATCCGGCCGACGGGCGAAAAGTTTTCGACATTTATACCTCGCCCGCCGGAATCCGTCCGGAGATCAAAAAGGCGCTGGGCGAGTTTCCTTTCCCGGCGTTCTGGGGTCCCGCCGCCGGCGTTGACGGACCGCAGGGGAGGGCGGACGCCGCGTCGCGCTGGATTGCGGAATCGGCAAAATGGATCGAGCAAAAATATTCGCCGACTCTGAGCCTGGTTTATATTCCCCATCTTGACTATAATTTGCAGCGGTTCGGGCCGTCGTCTCCGAGGATCGCGGCGGATTTGCGGCAGGTGGATGAATTGGCGGGCGACCTCATTTCATTTTTTCAGGGTCGCGGCGTTCGGGTCGTGTTGCTTTCCGAATACGGAATTACCGACGTGCGCCAGCCGGTCCATTTGAATCGCGTGTTTCGCGAGCAGGGATGGATTGCGATTCGGGAGGAATTGGGCCTGGAATTGCTGGATTGCGGAGCGAGCAAAGTTTTCGCCGTCGCCGATCACCAGGTCGCCCATATATATCTCAACGACCGTTCGCTCGAATCCCGTGCCCGCGATCTACTTTTTCGCCAACCCGGCGTCGAATCCGTTTTAGGCGCGAAGGAAAAGACGGATGCGGGCATCGACCATCCGCGCTCCGGCGACCTCATTGCGGTGGCCGCGAAGGACGCGTGGTTTACCTACTACTACTGGCTGGACGACGCGGTCGCGCCGGATTTTGCGCGGTGCGTCGATATTCACCGGAAGCCCGGTTACGACCCGGTGGAACTTTTCCTCGATCCGCAAATTCCAGCCGTCAAGTTGAAAATTCTCTGGCGGCTGCTGCAAAAGAGGCTCGGGTTCCGGATGCTCATGGACGTTGTTCCGCTGGACGCGCGACTGGTCCAAGGTTCGCATGGCCGCCGCGGCGATACCGCCGGCGAACAGCCGGTTTTAATTTGCGAGCGGGCCAACGCGGGCTTGCCGGGGCAGATGGA
>DATAXU010000280.1:0-27433 GCA_036272955.1 Verrucomicrobiia bacterium
TCTACATGTGCCGGGCATTCAACTGGACATCGCCAATGGGCTGTGGGCGCAGGAAGGGCACCCGTTTTGCGCGGATTTTCTGAAAATCGCCACGGACGAGTATCGGGCCACTGTCAATCCGGCGGACTTCCGAAGCCAGGCCGACGCCGTTGCAAGGGAAATCAACCGCTGGGTCGCGGAGAAAACCAACGACAAGATCCAGAACATCCTTCCGCCTGGCAGTGTGAACAGCGTTACCCGGTTGGTTCTAGCGAACGCCATTTATTTCAAGGGGGCTTGGGCCGACCCTTTTAAAAACCGTTACACCACCATCAAACCGTTCCACCTTGCCGGAAGCAGCCAAACTGACGCGCCTCTCATGAGCCAGACCGGTGACTTCAAATATGCCGAGAACAAGGATTTCCAAATAATTGAGCTGCCCTACATTGGTGGCGCCTTGTCGATGGTGATATTGCTGCCGCGGCGAATCGATGGCTGCGACGGACTGGAAAATCAGCTCACGGCCGCCCTGCTATCATCCTCGCTCGGGCGGTTGCAAAGACAGACAGTCGAAGTTTACCTTCCACGCTTCAAACTGGAGTCCAGCTTCGACCTCAATAACACGCTGGCGCAAATGGGCATGCCTGATGCGTTCGATTTATCGCGAGCCGACTTCTCCGGCATGGATGGGACCAGACAACTTTTTATCTCTGGCGTCTTTCACAAAGCCTGGGGCGAGATTAACGAAGAAGGCACCGAAGCCGCCGCAGCTACGTCCAAGAATATCGCATTGTTGAGTATTGAAGGCCCGTCGCCTCTGCCACCGCCCGTTTTTCGCGCGGACCATCCCTTTATCTTTCTGATACGCGAAGTCCGCTCAGGCAGTCTGCTTTTCCTGGGTCGGCTGGCCGACCCGGTCGCGTCGTAGTTGAGTTATGGCGGAGAGCAGTGCGAGGGTCCTCGTTGGCGCCTGCCCCGCTGCATCAGGGCAGCGCGCTTCCGAGACCTCCAAGATGTTACTTTGTTTCGTTCTTGCCGGGCCACATGAAAATCAGGAAGGCGGCAACAACGACCACCAGCAATAGCAGAAATGCGCGCTCAGCCGCGAAACCGTGCAGGCCGTGCATTGCAAAAAAAGGTGTCATTTTTATATTCATCAACCTCTATACGGACGTCGTTAGCGAATCTTGCGCGCGGCGGGTGTTTTCGTTCTTGCGCGGGCGTCGAGGGGATTGTTAGCATCCGCTTCCCTTTTTAAAGCGGGAAAAAATGAAATCTTACAATATTGCGGTGATTGGCGGCGATGGAACGGGACCGGAAGTGGTTCGCGAAGCTATTAAGGTGCTCGATGCCGCTGGTCAGAAATTTGGCCTCAAACTCGATTATACCCATTATGACCTCGGCGGTGAACGATACTTGCGCACGAAAGAGGCGTTGCCGGACAGCATGGTGACGGAGTTAGGGAAGTTTCCCGCCATCCTGCTGGGGGCGATCGGGCACCCGGACGTCAAGCCGGGCATCCTGGAAAAAGGGATCCTGCTGCGGCTTCGATTTGAGTTGGAACAGTATATCAACCTGCGTCCGGTGAAGCTTTATGACGAACGGTTTTGCCCGCTGAAGGACAAGAAGCCGGAGGACATCGATTTTGTAGTTATTCGCGAAAATAATGAGGGGCTTTACACGGGGTCCGGCGGATTTGTTTTTAAGGGGACGCCGAATGAAATCGCGATCCAGGAGAGCGTCAATACTCGGCGCGGCGTGGAGCGGTGCCTGCGGTTCGCTTTTGAACTGGCCCGGAAACGCCGCGGCGGCCAGCCGTGGCGGGGATTGAAGCCGGAGGACCTCAGCGCCGGGAAAAAATCCCAGCTCACGCTATGCGGCAAAACGAATGTGCTGACGTTCGCGTTCGATTTGTGGGAGCGCGCCTTCCACGCGGTGGGCCAAAAACATTTTCCCGATGTGAAACGCGATTACGCGCATGTGGATGCGACGACGATGTGGTTTGTGAAGAATCCCGAGTGGTTTGACGTGATCGTGACGGACAATATGTTCGGGGACATCATTACGGACCTGGGCGCGATGGTGCAGGGGGGCATGGGGATCGCGGCGGGCGGCAACATCAACCCTTCCGGGGCCAGCATGTTCGAGCCGATCGGTGGAAGCGCGCCGAAATATACAGGACAGGGAGTCATCAACCCGCTTGCGGCGATTTGCGCGGGGCAAATGATGCTGGACTTTTTGGGGGAACACCAAGCAGCGCACGCAATTGAAGCGGCGGTGATTGGAGTCACGCGCGCGAAGATCAAGAGCCTGGCGGCGGGCAAGATGGGTTACAGCACATCCGAAGTGGGCGATCTGGTGGCAGCGGCGATTTAAACTCGCGCTAGATGTAATACATTTTGCCCTTGTCGGTGGAGGATTCCACTAATTGCTGGAAGGTGATGGCGTCGGCGGTTTTATTGACAGCTTGGGAAAGTTGTTCCCATGCGCGGCGAATTTCCGGGGGGCTTTGGGCGTTGCTTAATCCGGTTGAATCAAAGATTTCGCCGTGAATGCACCGGAGGACGTCGCCGAAGGTGATTTTGGCCGGAGGTCGCGCCAGCATGTAGCCGCCTTCCTTGCCGCGTCGGCTCTTGACGATTTGGGCGGATTTTAATTCGATGAGGATCTGGACGAGGTAATTGGGCGGGATGCCTTGCGCGGAAGCCATCTCATCGACGGTGCGCGCGGCGCCGTCCTGATAATGCTGCGAGAGCCAGAGAACGGCTCGGGCCGCGTAGTCGCTTTTTACCGAAAGTTTCACCCATCACGTCCGACGTCCCTGCGCATATCCACATGCTCTCATCTTCGCCCGAAAGGTCAATCGCCACTTTTGCGGGCGAAGGCGGATTTGAGGGCCTCCAATTCCTCCCAGCGGGCATAGAGGCGCGGGACTTTTTCCTTGGCGGCGGCAAGTTCGGCGAGCAATTCGCGGGTTTGTGTCGCGTGAGTGCGGTGAAAATCCGGGGAGGCGAAGAGGCTTTCTATGCGCGCGATTTCCTGTTCGAGGGCGAGGATTTGCGGTTCCATGCCTTCCAATTCGCGAAGTTCCTTGAAGGAAAGCTTGCCCGGTTTTGTGGGTTTGATTTGGGATTCTGGGCGGGCGGGAACGGGCGCGGATTTTTTTGGCACGGCTTCCTCAGAGGCCCTGCGCCTTTTTTCGAGGTAATAATCGTAGTCGCCGACGCTGTGGTGGATTGAGCCGTCGCCCTCGAAGGCGAGGATGTCCGTGCAGACGCGATTGAGGAAATAACGGTCGTGACTGACCACGCAGACGACGCCGGGGAACGCCAGCAGGGCTTCCTCCAAAACGCGCAATGTGGGGAGATCAAGGTCATTGGTGGGTTCGTCGAGGATCAGAAAATTGCCGCCGCACTTTAAAATGCGGGCGAGCATGAGACGGCTGCGCTCGCCGCCGGAGAGGTATTTGACCTGGGTGGTGATGCGTTCGTCGGCGAAGAGAAAGCGCTTGAGGTAGGCGCGCAGGGAAATTTTGCTCTCGCCCCATTGGACAAACTCGGTGCCGTCGGCGGCCTCTTCGAGGACGTTTCGCTCGTCGTTCAATTGGAGGCGGGCCTGGTCCACGTAGTTGAATTTTGTAAGCTGGCCGATTTTTACGGTGCCTTCGGTCGGGGGAAGCTGGCCGATAATCATTTTGAGGAGGGTGGTTTTGCCGAGGCCGTTTCTCCCGCAAATGCCGACGCGCCTGCCGTTTTCAAAGGCGAAGTTGAATCCGCTGAACAAAGAGCGTCCGCCCAGTTCCATCCCCAGATTGCTCGCTTCGACGACGCGATTGCCCAGCGGCGGCGGCGGTGGAATAACCAATTCCATTTCCTCCTCGACGGGCGTGCCATCCTGGGCGGCGGTGTCGTAATAACGCTCGAAACGGTTTTTCTGTTTGCTGCGTTGCGCGCGGGGGCCTTGGCGGACCCAGGCGAGTTCCTTTTTCAAAAACATCTGGCGCTTATGTTCGATGGTCGCATCGGCGGCCTGGCGCTCGGCTTTGTCGAGCAGGTAATCCGTGTAATTGCCGGCGTGCGCGAAAAATTTCCCGTCGCACAATTCGACGATGCGGTTGACAACGCGGTCCAAAAAATAACGGTCGTGCGTGACAACAAGAAATGCGCCGCGAAAGTTTTCGAGGAAGCCGGCGACCCATTCGATGGACTCAGGATCGAGATGGTTGGTAGGCTCGTCGAGGATGAGCAGGTCCGGCTGCGAGACAATCGCACGCGCCAGGGCGACGCGACGTTGCTCGCCGCCGGAGAGGGAAGCAACCGTGCGGTCGCCGGGGGGACAATTCAAATGGGACATGGCGGTTTCGACGCGTTGATCGAGCGTCCAGCCTTCGAGCGACTGGATGCGGCGTTCCAATTCCTCGTGGCGTTTGGAGTCGGGGGGAAGGGACTCGAATTCGGCGATCAAACCGAGGACGTGGCTTGCGCCCTGGCGGACATTGCTGCGAACGTCGAGCGAGGCGTCCAGCGTGAAATCCTGGGAAAGGTAACTGACCACGAGATCGCGCCGGGCGGTGACTTCGCCGCTGTCGGGCAATTGGAGGCCGGCGAGAATTTTGAGGAACGTCGTTTTGCCTGCGCCGTTGCGACCGACCAGGCCGATGCGGTCGCCTTCGTCGATGCCGAGCGTGGCGAAATCAAGGATCGTCCGCTCGTTGTAGCGGACGACTAAATCAGTGGCGGCGAGAATGGTGGACATTGCCAGAGTAATATATAGGTGCTATTGCGGGGCAAGTCGAGGTGAAGGCTTGACCCTGCACGGGAAAAAAAGGTAAGCGTAGGAGATGAAACTTGGAATCAATACTTTTCTCTTCGCTTCCCCCTTCACCGATAAGCAGTCGAAACTTTTTGAGCGATTCAAAAAGTGGGGGTTCGACACGGTGGAAATCCCGATCGAGGACCCGTCGCACATCGACCCGGCGCGGGTGAAACGGGAGCTTGATAAACACGGGTTGGTTTGCGGGTCCGTTTGCGCGTGCATGGGGCCGGACCGCGATTTGCGGGGGACGCCAAAGCAGCAGCAAACGTCGCTGGCGTATCTGAGCAAGGTCCTTGAGCAGATGGTGGCGCTGGATTGTCCCTCGCTGGTCGGGCCGGTTTATTCCTCCGTGGGGCGCGCGGACGCGGTTGCTCCAGCCGACTACAAAAAGCAGTGGAAAACCGTTGTCAAACATCTGAAAACACTTTCCAAGCGCGCCGAGAAACTCGGAAAGCAAATCTGCCTGGAGCCGCTCAACCGATTTGAGACCGATTTTATCAACACGTGCGACCAGGGGTTGCAAATGATCCGGGACGTCGGCAGCCCGGCGCTGAAATTGCACCTGGACACATTTCACATGAACGTGGAGGAGAAAAACCAGGCGGCGGCCATTCGCAAAGCGGGCAAACACCTGGGCCATTTCCACGCGTGCGGGAGCGATCGGGGAACGCCCGGGGGCGACCATATCGACTGGCCGGCGATTGCGAAGGCGCTGAAGGATATCGGCTATAAGGGGGACGTGGTGATCGAATCGTTTACGACGGACGTGAAAGTGATTGCGCGAGCGGCGGCGATCTGGCGGCGGATTGAACCGACGCGCGATGAAATCGCGGTCAAGGGCGTTGGGTTTCTGCGGCGGACGTTTGCGAATTGATCAGACGAAATTCATTCGCAACAGGCGCGCCAATCGGCGCAGGGTGGCTTCGTGATGGCCTTCAAAAACGGCAACGTGATGGGGCATGCCCTGGTCGCATAATGTTTCGAACCATTTGCACGGGTCTTCATCCGTCAATTGGGCCAGGCCATTGGTGCCCATCAAATGACGCTTCGGTTTGACGGTTTTGCCCTCACGCGCGGTCAAGTGATAGCTGCCATCGCAACGCCAAAAACGGAGGATCGTCACGGGCATATTTTCGCGAAGAGACGCCTCGACCACGGACGGTTTTTTCGTGTTGAAATGCAGGGCGATTCGCGGACCGCCTGGTTTGCCAATTGGCGGGCAGAGGCCGAACGGGGCGGCGCCGCCGTGCCATAGCGTGATTGTCTTGTGATCGTGTTCGAGCCAGTCGGTGAGATAACATCTGCCCATGCCGAGGCTTTCGCCTATCCAACCCGTCAACGCGCCGTCGGCGTCGCCTTCGCAGGCCACGGCGCGGCCTTCGTCGATCAGCCGGGCGAGAGCGAGATACGGCCATTGTCCGAAGACGTTCGGCATCTCCGGCCAGCAGCGGATCGTCATGGCGTCGAGATTTTCCGTATCGAGGAAATGACGCATCGCCAGATACAGGCGCGAGTCCATCGGCAGGACGGCCTCGGTGGTGTCTTTGTACGGGATGCCAAGGGCTTTTGTCTTGGCGACATCGGCGGCTACGGCGGTTTCGTCCAATCCTTTGACCACGTCGGCAAATTCCAGGAGGCTGTAGGTCTGCATTTGCGCTCCGAGGCCGTGGTGGATGGCGAAGGGATCGCCGCTCATTGTGAAAAATCCGGGCGCCTGTCCGCCGATGATGCCGAGGCGAACGTGTCTCAACTTTCGCACCGTTGCAACCAGGCGCGCCGCCTCGAATAGTTTTTGCTGCGTCTCGGCCGCTTCCGGGTCGCCGTTAACGACTTCACACGGATGACCCATGTGGCGGAAGGTTGTGGCCCAGAGATGCGTGCCCACGAGCGAACAGGAACTGATCATGTCGCCGGTGGGATTTTCGGGAGTGGCCCAAAAGATGGGCGGGTCGGGCCAGAGTTGGGCGAGGGTGGGGGCGAGCCTGCCGTCGCCCATGGTGGTCTGCAAAACCACGAGAGCTTCGGCGCCGTTCTCGGTGCAGGTTTGGACAGCGCGGCGCAACGAGGCGTCATCGACCGCCTTCTCGGCCGGTTCAAAAGTGCGGAAGCCGGCCTGGCGCAGCCACGCGCGGGTGCGTTCCTCCATGCGTTTGCCCCAGTCCATGTCGAAACCGGGACGGCGGCGGCCAATAAAGATCACGCCAAGCTTCGGAAGAGGCGGCTGCGGAATTTTTTCCTTTTCAATCATGCCGTTGAGGGGCAGAGTATCTCCTTTGGCAAAAGTGTCAACTTTTTACCATTTCAAAATAATTCAGGGTAAGGCGGTCAATAGCCGCCAAAGGCAGTGCTCTTGCAGACTTCCTTTGAAATGCAAATAATGTGAAAACTTATGAAAATATTTATCGACAGCGCTGATGTGGAGAAAATCAAGGAAGCCTGGAGCTGGGGAGTCATTGATGGCGTCACGACCAATCCCAGCCACGTGGCCAAGACCGGACGAAAACATTTGGAAGTTTACCGGGAGATTTGCGACATCGTTGACGGGCCGATCAGCCTGGAAACGATTACCCTGACGGCGCCGGAAATGGCGGCGGAAGGGCGTACGCTGGCCAAGATGCACAAGAACGTGGTCGTCAAAATTCCACTGACGTGCGAGGGGCTGAAGGCGGTGAAAATATTGACCAAGGAAAACATCCGCACGAATGTGACCGTGACGTTTTCGCCGGTGCAGGCGTTGCTGGCGGCCAAGTGCGGGGCGACGTATATCAGCCCGTTTGTCGGACGCCTGGATGCCATTGGGCAGTTCGGGATGGAATGCGTGCGGCAGATTCGCACGATCTACGACAACTACGATTACAAAACGCAAATCCTGACCGCGGCAGTGCGTCACCCGACCCATGTGCTGGAAGCGGCGCTGGCGGGGTCGGACGTGGCGACGATGGCATTCGACGTTCTGGAACAGCTTTATCAGCATCCGTTGACGGACATCGGCATCGATATTTTCCTCAAGGACTGGGCGAAAGTTCCAAAACCGTGATGGGCCATGAAAACGTATCCGCTTTATCTCAACGGCGAATTCGTCACGACCGAAAAACAGTTCACGGTCAATAATCCCGCCACGGGGCAGGGGTTTGCGCAAATGTCGGCGATAGACGGCGCGCGGATGAAGAAGGCCGTTGCGGACGCGCAGGCGGCGTTTGCCGGGTGGCGCGCGTTGACGGCGAAAGCCAGGGGCGAATACCTGCACGCAATCGCGAACGAACTGGAAAAACGCAAGGACGAGATCGCGAAAACGATCACGTTGGAAAATGGGAAACCCCTTGCGCAAAGCGCCGGGGAATTGGGGATGACCCTCGACCACCTGCATTGGTTCGCCGAGGAAGCGCGGCGGGGCTATGGGCGTATCATCCCGCATCAAACGGACGGGAAACGGAACCTTGTCGTCAAGGGGCCGATCGGGGTCGTGGGCGCGATCAGTCCGTGGAATTTTCCGCTGGTGCTCTCGGTGCGTAAAATCGCGCCCGCCCTGGCCGCTGGGTGTCCGGTGATTCTTAAACCTGCGAGCTACACACCGCTTTCCAATGTCGCTTTTGCGGAGGCGTGTCACGCGGCGAAGTTGCCCAAGGGGGTGTTTCAACTGGTCGCGGGTTCAGCCTCGGCGATCGCGCGGGAATTCCTGGAAAACCCGTTTGTGCGCAAAATCAGTTTCACCGGATCCACGGAAGTGGGCCGGGAGCTGATTGCCGGCGCGGCGGCGCAAGTCAAACTGCTTTCGTTGGAACTGGGCGGCCTTAACCCGGTGCTGGTATTTGACGACGCGGATTTGGAAAAAGCCGTCGATGGGACGATGCTCGCGAAGTTTCGAAACACCGGTCAATCGTGCATTGCCGCCAACCGCATCTACGTGCAACGCGGCATCCACGACCGGTTCGTCGAGCGGTTGGTCGAAAAAACCAAGGCGCTCAAAGTCGGGGACGGTTTGGAACCTGACGTTCAAATCGGGGCGATGATTGACGCCAATGCGATCAAGAAAGCGGAGGAACACATCGAGGACGCTGTCAAACGGGGCGCGCGCCTTTTGTGCGGCGGCAAGCGGCTCGACCGCCCGGGCCATTTTTTCCCCGGGACCGTGTTGGCCGGTGTGCCCAAAGACAGTTTATGCATGAAGGAGGAAACGTTCGCGCCTGTGGCGTCGGTGGCGGAATTTGAGAGTGAGTCCGAGGCGTTTGCCGCGGCGAACTCCGGGCCATTCGGCTTGGCAGCTTATGTTTTTACCCGCGATTTGAGCCGGGCCTTCCGGGCCATGGACCAGATCGAAGCGGGAATGATTGGCATCAACGATGGCCTGCCGACCACCACCAACGCGCCGTTTGGCGGAGTCAAGCAAAGCGGCTGGGGACGGGAATTGGGGAGCGAGGGGCTGGATGCGTTCCTGGAAACCAAGCATGTTTCCATTGGCGTTTAGCGAATAACGAAGCTACCTTAATGCGTAACGTCGGAGGTACGCATGAAGAAGATTTTGATGGTGTTTTGGACGTTGACCGTGGCTTGTTCGGTTTCATTTGGGCAAACGAATAAGCCGCCGCCGAAGGCCGCAAGCGAGCAACAAAAGGGAGATACTTCGCCCCTGGCCCACTTCGAGGACACGCATACTTACACCTTGTCGAGCCAGAGGTCGCAAGGCGCGCTTCCGCCTCAAGACGGAATCATCAGCCGGATCGGGGGAGAAGGGCTGTTGACGCCCCAGCCCACAGTCCCCGCGTCGTTCAGGCCGAAGATCTTTCGTGTTGGGCATGTGCGGATTTACAGTTCGGTTGCGACCGCGGTTGCGCGGAAAAACCCGTTGTGCCTGCTGGATGCGACGTTTCTCAATATTTCATTTTAGGAATAAAACAACCTTGGCTTAACCGCACTGTCCTTGGAATCGGTCTCGCATCGCTGTTCAGCGATTGGTCGCACGAGATTGCCACGGCGGTTTTGCCGGCCTTCCTTGCAACGATGGGCGCGGCGGCGGTCTGGCTTGGGGTGATCGAAGGCGTTTCCGATGGTCTTTCGAGCGTCGCCAAAATGGCTTCCGGCTTTTACACGGACAAATTGCAACGTCGTAAACCGATCGCGGCAATTGGTTACGTTGCCACAGCCCTTGGAACGGCGTCATTTGGCCTGGCAACGACTGCGTGGCACGTGTTGGCGGCGCGCGCGGGCGCATGGCTTGGACGCGGGGTGCGGACGCCGGTGCGAAAAGCCTTGCTGGCAGCCGCCGTGACCAGAGAAACGTACGGGCGCGCCTTCGGCTTTGAACGAATGATGGACACGGTCGGAGCGATTGTCGGTCCGGTAACCGCGTTGGGACTTTTGGAGTTGCTGCATCATCACTATCGAACTTTGTTTGCGTTGACACTGATTCCCGGGCTGGCCGCCGCCGCGCTGATCACGATTTTGGTGAAGGAGAAGGAGCGAAAGCCAGTGCCGCACATTTCATTCGGCCAAAGACTGCGAGGGCTTCCGGCGGCGTATCGAAAATTTGCGGTGGCGGTGGGGTTGTTCGGCGCCGGGGCATTCGCCCACACGTTGCTGATCCTTTTCGCGCTGCAAAAACTGACACCGGTGCTCGGGGCGTCCAGGGCCGCGACTGTCGCGGTCGGGCTTTACGTGTTGCACAATGTCTTTTCCGCGGGGTTTGCGTTCGCCGGTGGCTGGTTGGGAGATCGTTTTCCAAAAAATATTCTTTTGGCGGTCGGGTATTCAATGGCGGCGGCGATGTGCCTGTGCATTATATTTTTGCCCGCAACCGTTGGAACGCTGGCGCTCATTTTTATACTTGGCGGAACCAATGTGGCCCTGGAGGAGACTTTGGAGGATTCGCTTTGCGCGGAACTGGTCGCGGAAGAAAATCACGGGGTTGCCTTCGGAACGCTCGCGACGATCAACGGAATTGGAGATTTTCTTTCCAGCATTATCGTGGGAGGATTGTGGACGGCTTTTGGCACCGGGGCGGCATTTGGATATAGCGCGGCGCTTTCACTGGGAGGCGCGGGGTTGGTTTTGATGCTCGGAAAAAGTAAATCGAATAATTGCCACATAAACGGTGTCAGTCCTTAGACATGCGAAAACGGGAAACCATTTGGATAGCAATATTGCTGGTTTTGGGCGTGACCTATTACCATTACTTCGGCCACAAGAAAGAGAAGCCGATTGTTATTCTGGCGGCGTGGCATCCGGCCCTTTCGGGGGGAGTGATGCATTACGTGATTTCTTTTACGCTGAATGACAATTTCAAGCTGACGAAGCTGGAGGTCGCCCCGGTGGATGAGGATGGCAAAGTGGACCCGGCAACACCGCCGTCTTGGAACTTGGTTTCCGAGAGCAACTCGGCGCCGACGCGCGCGTTTGCTTACGGACAACATATTCACGGAATGAAACCCGCGTTGGCCAATGTGAAGCCAGCCCCGTTGACGCCCGGCGTCGTTTATCGAATCATGATCTCCGCCGGAACTGTCAACGGCAGCGCGGACTTTACGGCCAGGGGGGAATAGATCAGGGCAACGCGGTGCCGGGAGCGTTCGTGCGATAAAAAGTCGTCGTACACCAGAGGACGATGGGATAAAACGACTGGTTGACCTTGAGAAACTGGGTGCTGCCATCGATGAACCCGTTGACCGAACCTCCTAGGTTGGTGGACATCACGCTGTGGGAATGTTTGTCCTGGTCGAGCTTCAGTCCGTCGTCGTATTCAAAATAATCCATAAAGAAATCGCCCCAGTAACTGAGCTTTTCGCCGAACATAATCGTCTGCGAGGGCTGGGGAATATCGCTTTCACTCAGGAACGGGGAGGCGACATCGTTAATCGCGTTGATGTCGCCGTATTTGGACCAATAACCGTCATTAAAACCGTTAATCAAATAACTGCGGGCGGTGTTATCGGCGGGATACTGCGGGTTGGTGCCGATGGACACGGGCCAGTTGGTCAGTTCGCTCGGGCAAATGAGCAAGTTGGTGGTCTTGTAATAGGAGATCAAATCAAACGGCCAGCGGACGGTGCCTTCGCGCGGCGTGTATTGGCCATGGTTATCGTCGGCATACATCTGATTGGCAAGGCCGAGTTCGTGAATGTTATCTGTGCATTTAATGCGCTTGGCGGATTCCTTGGCGGAAGCCAACGCGGGCAGCAGCATGCTGGCAAGGATGCCGATTATGGCAATCACCACCAAAAGCTCAATCAGCGTAAAAGCGACGTCTGATTGCTTAACGGTCTCAGCCTGACTTTTAATCATACTCATAGTGAAAGACGTTCCAAAGGAGGCAATTGGTTACATGCCATCTGTCCGCCAAGTTGGACGGCATTCAAATGTCAAATAATCAAACTTTTTTCATTTTCGCATAAAGCCCCGCGTATTCGCGCGTTGTATTCTCCCATGAAAAATCGCGCGCCATCCCGTTGCGGCGATAATGTTCCAGCAACGGCTTGTCCGTGTAGAGCACCAGCGCCTTGCGTATCGCCTTGGCCAGCGCGCGCACGGAATATTCCGCAAACTTGATTCCATCCGCGTGCTCGGGGTCCTCAGCGATGTCCGTGACCGAATCGTCCAATCCGCCGGTCACCCGGACGATCGGCACCGTGCCGTAGCGCAAACTGTACATCTGGTTCAACCCGCACGGCTCAAAATGCGACGGCATCAAGTAAAAATCGCACCCCGCCTCAATGCGGTGTGACAATCCCGTGTCAAATCCAATTGTCGCGGCGCATTTGCCGGAATATCGCTCCGCCAATTTGCGATAGCCCCGCTCATAATCCCGGTTGCCGCTGCCGAGCAGGACGAATTGCATGTCCGCCGCGAGCATTTCCTGCAACGCGGCCAATTGCAAGTTGACACCCTTTTGTTCCGCTAGCCGGGAAATCGTGCCAAACAACGGCGTTTCCGGCGCCTTCGCCAGGCCCAATTCCGCTTGTAACGCGGCCTTGTCCGCCTGCTTCCCGATCAACGCCTTCGCCGAAAAGGAATGCGGCAGGAACGGGTTGCCTTCCGTTTTCCATTCGTCGTAATCGACTCCGTTGAGGATGCCGTGAAGGACATTTTGCCTCTTTCGCAAAGCCCCGTCGAGTCCGCATCCATATAATTCAGTCGTAATTTCGCGCGCATAACGCGGGCTGACCGTTGTAATTATATCGGCATGGGAAATTCCGCCCTTTAGGAAATTCATGGATTTGTAAAACTCCATGCTCTCCGGCTGAAGATAATTCCGCGGCAAGTTTGTCAAACCGAATTTTGCGGCCGGAAAAACGCCCTGGTAGGCAAGATTATGGATGGTCAGGCAGGTCGGGGGAGCGCCGGCCCAATTGTCGCGCGATTTTTGGTCCGCGACGAATACGGGGACCAGCGCCGCGGGCCAATCATGCACGTGGACCAATTCCGGCCCCCACGGAAGGTAGCGCGCCAGGTGCGTCGCGCATTTGGAAAAGTAAATGAACCGCTCCGCGTTGTCGGGATAATCGATTCCGCGCTCCTGGTAAATGCCGCTGCGCTCAAAGAACGCCGGGTGCTCGATAAAATAAACCGTCAAACCTGGGTGCGGTTCGTGGATGAACACCCCGCCGCCAATGCGGTCCGGCCCGAACGGAAGGTCAAACTTCCAATCGAACGGCTGAAGCGCCGGGAAACGTTCGCGGACTTCGCGATACAGCGGCGTGACCAGTCCGACCCTGTGTCCCGCCCGCGCGAGGAACTTGGCGAGCGCGCCCACCATGTCCGCCAGGCCGCCCGTTTTCGAATAGGGCACGGCCTCGCTGCTCACCAGCAAAATTTTCATCGCTACGGGACGGAAATTCGTTCGGTTTTCAAGAAGGGCTGGAGGGCCGCGGGGACGAGAACGCTGCCATCGGCCTGCTGGTGTGTCTCCACCAGCGCGACAAACAGCCGCGCCAGCGCCGTGCCGCTGCCATTGAGAATGTGCGGAAACTTATTCTCGCCACCCTCCGTTTTAAACCGGAGATTCATCCGGCGGGCCTGGAAATCCTCGCAATTGGAGCAACTGGAAACTTCCAAAAACTGCCCCTGGCCCGGCGCCCAGACTTCGATGTCATAAGTCATCGCGCTGGCAAAACCCATGTCGCCGGTGCAAAGCTGCACGACCCTGTAATGCAGGCCCAGCAATTGGAGGACGCGTTCGGCGTTGGCCACCAGCTTCTCCAATTCATCGTAACCCTCTTCCGGCCGCGTAATTTTGATCAGTTCGACCTTGTCAAATTGATGGACGCGAATCATGCCGCGCGTGCCGACCCCCGCCGCCCCCGCTTCCCCGCGAAAACACGGCGTGTAGGCGCAATAACGAATCGGCAACTGGCTCTCCTTGAGGATTTCGTCGCGGTGAATATTGGCGACGGGCGTCTCCGCGGTGGGAATGAGAAAAAGTTTTCCCAGGGTCGCGGCGTCGTTTCCCTCCTGCACGCCGTAATATTGGTCGGCAAATTTGGGAAATTGCCCCACGCCCACCATGCAATCGCGATTGACCAGGAACGGCGGCGACACTTCGGTGTAACCGTGTTCCCCCGTGTGCAAGTCAAGTAGAAACTGGATCAGCGCCCGCTCCAGCCGCGCGCCCCATCCGGTGTAAAGCAGAAATCCCGCCCCGGAAATTTTTGTGGCGCGCGCAAAATCCACCAGCCGGAGCTGCTCGCAAATTTCAACGTGCGTCCGCGGCTGAAAATCAAAACACGCCTTGGCTCCCCACGCGCGCACCTCCGGGTTGTCCGCCGCCGATTGCCCCACCTTGACTGTGCTGTGGGGCAAATTGGGCAACTGGAGCATCAGAGAATCGCGCTGTTGCTCGCTCTCTGCCGTTTCTTTGTCCAGCGCGGCGATTTTCTCGCCCATCTCGCGGGTTTCCTTCTTTTTCTCCTCGGCCTCGGCGGTCTTTTTCTGCGCCATCAAGGCCCCGATTTCCTTCGAGACGCGATTTCGCGATGCCTTGAGTTGTTCGACTTCCGTCAGGGCTTTGCGCCGCCGCTCGTCCAGCGCGAGCACTTCGTCAATTTTTTTTTCGTCGCCCGCCCCGCGAGTCGCCAGCAGTTGGCGGACAAAATCGGCCTTTTCGCGAATCAATCTGATATCCAGCATCGCCGCATTATAAAAATGGAAGTTCTTACCGCAAGCGGGGAATCAGTGCAGGCGATCAGTGCCAGTCCGCCTCCTTCAGGATTTCCAGCAGGCGCGGATCGTCCACGGAAAACGGCGGCAGCCAGAGGCTTATCTCCTCGCGCTTCCACCAATTGCCCTCCGGATTCCCCGGCGGCGCGAATTGGTAGCGATACAGCACGGCGCGAATGTATCGCGGCGGCTTGTTCGGAAATGGATTTCCGCCAAAGAGGCTCAGCGTGCCGGGGTCGTTATGCAGAAGTTTCCAAACCAGGTGGAACGTCCACGGATAGTCGTTGGCGTCTTCCATGGAGGCAAACCACATCTGCCAATCCAGCCGGGGTTGATAAGGCGCAATCTGCGGCGGCCTCCGGTTCAACAAGACGGGCAACGCTTTGTAAAGATAGGGTTTCCACACGGCGCGGGCATCGGGTGTTTCCGCGTCCGTGCCTTCAAAAATCACATTCAACCGCTCGCGCCCCACGCTGCCGAACGCGCCATAAGTGTTCACCAAATCGAGCGGATCGAACGACGTGTTCATGACTTGCCGCGGCGAAAGCATATTGACCACAGGGAAGACGCTCAAAATCCCGATAATCACCGCCACCGTCCATGCGATACCGCGCATCGGACGGCTGGGTTGCGCCGCCGCCGCGGCCGCGCCCGCCCAATTCACCATGGCGCGAGGCAGCAGTTTCGCCAGAAAGCCATCATCGAAGCACGCGAGCGCCGGCACGATGGTCAGCCAATTGAGGAACGAAAGGTTGCCGCTGAGAATGAGCGAAAATTGGAAGGCCACCATGATCACGCCCGCGATCCGCCGGGCGACGCATGGGTAAAATGCAAAGAACGGCGCGATCAATTCGGCCAGGTAATTAAAGAGGACGCCCCCTTTCAGCATCCAGTGCGGCAGGAATTGGAACCAGCGGCTTAACGGACCGGGTATCGGTTGGGTCTCAAAATGATAATAGAGCGCGGTCAGATTGCGCCAGACCTTGTCGCCCCGGAGTTTGATGAGCGCCGAGCCGAGCATGATGCGAAAGATCAGCCAGCGAAACAGCCAGATCACCACTACCGGCGGTTCGCGTTTCGGAAACGGGCGCCCATCGACCAGCGGGCAAAGAAAAATCCCAAGAAACCCGGTTTCGAGCAATTGGATTTCCCAACCATACCCGTACCAATCCTGACCGAGATGCACGAACGACATGTAGAGCACCCAGAGCAAAGTCATTACGATGGCATTGGCGTAGCCGGCCATCACCGCGCACGAAATCGCGAAACCCGCCCACGCTGTCCCTTGCAGGACAGCATCCGAGTGGGCGAACCAAAATAGGGAGGGAAGCCGGACAAATCCGGCCGAAGGCGAACCCAGAATGTTCTCAACCCGGGTGAGAAATAAATCCAGCGGCAAAAGACCGTGGGAGCCGATCAACGGGAGGATTTGTGTTGCCGCGGAAAAAAACGCCACAGCATAAACAAACCCGAGCCACCGAAGAATGACAAATCGTGTCAGCCAGTAACTTTCGGAGGGGCGGGGCATGGATCGTTACAGATTAGTCGCCAGCCAGAACCTACAACCGCCCGGGGCGGATTCAAATGGAAAATTGGGCTCGCGCAAAATGATTTACTAACGCCCCGTTTGGTTTACAATTCCGTCGAATAAACATTATGAAGAACACCGCTTGGAGGTTGTCCGCAATTGTTTTGGCCGGTCTTCTGTTGAGCACGACGGCGCGGGCCAATATTTACGCAACAGACGTTAAACTGAACGGCGCCCGCAATCCCGTCACCGGCGTCCCGCCGGTCACCAACACGATCACTTACATTCTCAACGAACCCGCCACGTTGGGAACGACGATCAATATCTCCTCAGGCGGCACCTTGTTTCGAACGTTTTCCCTGGGCGCGGGCACGAACGGGACGTGGCTTGGCTCAAATACCGTCGTTTGGGACAATAACGACAACACCAGCAACCAGGTGCCGACGGGAAATTATGTCATTGCCGTCACTCCTTCGTCGTCCGGCTACACGAATTGGACTCAAATCAGCCACGACACAAGCCCCGGCAATTTTGTGCTGGCGCCCCGGGGGTTGGCTGTCGATGACAATTCCAACAGCATCTATTATGGCCGTATATTCATCGGCAACGCGGCGGGAAGAAGTATCACGCCACTTCCCGCGCCGACGCCCGGAAGCAATGACACGATCCTGAAACTCAACGCCGACAGCAGCTTTGCCGACGAAGGCCCTTACGGCGACGGCGGTTACTCAATATACGACGACGGCAGTGCGGACCTGCCCGAGAAACTTAGGGTGGGGGACGACGACCGCCTCTATATGAATGACTTCTCAAGCCTCGGCCAGATTGTGGCTTTTAATCTGACGCTGACCACCAATCAAACCGTGTTGGCCCCGGGAAATTACAGCGCCAATCCCTATTCCTACTTGTTGGGCTACGGCTGGGCTGGAATGGATATTACCGGCGCGGGCACGTCCGACGGCCTGGTCTGGCTGGGAGATGGCGACACCAACGGGGCGGGAATATGGTACTGGCATTTGACCAATGGCATCGCGGACCCGAACGATAGCACAGGCACGGTGGCCGTTCCCTTCGGCGGCAAGTTGAGCGATGCCGTAACCGGCGGCCTGATGGTCGATACAAATTCGGACGTCTTCATCGGCCAATATTTAACCGACCCCGGCGATACCAACGCGGACTGCATGGTATTTTTGAACACGAATGCGTTTGGCTGGAGCGAAGCCGCGAGTCTGGGAGTGTCCGATACCAGCATCGATTCACGACAGAAGCCGAAATACGTCGCGTGCGCGCTCAACGGCGGCCCGACCACCAACGGCGTCCAAGTCCTAAACGCGCTCACCGGCGCGACGGTCACAAATCTGGATTCCACCAACCAATACTTCGTCACGGCGTGGGACAACGTTGGCAATCTCTATGCGGCGACGCAATCGCCCCTGCATTTGGGGGGCTTGCTGCATATTTTTTCCCCGCCGGACGGCGTCAACCAGGCGACCACCCTTGCGTTGGTGCATGTCGAGCCGGTGATCGAGAGCATCACCGACAATCGCAGCAGCGGCAGCGTGACGATTGAATTCCTGGCCTCCCGGTCCGACGCAACGACGAACTTTGCGCTCGTAAGCGGCCCGGTTGTCAGCGGACCGTTCCAGGCCGTGCCCAGCACTTTCACCGCGCTCACGAACGGTCTCTTCACCGCGACAACCCCGACAAACGGAGTCGCCGAGTTTTATCAAATAGAGCGATTGCCAATCCAGTAAGCCGAAATTTCAAAAATTCGGTTTGTCAGCCCCGGCGATTCCACCGAGGATGTTCTGGAAGAATACCCGAAGCTCACCCGTGCCGACGTACAGGCGTGCCTTGATTATGCTTCCTGGCTGATGGGAAATCATTTCTCCGTTGTGCGGGCGGCATGAATGGTTATCTCTTCGACGAAAACGGTCCCTCGCGTTTGCGGTTTACGCCAAAGTTTCCCATCGTTCCTCTGTCCAAAGTCGGGCGCAATCCATAGGACTCACGAAGGGTTCTTTTTTGATGAGAGTCAGAACATCTGTTGCGCAGAGCGCAGGAGCCGCCTTGGATGCGCTGGATTAACCGGCGCCAAGTCGGCATCGTTAAATGCCATCGAAAGGCTGGTTTCATCAATGCCAAGCAAATGTTTATCGCGTGTAACCAAAATAGAAATTCCCCCAAGCGATGTTTCGGCAAGGATAATCCCATCGTTGATCTCATCGAATGGCAACAGCCCTTTCTCCCGAAGACGCGCGGAAAATCGCTCCGCGATAAACTCTCCTGCCGAATTAACTGGAAACGGCTGGAGTCCCCACCGTATTAAGTTTCTTGAGACTTTCAATGCGAGGACCCGCTTTTCGTCCGAATCATCTTCGCTCGCAACGGCTATTTCCGCCACGACCGTTGGCGGAATGAGAAGTTGAAATCCAAGGCGCCGGAAAAAGTCTCTAAAATCCTCGGCAAAGAGTTCTTTTCGAGCCAAATCCAGCAGAAAGTTCGTGTCAAGCGCGAGAAGCTTCTTTTGTCCCTTCGCCGCCATAAATCATCGACATTCCCTTGCGAAAATACTCTGCGCGTTGTTTGGATGAAAGGCCATTGGCCTTTTTTCGTATTTCAGCGGCCAGCTTGCTCCCGCGTGTCTGATCGGGATAATCCAGAAGCTTGCGAGATTTTGCTTTCATCTTCCCGCACAATATCAGCCTTCGGCGGGCAAAGTCAAATTGGGATCAAAAGCAATTCTGGGTGAATTTTGGTGTCAACTTCATACATTCAACATTTGGATGCTTGCGTGGCACGGCTATCTCCGTAAAAGCCGCGTGTAATCTCCGATTTCAATCTCTCCACCTCGGTGGAATCGTCCGTATCCACCATCCGTTGCGCCAGCGCGGATAACTCCGTTCCCGAAAGCTGGCGCTTGCGTTTAATCTCGAGAGCGAATTCGAGGACCCTCGATTGCTCTTCTCGCGGCAAATGCATAATTTCCTCAATAACTTCTGCGGCGGTCATGACGCAACTTTACCCGGAGTCGAAAGTTGGAGCAAACTGAAAAAAACCGCGCCCTCACTCAGGGAATTCTGTAGAGGAAGGACGACAGTGAGCGATTGACTCTCCCCGGGAGGGTTTGTAATTTCCACTCATGCCGGTTTCCCATATCGCTCAAAAACGCAGGGTCGGGACGGATAAAGGAATTGCCGGCTCTGCACGAAATATCGGCTTCCTGTGAGCCATAGCCGGACCCGCTTTTTTCAAGGATTGATCGCGCTGCTGGGAGCGGTCTCTTTGGGTGTAATTCTAGCTTTTCACAACATTACCGAAGGCGATCTTTGGGCCAAGCTCGCGATTGGCGAATCCGTCTGGAAAACCGGCCACATTCCGCCCCACGATCTTTATGCGTTCACGCCGACCCTGTTGCATCCCATCGACCACGAATGCGGCGCGGGCGTGGTTTTCTATTTTTTGCTGCGCTGGTTTGGGCCTGCCTCGCTGATCCTGCTCAGGATCGTATTGGCGGTGGGGATGCTTCTGGCTGCGGCGTGTGCGGGCCGGCGTCAGGGTTGTAGTGTGAATTGCCTGCTGCTGCTGGCTCTCCCCGTAGCGGCCTCCATTCTGACCGGCTTTATCCCGGTGGTCCGAAGCCACGTATTCACGTTTTTTCTCTTTGCGGTGACCCTGTTGTGCGTCGAAGAATTCTGGCGCGGCGCCCGGTGGCCGGCAGTGGCTTTGCCGTTGCTGACTCTGGCGGGGACGAATCTTCACGGGGGCTTCGTGGTTTCCCTCGGGGTCGTCTTTTTCTACTGCGGCGCCGCTTGGATCGCGGGAAAAAACCGCCTTCTTGTGGCGGGAACAGCCGCTGCTTGCGCCTTGGTGACGCTAATCAACCCTTATGGACCCCGGTTTTGGGGGTATCTGATTCCGGCGTTGTTGCATCCGCGCGCGCGAATAGCCGAATTTCGACCGCCGCCTTTGCTGGCGTGGGACGAATTTTGGGGCTTCCGGCTGGTGTTCATACTGACGGTCATTGCGCTCGCCGCGGGTTGGCGGCATGTGGAGCGCAAAAATTTCCTGGGCCTGGTCGTGTTGGCGGGGACGGCCTTTATGGGATGGCACAGCCGCAGGCACGGCCCATTTTTCGGCATTGCCGCCCTTGCATTCGCCGGCCCCTATTTTGAGGCGGCCTTGCGCCCCTGGGCGGGACGTTTAAAAATCGACCCGGTTTACGGCGTGGGCGTTGTGTATGTAGGAGTCGCGTTTTTTGTCGCGCTAAAATTCCTGCCAGGCGCTTCCCTCCAACCGTTGGCCCCGGTTGGCGAAGACCCGGTGCGGGAGGCGGACATTTTGGCGCTGGCTCGTGCCCGCGGGAATCTGGCAACTCCATTCGCCTGGGGCAGCTATTTAAGCTGGCGTCTTTACCCAGGAATCAAAATCTCAATGGATGGCCGTTATGAGGCCGCCTATCCGGAATCCACTTTCAAGCTGAACAACGATTTCTTCGACCATACCGGCGATTGGTTCCGGCTTTGCCGCGACTACAAGGTGGATTACGTCATCCTGGATTTGCAATCGGAACTGTTGCGCCCCGAGAACCTGATTGCGAAGGGTTACGTTCTGATTTGGAAACAAGACGACATCTCCGCCCTGCTGGCCTTGCCGGAATCCTCACGCCCGCTTCTCGAAACAGCCCGAAACCTGCCGCCCACCACAATTGACCCGCTGGACCTGCACATCAGGGACAATCACACTTTGCCATAAACTTCTTCGACCACCGCGCGGAAGTTGTTTTCGCCGACATTCACGATTTTCATTTCGCGTTGGGCGCTTTCCACGGAATCGCTGGCATGAGCGGCGTTGACCATGATCGTCGAACCAAATTCGCGTCGGATCGAGCCGGGCGGAGCCTTGGACGGGTCGGTCGGCCCCAGAACATCGCGAATCTTGCCGATAGCCTCGACGCCTTCGTAAATGAGCGCGATGCACTTTTCCGTCCCCGGCTGCCGCGCCAAAGAGGGATCGACCTCGCTCGGCGAACGGCCGGACATGAATTTGACGATGTTGTCGAACTGATTGTCTCCGAACGCCGGGCCTAGCAGGTCGCCAATCTGTTTTTCCTCTGCCGATGGAATTTTGAATCCGAACTCCTTCTCCAGCACCATTTTAGCGCGAGAAGCGACAACATCCTTGAGCTTGGTCCGCAACACCTCCCGCACCGGGCCATAAAACTCCGCGGCCTCTGCAACGCTCATTCGATGGACCTTGATGCCCACAATGAAAAGCCCCGTGCGCGAAAGAAAATCAATCACGTTGCCCGGGCGCCCCGTGGCAAAACGGAAGTTGTCCGGCTTGATTAAGACGAGGGTGCGTTGCGGATTTTCGCCCGGCTCATAGGTAAGCGTATTATTAACAATACCCCCATCGGTGTCCGAAAAGCGCGCCCAAAGCTTCAGTTTGATCGCAGCTTCCTCCGGCGTAGGAGCCGCCAGCACAGCCGGTTCAAAATAACGCACCTGCTCATGCTCATCGAGAACCAGGTCGCCGTAAGTGTCGCGGATGGATTCTCCGCCGCGACGATGAGCGGAAATGTTGCCGATCACCGACCGGACCTTGCGCACCGCTTCCTCGCCGCGGAACAGCAGCATCATGGCGCGGCGTGAGCGCTTGGTTTTTGGGTCCGGCGCCAGATTGCGCAGGATATAATCGCGAATCAATTCCTGGATCCGCCTGTCTTGGGGATCGGCCGCGGAAATGATGACGTCGGAGTATTGCTGCACCAATTCGTCACTGGGAGCGAACATCCGCGCCGCGGCAAGTTCCAAGCCCGTCCGCGTGATCAGCCGCGCAAGAATCCCGCCGGTGCGGGATTTGTGAAGTGTATATGGAGTGATGATGACGTAAGCCAGTTGTTGGGCCATAAGGGAAACTCAGCTCGGTTGGTTGGCTTTGGGTGGCGGAGTGGCGCCACCAGCAGGGGTGGCGGCCACGGCAGCTTTTCCGCCAAGGATTTTAAACATGACAACGCCGCAAGTGGGACACTTCCCCTTGATCGCTTTCCTTCCGTTCTTCATCACTTCTTCAACGGCCTCGACAATTTCCTTCTTTGCTTTGCACTTAACACAATATCCTTCAGCCATAAAATCGGACTGTGGGGACGCCGCTTCAGGCGACATTCTCGCAGTGCCAATAGTTTACGGGGCGTCTGCTCCCACCGTCAACTCGTAAAAGTCCATTTCAATCATAAGTTGCTTAAAATAAACATGTTAAGAAAAAACTAGGCGATTTTACGCGTTTTTATGCGTTTTTCTCTGTTACTCGAATTTTCTCAGTTCAGTTTTCATCACTTTCCCCGTCGCATTCCGAGGCAACGCCGGAAGAAAAACGATCCGGCGCGGCACCTTGTAATCCGCCAAACGTTCGCGAAGGAACTCCTGCAAAACACTCTCATCCAAAGCAATACCCTCTTGCGCCGCCACAAAACCCAAAGGCTGCTCGCCCCGCCGGGCATCGGGGACGCCAATGACCGCCGCCTCCTTGACTCCAGGGAATTTGTAGAGAACTTCCTCCACCTCGCGCGGGTACACATTGATGCCATTGACCAGGAGCATGTCCTTCTTGCGATCGGTGATATAAAAATATCCGTCCTCATCCACATAACCAAGGTCGCCCGTCAAAAGCCATCCTCCGCGCAATGCCTGGGCGGTTTCGTCCGCGAGATTCCAGTAACCTTGCATGACATTGGGGCCGCGCACACAAAGCTCCCCGACCTGCCGCGGCGGCAGGATATTGCCGGCGTCGTCTTGAATCGTTACTTCGACATTGGTGATCGGCCGGCCGATGGACCCCGCCTTCCAAGGTCCACGAATCGGCGTGAACGAAACCACGGGACTCGCCTCGCTCAATCCATAGCCTTCTAGGAGCGGGATGGGAAATCGCGCCGTAAATTCCCGCAATGTTTCCGCCGGCAACGGAGCGCCTCCGCTGATGCAAAGGCGCAACGGAGATTCCGCCGGCAATGGACATTGCGCCAGCGCGCGAAAGAATTGCGGCACGGCGGGCAATAGCGTGGCACGATGTTGAATAATCTCCTGAATCACATTTTTCGGCGGATGCAGCGTTTTGATCAAAACAATCGAACCGCCAATGAGCATCGGCAACAGGACCCCGACCGTCAGCATGAAGCTATGGAACATCGGGAGCAGCACAACAAAGCGGTCTTCACCCACCGCGAGAAGTTCAACTTTGCAACTCGCGACGTTCGACAGGACATTCGCGTGCGACAGCATGGCGCCCTTGGGATGCCCGGTCGTTCCCGAAGTGTAAATGATGAGCGCCAACGCTTCTTCCGCAACGTCACAATCGCCCTCCGACTCGCCATCCGCGCTGCCAAAGGTCTCGATCGGAAACGGGCGTACGCCAGGCTGCTGAAAATCCCGGCTATCGAGGATGAGCACCTTGATTCCAGCGTCCGCAAGGATGAACTGGACCTCAGCCGGCTTGAGAAAATTGTTGATGGGCACGACGATGGCGCCAACTTGCCACGCGCCAAAAACCGCGGGGATAAACTCCGGGCAATTTTGCAGCCAGACGCCAACCCGGTCGCCTCGCTTAACGCCGAACTCCGCCCTGAGGCGATTGGCGACAGCGACCGTCTGACCCAGGAATTGCCGGTAAGAGAATTGGGCCTGCCCGCAAAACAGCGCCGTCTTCTCCGGGTTTTCGCGCGCCGATTGTGCAAAAGTAAGTGCGAGGTTCATTCGAGCTAAGAATGCAGAATGCGGAATTCAAAAGCAAAAGCATCTGCCGACAAAATTCATTTGAGCCGTCACCCCGTCGATTCGATTCCTTGACATCCGCCAAGTTCATTTCACCCTTTGACGCAAGACTATGCGAAGTATCACTCTTACCTGTTTAGCGGCGGTCATTTTTTGTTGCGCGGCGGTTGTTGTTCCCGCCCGGGCCGACGTCCGATTGCCCAACGTGTTCGCCAGTCACATGGTTCTCCAGCGCGATATGCCAATAACGATTTGGGGCTGGGCGAACCCAAATGAAACGCTCACCGTGGCGCTTGGATCCGCCAACGGCCAAGTCCAGGCAAATGAGCGCGGCGAATGGAAAATCATTCTTCCTGCGATGAAAGCAGGCGGCCCGTTCACCCTCAAAGTAACGGGCTCCAATTCCCTCGAGTTTGACGATGTGATGGTCGGCGAGGTGTGGCTGTGTTCAGGGCAATCGAACATGGAAATGGGAATGGGAATGCTCCGCGATGCCCACAAGGAAATTGCGGAGGCAAATGATCCGGAGCTTCGGCTGCTGTTGGTGACGCGCAAGTGGGCGCCGTTGCCGCAAACGAATATCGACGGCGAATGGAAACTTTGCTCGTCCAATACCGTGGCGGAAAATGGTTGGGACGGCTTCTCGGCGGCCGCCTATTATTTCGGACGCGAATTGCGGCAGAAGTTGGGCGTGCCCGTCGGCCTGATTGAGTCAAGCTGGGGCGGCACACGCATCGAATCGTGGACACCGCCGGAAGGTTACGCCGCGATGCCTGCGTTGAGCAACGAGTACGACTTGGTGCAATTAGCGGATCCCACCACTGCGCGGCACCAGGATCGATTGCGTCAAACGATCGACAACACGGAACGATGGGTGGCGTCTGCCCGCCGCGCGATGGCATTGCGCACCCTGGTTCCGACCATGCCTGGGTTCCCGGCGGAATTGCTCCCGCCGCACGATGTGCAGAATGCAACCGCGCTTTACAACGGGATGATCCATCCGCTTATTCCCTATGCGATGCGCGGGGCGATCTGGTACCAGGGGGAATCCAATATGGGCGATGGGATGCGTTACGCCGACCGAATGCGTGCGCTCATCGCCGGCTGGCGGACGCTGTGGCACGAAGGCGATTTCCCGTTTTATTTCGTCCAGATTGCGCCTTACAACTACGGCGGCAACCCGCAAACGGAGCCGCAGATTTGGGAGGCCCAAGACGTCGCGGCGCGGACAATTCCCAACACCGGCATGGCGGTGATCAATGACATTGGCGACCTGACAAATATCCACCCGAAGGACAAACAGGATGTGGGCCATCGGCTCGCGTTGCTGGCGCTGGCCAGGACATACGGCGACGAAAAATTGGTGTGCTCCGGGCCGACATTTAAGTCGTTCAGCGTCGAGGGCAACCAGTTGCGCGTCAACTTTGACGATGCGGACGGACTGGCGAGCCGCGATGGGAAGCCGCTGGATTGGTTTGAGATTATCGACGCCGACGAAGGAGGTTTTGTCAAAGCGGACGCGCAGATTGATGGTTCGAGCGTCTTGCTTTCCGCTCCTGGTGTGAAACATCCGGTGGCGATGCGTTTCGCCTGGAGCATGTTGGCCGTGCCTAATCTTATCAATGCCGCCGGGTTGCCGGCGGGCGCATTTCGCGCAGGGACGGCGCCCACCCGTGATCCGCTGACGTACGTTCCAGAGGCAAAGGAATATCGGCTGGCCTATGATTTGGACCTGGGAAAACTCGGGCAGAATTTCCACTACGCCTTGGACAACCGCGAAAACATCCCGCAGCCGTTTGATCGCATTGCTTATTTCCTCGAACTCCAGAAGACGAATGGGACGACAGATTATCTGTTCGTGTCGATGGATGCATTTACCCACGACCTCGGAAAGATCGGTGTGCCGACAGTGAGTTCCCGCGCGCATTTCCAACAGGACGTGGCGAACATGGACGTGTACTCCGACGTCAAGGGAATCGAAACCGGAATCGGCATAGCGGGGGGCAATATTGAGTTTTGGCCGAACAATTATTCCACGGCCAACTCCGCTCATGTGCCGAACGCCTCGGGCGACGTTTATGATTTTGGCGACGAGCCGACCGATCCCGAGAATGGATACGGCTCGATGCAGGTGCATAACCATGACGCGAAACAGACTCTCTTCGCGATCAATCATTGGACGGCCGGTGATGGGGCGGACCTCGGCATTGGAAACCAACCGAAGGGCAACCCGGATTGGACGTTTGCCAGCAATGCGCGGACTTACGAGGTCAAGCGGCTTCGGGTGCTGGTGCGGTGCGTCAAATGAACTTGTGCCTGAAATTAACCGCAAATAACGGCAACGAACGGGGGGAAACCCAAAACGGCTGAGTCGTTCAAGTTACTTTTCAATTGTAATTCGTCGTTTTTGACTCTTAATTCTCAGTTCCTATTTTGTTCAAATGTTGATAGTTCAAAAGTTCGGGGGGACTTCGGTCGCCAATCCGGAGCGGATTAAAAATGTCGCCTCCCGGGTCGCGAAGTACCGCGCCCAGGGCAGCCAGGTGGTGGTGGTCGTTTCCGCCATGAGCGGGGTGACGGATAATTTGATCAAAATGGCCAAGGAACTCACTCCCCTGCCCAATGAACGGGAAATGGATATGCTCCTGGCCACCGGCGAACAAACCACCATCGCGCTGACCGCCATCGCGCTTCATTCGCTGGACGTGCCCGCGGTTTCACTGACGGGGGCGCAGGCGGGGATCGTGACGGATGGCGTTCATACGAAGGCGAAAATCGCCAATATCACGCCCAAGAAAGTCCATGCGCAGCTCGATGAGGGAAAAGTGGTAATCGTGGCGGGGTTTCAAGGGCAAACCAGCGAAGGGCAGATCACCACGCTGGGGCGAGGGGGGTCGGACCTGACGGCGATTGCGCTGGCGGCGGCTTTGAAGGCGGACCTTTGCCAGATTTACACGGATGTCGATGGCGTTTATACCGCCGATCCGCGGATTGTGCCCAAAGCGCGCAAGCTGGCCGAAATATCCTACGACGAAATGCTGGAACTCGCCGGCCTCGGCGCAAAGGTCATGCAGTCGCGTTCGGTGGAATTCGCTAAAAAATTCGGCGTGATTTTTGAAGTCCGCTCCAGCCTCAATGACAACCCAGGAACGATTGTGAAAGAAGAAACCCGCAGCATGGAAGGCGTCGTCATTCG
>DATAXU010000281.1:0-18516 GCA_036272955.1 Verrucomicrobiia bacterium
GCAGTGGCACCCAGAATTGAAAATAACCTTCGATTTTTCATACACCAATACACCACACAAAAAGTCCACCAGCAATTGGGGTGATGCCCTTGTTATTTCCCTCGTAGAACAGTAATCATCGCCTCGAAGTGCCGTAAGAACCGGTAGGATATTTCACCACGTCGAATTGCCTAAAAGACCTATGGAGTCCGCACGTTATTCAGAGACGCAAGCGGAGTTGATCCCGATCCTCGGGCCAAACAAATGAGGGGTCCTTTGTTGGATTGCCGGGATTGGGCAATTGCACCATCAAATGGTACTCAATCGGGCTTGCCGCGAGACGTGTCTTCAGGTGATCAATGAGAAAACCTTCCGACTTGGTCTTCGCCTCTTGAAGTTCCGTGATCATATGATTTGACGCACCGTTGAGGAGGAGGATTCCAAACACGGTTTGTGATCCTTTTTTCTTCCGCATTACGCATTACTCGGTAATGTGTCCAAAGCTCACGAATGAACAGTTCCAAACCTGACGAAGCGGCGATTTTTGACTCGGCGGTTGATTTGGACTCCAAACAACGCTCCGAATACTTGACGCAAGCGTGTGGCAAAAATGTGGAATTGCGGCAACGCGTCGAGGTTCTGTTGGCCGCACATGACCGTGGGAGCGATTTCATGGCGGAACCGGCGGCTGCGGCGAGTCCAGAGTCAATCCATCCGTCCCTTTTAGTTTCAAACGAAGTCGGGGACAAAATTGGCAATTACAAATTGCTGCAGCAAATTGGCGAGGGCGGTTGCGGCGTCGTCTATATGGCGGAACAGCAAGAGCCTGTGCGACGGCGTGTTGCTCTAAAAGTCATCAGACTGGGCATGGACACAAAAAATGTCGTCGCCCGCTTCCAGGCGGAACGCCAGGCCCTTGCGCTGATGGACCACCCGAACATTGCCAAGATTTTTGACGCGGGGGCGGATTCGGGACGGCCTTTCTTCGTCATGGAATTGGTGGGAGGGAGGCGGATCACCGATTTTTGCGACGAGAACAAGGTCTCGACGAAAGACCGGCTCAAAGTTTTCGTCCAAGTGTGCCAGGCCATCCAGCATGCGCATCAAAAGGGTGTTATTCACCGGGACATCAAGCCCTCCAATGTCCTCGTCACGATGCAGGATGGAGTGTCGGCGCCCAAAGTGATCGATTTTGGCATCGCCAAGGCGACCACCGACCAGCGGCTGACAAATAAGACGGTGTTCACTGCGTTCGAGCAGTTCCTGGGCACACCGGCCTATATGAGCCCGGAGCAGGCAGAGATGAGCGAGTCAGGCATTGATACGCGCAGCGACATTTATTCGCTGGGCGTGCTGCTCTATGAGTTGTTGACTGGGGTGACGCCCTTTGACTCCCGACGATTGCGGCAGGCCGGACTGGACGAAATGCGGCGTGTCATCCGCGATGAAGAGCCGATGCGTCCCTCGACGCGTTTAACCGCCATGACGTCCTCGGACCTGGCGGACGTTGCGCGACGGCGCGACGCTGACCCCGCAAAACTGGGCAGCCTGATTCGGGGTGAGTTGGACTGGATTGTCTTAAAGGCATTGGAAAAGGATCGCAATCGGCGTTACGCCACCGCCAATGAATTGGCCACGGACGTAGAACGATTTCTGGCGGATGAACCCGTGGCTGCCTGTCCGCCAAGCGGTTGGTATCGATTTCAAAAGATCGTTCGGCGCAACCGTTTAATGGTGGCCGCGGTCAGCGCAGTGGTCTGCGCGCTCGTCATCGGCCTTGGTATCTCCCTTTGGGAGTTTGCGCAGATGAGCCGGGCCGAACGGGAGCAAAAACGCCTGCGCCAGGCGGCGCAATCCCAGGAGCTTATCGAGCGGCGTAACTCCTATGCGGTCAACATGAACCTGCTACGACAGGCGCTCCAGGAGGACAACCTTGGACGGGCCACCGAATTGCTCAACCAACAACGCCCAAAGGCTGGTGAGGAGGATTTGCGCGGTTGGGAATGGAGGTATTGGTGGCAATATTGCAAAAGCGATGCTTCGGCGGTTCTTTGCCAACGGAAGCGGATCATCGGGTCAATTTCTTTCTCCAGCAGCGATTCAGCGATCGCGGTAACAACGGAAACAGGAAATGCACCGATTTATGACGTGCACGGCGCGAAACTGATTCGCCCTGACCAAGTGTTCCTCAACTGGAATTCGCGGGCGATTTTTGCCCCTTCCGAGGATATACTGGCCTACCCTGAAGAACACGACGTCGTCCTTTGGAATGAACGATCCCACCACGAAACCCGCCGTCTGCCGGTAGGCGGGGACCTGGCTGGCTTGGACTTGCAGTTCCTTTCGGGGACGCGATTGTTGATCGCGAAGATGACCGGAACCAACAACCTCTCGGTTTGGGATACCAAGACGGGGGTTGAGTTGACAAATTTCACCGCGAATTTTTTCGACACCGGAGTGGGGATGAGATTTGCCGCCACCGCTGAGGGTGGGACCATCGCCTGCGTGGCATCGGACAAGGTGGTGCGGGTGATGGAGACGGCTCGCGGCCGGGACGACTGGAGTTTTCCGGCCGCCGAAGAACTCGTCACAGCCCTGGCGTTTTCACCCGACGGCAAAATCCTGGCGACGGGCGGGGGCTATACCGAGAGCACCATCAAGCTTTGGAACGTGCAAACCCGCCAATTCGCCGGCCAAATGGAAGGGCACCGAAGCTGGGTCACCTACCTCAAATTTTTGCCGGACGGCACATTAGCCTCCGCCAGCGCGGACCAGACAGTTCGCTTGTGGGACACGGCGGCGCGCAAACCGCTACGAACGTTGCGCGGACATCGCTCAGAAGTGCGGGTTTTGGCCGTGTCCAATGACGGCCGGACCCTTGCCAGCGGCGACAAGGAGGGGACGGTGCTCCTTTGGGATCTCTCCTCGATTACCCAGCGTCCGCCAGGCTGGTCCACGGTCGATCCGAAATACAATCCCCAGCCCATCCGCACGTTTACGCTGTCGCCGGACAGCCGGATGATTGCCACGGTGGAAAGCAACTCGGTCAGGCTCTATGATACCGCCGCGCTCCATCCCTTGCCGGCGCCGGACCTTGGTTTGACTGGCAAGGCACGCCAGGTCTTATTTTCGCCTGATTCACGTTTGGTCGTGGCGACGGATTACAGCGGGCACGTCGGCGTCTATGATGTTGTTGTGCATCGTCAAATCACGAACTTTACCGCTCATCCCACGATTGCGGGAATATTGGGGTCATCTTTTTTCCGGCATGGGAAAAGTCTTTTGACTTACGGAATGGAGGGCGTAGCGAAAGAATGGGACGCCGAAACCTGGCGGGAAATTACGCATTGGCCGCTCCGTCCGCAGCAAACCGCCTTTCCTTCACTTTTCAGCGCGTCCTCCCCAAACGGGCTTCTGGCATATAAGATGGGCGGCGAGAATTTCATACATGTTTTGTTCGTCACTGATCCCGCGAAAGTTCGACAGGTGGCCTGCTTGAGCCGAATGGTGCATCTCGCTTTTTCGCCGGACGGCAATACCATTGCCGGCGCTTGCGAAGAAGGCTCGATCCAATTGTGGGACAGCGTGACTTTAAGCAACTTCGCCACCTTGCACGGCGTCCTGCTGGGCTTGCATTCAGTCGCGTTTTCACCGGATGGCCGGCGCATCGTGGGTGGCAGTAATGGGAAGGAAGCGATCAAGATTTGGGATTTCGACTCTCGCGAAGATCTCGGCACTCTTGAAGGGGAGGGGTCGTTTTTCCGCAATGCTCAGTTTTCGTCCGACGGCAATATGATCGCCGCGCGCAATTGGAACGGAAAATTACACCTCTGGCGGGCACCATCTTGGGCGGAAATTAAAAGCGCGGAGAGAACAAAATGAGCGGTCAATTCTCTGGCAAGCCAGCTTAAAACCTGTAGTATTTTGGGATGAGTGATGTGACGCGCGTCCTTGCAGCCATGGAGATGGGCGATCCCAAGGCCGCCGACGAATTGCTCCCGCTCGTTTACGATGAATTGCGCAAGCTTGCCGCCGCCAAAATGGCGCGCGAGTTCCAGGAACATACCCTCCAACCCACCGCCCTGGTGCATGAAGCATGGCTGGCGCTCGTCGGCAACGAAACCGTGAAGTGGGAGGGCCGCGCTCACTTCTTTGGCGCGGCTGCCGAGGCAATGCGCCGTATTCTGATCAATAGCGCCCGCCATAGACGCGCCCGGCGTCACGGCGGCGGCCAGCATCGATTGGATATTCACGAAATTGAAGTCGCTTCCGTCCGAAAGGACGACGAAATGCTCGCTGTGGACGAATCGCTCGAAAAACTCGCAGCCCACGATCAGACGAAAGCCGAACTCGTCAAGCTCAAATACTTCGTCGGCCTGAGCAATCAGGAAGTGGCATCGGTCATGGGAATCTCCGAACCCACCGTCAAACGCTATTGGAACTACGCGCGGGCGTGGCTCCTTGCGGCCATCGAGTCCTCCCGCTGATTCAGACGGCCCGCGCTCTTACGCCTGCGGCCTTCGCGGCATCCCGTCAAAAAAAATTTCATTTAGCTGATCCTTTTCACCCGGAAATTACGCATGGGTGGCATCCGACTGCTCCACCGGCCCATTAAAACGGTGGCGGTCATCAAGAGAAAACCATGCTTAAACCTGCTTCAGAAAGACAAAAGCCAATGAAAAGTTTTGAATCCACGATTTTGAACGCGGCGGGCGCGGGGCGCCGCAAATATACCGCCATCTGCGCGATTTCCGTTTTCTGCTGCTGCCTCATGTCGATTTCGGCCACCGCGCAAATCGCTCGCACGTGGACGGGCACCGACAGTGGATATTGGGGTGATCCCAATAATTGGAACCCCTACGGCGTGCCCCAGACCGGCGATTACCTGGTATTTGGGGGTAACGATTCGAACGACACGATGACCAACGATATTACAGGTTTGTCCGTGGATGGCCTGTCGTTTGGTGAGGTCAGCTACGTGCTCAAAGGCAATCCTCTGACAATCGATAATCAAATAAATGGATTGTCCGGGATTTTTGGAGCGATAGATACCGAAGCCAACGGAAATGACGATACCTCTACAACTACGACGATTTATTGTGCCCTGGTTTTCACCAAGAGCGCAGTAATCGTGGCTGCGTCAATTGCCGGAACTATTACTGAATCCACCAGGGATCTTTATCTAAACGGGGCGATTCAGATAAACGAGTCTTGCCTGCTGACACTGGAGAGTCTGGCAATTTCGTACGAAGGCGGGGGCAATTCACACCTGATCGTGTCAGGGGCCATTTCAGGGGCTGGGAGCGTTTTGGCCTCTGCCGACGACGAAGGAGGGCATGTCAGCCCTGTAGAATTTTCCGGATCAAGCCCAAATTCATTCCTGGGAACGCTCTATTTGAGCACGATCGGAAGTTCCTCAGTCATTTTCGACAACAGCGCAGGGAGCGTAGTCAGCACTTCCCTCGCTGTCACCAATGGTGAAACTGCCAACCTGGTCCTCGATTCGGCCAGTCAGATCGGTGGCAATACCACAGTGATAATAGCTAACGGCAGCAAACTTTCCCTAAGCGGAAGCAGCCCCACGGTCGGAACCATCGCCATGACAAACGTGTCCGCCGACGCTCTGCCTTGTACGCTTGACACGGGTTCGACACTGTTGGGTTGAATGGAGGAATCGTTGCTGATTCCGAAAACAATTCCGTTCATCCCATTATCAAAGGCAAAATCAATCTGAATGGCTCGCTTCCCGTGGAGGTTGATGGCTACAGCAATCCCGGTCTGGAAATTCAGGCGGTACTAGAGGGCGTCGGGATCAACAAGACGGGCGCGAATCTTCTCTCCCTGGACGGAAATAACACGTTTACCGGCAGTCTCGAAATCAGTTCCGGCGTCGTGGCTCCCACGAATGCGGCGGCCCTCAGCTCTTCGGCAAGTGCCGGGGTCATTCTCAATGGCGGCAATCTCCAACTCACAAGTGTCGCCGTCAACACGGATCCTCTTTTCGTTGACTCCGCCAATTCCACCGTTATCGCCTATAACACCTGTTCCTGGGGCGGCCCGGTCTTCCTCAATGCAAACTTGAATGTCCTGCCCGCGGACAACACCCGTTCGGGACTTATGACGACCTTCTCCGGGACGATCACCGGCAGCGGCGGGATGACGTTGGAAGACGCTGTCCTGACGACCGGCAACGTTGAATTTTCGGGTTCCTCCGCCAATACCTTCAGCGGCCCCTTGAACGTACTATGTCAGCTTCTCTACCTGGACAAGCCCGCTCACACCGAGGCCTTCGGCGGGTTGCTCAGCGTAGGCGGCGGTCCGGGACCGGTCTGTCAAGCGTCGTGGCTGAACCATTACCAGGGACCAAATGAAGGCGCGGTGACAGTCTATACCAACGGAATAGTCGATCTAAATGGGTACAACGATAACTTCGGGCCGGTGAACTTCAACGGCGGCGAAATTGAAACCTTTTCCGGCCAACTTTCCCTTTTTGGAACGGTGACTGTCAATCCGGCGGGTGCCATCGCATATCTGGGTGGAAACATCACACTCCCGCCGGGTAACCCGGTGGAGTTCAATGTCCCTCAAGGCTACACGGTGGGCAATCTTGAGTTCATTTGCGAAGCCACAATTTCCGGTTCCGCACCCTCTCTTATCAAGCAAGGTTATGGCACCATGTCCATCACCGAGCCGAATACCTCCCAGGCGACGACGCTGCTGCAGGAAGGAATCATGGACATGGACAACGCCTCGGCGCTCAGTACGACGCCCGTAGTCATTTCGAGTGGCGCAACCTTGAAACTCGACGTGAACGCCACCTTGAACCAGGGATTCGAAATGTCCGGCGACGGAATAGATATCAACGGCACTTTTGGCGCGTTGGATCTGGCTTCAGGTATGTCAGTTACTTTGAACGGGAACATCTTATTGGACGCCGAAACCTCCTTGAATCCGGAGTCGGGAGGCGCCTTGTCCTTGAACGGCGTGATTTCCGGTGCCGGTCCTTTGACTCAAATCGGACCGGGCACCCTTACATTGGGCGGCACTTCACCCAATACTTACGTCGGAACCACCTACGCCAATCAAGGAAGCCTGTTGCTATCGAAAACCGGCAACATCGCCGCCGTTCCTGGAAACCTCGTTATTGGCACAAAAGACACGCTCTTTGGCACTTCCGGAACCACTGCGGCTGCACAAGGCCATTCTGCCAGCATCGGAGGCACGAATCTGACGGTCAACGGCGGCTCAACCTATACCATTGTCAACAGTGGCATTCAAATGCTGGCGAGCGTCAACCTCGTCAACGGTGGTTCGATTCAAACCGGAACGGGAAGTTTGGAACTCACCGCGGGCAACGGCGCAAATGTGGTGAATGTGAACCCGGGACAATCGGGGGCGTCTGTCATTTCCGGCAATGTTTATCTGGTCAATGGCGGCATTTTCGCGGTCGCCAACCGGGTGACCGTCAGCACGACTCCGGAATTGGATTTGCAAGCCGGGCTTAATGACCAGATCGCCAGTGGCATTTCCAAAAGCGGCGCCGGCCAATTGCGTCTTTCCGCCGCCAACTCCTTTTCCTCCCCGGTAACAGTCAATGGCGGGACGCTTACCCTCGCCACTTCGGGCGCCCTTGGCAATTCTACGAGCACCACGTTGAACAACAACAGCATACTCAATTTGGAAAACAGCATTGTCATCCTCAATAATCTGCTCACGCTCAATAGCTCCAACACAGAAGCCCTGCAGAGTCTCAGCGGTTCGAACACCTGGACCGGCGGCATCGTCCTTGCCCAAAACAGCGCCATTGATATCCAGCCCGGCACCGGCTATCTGACCCTCTGGGGCGCGATGGGCGGCCCCGGAGGCATCACCACCGTTGGTTCCGGCACATTGCAGTTTTTCGGCACCAACGCCAACACCTACCTTGGGGTGACAACCATCAGCTATGGCGTCCTGCAAGCCGGTCGTTCAAATATGGTTGCCGGCCATAATATCCATGACCAGCCCATCACAAATGAGGTGCCGGTAACTTCCATTCCCGGCGACGTGGTCATCGGCAACGACGACACCACCACCACCTTGGCCACTCTGGTATCCATGCGTGAGGAGCAGTTCACTTCCGCTTTGACCGCCAATGTTGCAGTGCATCTGAGTGGATCGTTGAATCTGGTTTCTCAGACGGGTCAGACGGATTCTCCCAAGGAGTATGCGCAGACGTTAACCGGCGCCGGGCAGGTGAACATCGGCTCCAACTGCACTTTCACCATCTACAATGAGGGCGCGTCCTTCGCCTTCAGTGGCGCCATTAATGGAGCAGGCGGGTTCACCAAGGAAGGTTCCGGGACGATGACCACCTGGGGGAATGTCAACAATACGGGAGTGGCGCAATTATTCGGCGGGGATTGGGAACTCTTTGGCGCCCGGCACAACGGCGGCATTACAGTTTCCAGTTTCAACAATGACAGCGCCCGCTTGCGCGGCGATGGAACGGTGGATGGAAACGTCATTGTGGAAAATCTCGCCGGGTTTGGCGCGGGTGTCGCGGTCAATTCTCATTATCCCGATCATCAAGGCAGCGCCCTTTACCTGGGCAGCCTGTCCAACGTCGCTTCCGGCGTCACCCTTGAGTTGGACATGTTTGGCCCATCGCCGACCGGCGGCAACGACCACATCGTTACCACTGCGGGCGGAGTTTCATTGTTCAGCGATACGATGCTGACGACGAGTTTCAACTATCCGCCACGCGCCGGGGACGTTATCGACCTCATTAGTGTGCCGGCCGGCCAGGTCATCATTGGGAACTTCGCAAATTATCCGGAGGGCGTCGTAACCCTCGTGGGCCAGACCCCGGTCCTGCCGAGTTACCATGGCGGCGCCGGTCACGATTTTACGCTGACGGTAACCAATCTGGCTTTAGCCTACACCGGTTATCAGTTGGCGGAAGGAAACGGCAATCAGACCGTCGAACCTGATGAGTGCAACCTCTTGTATGTCTCGCTCGTCAATCTCCGCGGCACTTCAGTAACCATTACCAACGCCTACCTCCGCGCCACAAACACCACTGGCGTCGTGGTGACGGTGCCCGTCGCCGCCTATCCCGTAATCGCCGCCGGCCAGACAATGGCGAACACAACGCCCTTCCAATTCAGTACAGATACCAACCTCCCCTGCGGCGGGGCGGTAGGATTCGAATTGGTACTGAGTGTGCAGAACGAGGGTCAATTTGCCATTGATTTCAGCCCGGTCAGCGGAACCGATTGTTCCCACCCAACCGGCCCGTGTGACAGTTGCACCTTGGCCTCCGGAACCTTTACCAGCAATACGCCCGCCACCACGCAGCAAATCTACTTTATTGGCGGGCCATCCATTGCCTATCTCCCAAAGGCCTACCCCGGTCTTGACCCGGCCACCAACCTGCCGCCGTTTGCGTATTTGACACATAACTTCACCAACACAACCACCAATGTCGCCGTCGTTACCGCGCAATTGGAATTTGCCTGCGCTAGCGCCCCAACAAACGCCCTCGGCGTGGCCGCGTATCTTGGAGAATTTGATCCCAATAACCCCTCAAACGGTTACTTGGGAGACGGCGGCAGCGGCGGACCCCCGTACCCGCCATTTTACTTCCAGGTACCCGCCGGGACGAATTTCTCCCTGGTCATAATGGCGCGGGCAACGAACCTGGTTTGCGAGAACTATACGTTGCAATTATTCGGTCTGCCCTGTCCGCCCCCCACCCTGGCGATCGCCAACGATACGAACCCGGCCAAACTGCGCGTGAACTGGAGCACTGCCTATCCCGGCTACATCGCGCAAAATTCCGGCAATCCAGGCGGAACTTTCAGCAACGTAACCCAGACACCCGCGATACTGAACGGTCGCTATGCGGTCACCAACATCACCGCCGTAACCAACCAATTTTATCGGTTGAAGAAATAAGAAAACGGCTGGCCGCGATTTGGAGAACTGCATTTCAAGTGGGCGATTGAGTCGTCGGGAATGCCAGGACCGCGATCGGCAACGACGAGAAGGAGCGCGGGGCCATCGAGCGCCGCAGTCAACTGCACCTCGGTGCCGGGCGGAGTGTGGAACGCGGCGTTTGACAAAAGATTACTTTTCCAGCGAGGCGATTCAACCGCTCTGCGGCTTCTTGAATTTCCCACTTCAACCAAGTTGGCTGTTGCGCTTTGAATCGCAGCTAAGGGGGTTCTAATTTCGTGAGAAACGGAGTCGAGCAGCGTTTTGCGGGCACGGACATCAAGCCCTACGTAAGCCGTTGACTATAAACTGGAGCCAGTTGCCGGATTTGAACCGGCGACCCACGCTTTACGAAAGCGTTGCTCTACCAACTGAGCTAAACTGGCGTCCCAATCGCCCCCCAAATTAGTTTTGTCCGCTCTTTCTGGCAAGATATTTGCAATCGCCTGATTCCTCCCCCCAGCCCCCACCCGTCATTTTCCTGTGTCATTTTCCTGTTGCCCTTCCCTGGATTTCTGCAAAGAATTCCGCCGTGATCATTGTAATCCTGCCACGCCATCGCTGTCTTCCGGCGGGACGTTGCCGAGGTCTGGCTTCGCCACCAGGGGGTTGTTCCCTTGAAAAAATGTCGAATCTCAATCCGTCCGCGTTCTTGCCTCTATTTACCTGATATGCAACCAATTCACCTCGCCTGGGTCGATTACGCCATCCTTCTTTCTTACACGGTCTTCGTGATCTTCATTGGCTTCGCGCTCAGGCGTTACTTGAAGACGTCCGCGGACTTTTTGACTTCCGGCCGCTCAATTCCAGCTTGGGTGACGGGTTTGGCGTTCATCTCCGCCAATCTTGGCGCGCTCGAATTGGTGGGCATGGCGGCCAGCGGGGCGAAATACGGCATTTCAACGGCGCATTTTTATTGGGTGGGCGCGATTCCCGCAATGGTGTTTCTGGCGGTCTTCATGATGCCTTTCTATTATGGGTCCAAGGCCCGCTCGGTGCCGGAGTATCTCAAATTGCGCTTCGACGAACGGGTGCGCTGCCTCAATGCGCTCACGTTCGCAGTCATGACGGTTTTTGCCTCCGGCATTTCGATGAATGCCCTGGCAAAGCTTCTCCATTTGCTGCTCGGTTGGAATTATCATGCCAGCCTTTGGATTTGTTCCGCCGTCGTTCTGGTGTATGTGCTCAAGGGCGGGTTGACCTCCGCGATTTACACCGAAGTTCTCCAGTTTTTCATGATCGTTCTGGGTTTTTCGCCGGTGGTTTATTTGGGATTCAAGGACATGGGGGGCTGGGACATGATCAAAAGTAAATTGGTCGATGTCGCTCAAAACCCTTCGGCTCTCCATCTTAACGACAAAACGTTTGCCCCCGATGCCTGGACAAGCGCGTGGAAACCGGTGCTGGCCGGCTCCGCGGCCAACCCCATGGGTGTCGATGTCTTCGCCATCGTGTTCGGTCTCGGGTTTGTCCTTTCGTTCGGGTATTGGTGTACCAATTTCCTGGTCGTCCAACGCGCGATGGCCGCAAAGGACATGACGGCGGCGCGGCGCACGCCGTTGATCGCGGCGGTCCCGAAAATGGTTTTCCCCATTCTGGTGATTCTGCCCGGCATCATCGCAATCGCGCTGGCTTCCACTCCGGGCAAGAATTATCGGCTGCCCCCGGTCGCAATCAGAGACGGCGCAGACGCGGCGGTGGCCGACATCAAATCGGCGAAACCGGCGCAGACGGATGCGGTGTTTGCGGCGGTGAGCAAAGACATCGATCTAAAATTGGACAAGGCGAAGATTACGGCGCTCATCGCGGAAAACGACGTGAAACCGTTGTCGGACGATGAGATTAAAAATCAGCTTCAAGGCGCGGTCGCGGAAAACGATTATGACAGCGTCATTCTTTCGCTTGTCAAAAGATATTGCCCGTCGGGATTGCTGGGGTTGGCGCTGACGGCTTTGCTGGCGTCGTTCATGTCGGGCATGGCGGGCAACGTGACAGCATTTAACACGGTTTGGACGTATGATTTGTATCAGGCGTACCTGGCTCCCAACAAAAGCGATCAGCATTATTTTCGGATGGGGCAATTCATCACGTTCGTTGGAATTGTGCTGAGCATCGCGTGCGCCTATTTCGCAAGCCATTACTCCAACGCGATGGACGTCGTGCAGTTGGTGTTTGGTTTCGTCAATGCGCCGCTTTTTGCGACCTTCCTACTGGGAATGTTCTGGGCGCGCACGACAGGCACCGGAGCGTTCCTGGGGTTGCTGGGAGGAACGGGAATGTCGGCGGTATTTCACGCGTTCACCATCGCCGCCGGAAACACGCCGGGAATCAAGGGCGGTTACCTGGGCGTGATGCAGACGTTTCCCAGCGAGATGGCGCAAAACTTCTGGCTTGCGAGTTTCGCCTTCACCGCTTGTTTCCTTTTGACGCTCGGCATTTCGCTGGCGACCAAACGAACCAAAACGGATGCGGAACTCAAAGGCCTGGTATATTCGATGACGCCGAAAATTCAGGATCACCAGCAACCATTCCTCCTGCGCCCGGCGGTGCTGGGCACGATCTTGCTTATTGGATGTGTCATTCTTAACATTATCTTTTGGTAGAAAGGAAAATAAAATTATGGGACTCGATATTCGCTGGGCAATAGGGATCATGTTTTCGCTGATCGGTGTGCTGCTCCTGGTTTACGGGCTTGCCACCAATTCGGACACGGAAATGTACCGGCATTCGCTCGGCACCAATATCAATATTATTTGGGGCGTCGTGCAGTTGATTTTTGGCGGCGGCATGCTGCTCGGCGCGGTGCGCGGCCGCAAGACGCCGCCCAAAGCCTGATCCGCGCCCGGCCATGAAACTGCAAGAACTCTCCGCACAAGTTTCCAGGGACTTCGCGAAAACTTTCGGGCGGCCGCCGCGTTGGATCGTCGCGGCGCCGGGGCGCGTCAACGTCATTGGCGAACACACGGATTACAACGACGGCTTTGTACTGCCGATGGCGATCGAGTTTTTCGCCGTCATGGCCGCCGACAAGCGTTCCGACGGCAAAAGTGTAGTTGACATTCGTTCCAGTTCCGATCCTGAGCCGGCAACGATTGATTTATCCGCAACGCTGCAACCGGGCAAACCGAAGTGGAGCAATTATTCGCGCGGCGTCTTCGCCGGCTTTTTGGCCAGGGACATCAATCCCGGAGGCCTGGATGTTGTGCTGCATTCGACCGTACCGCTGGGAGGCGGATTATCCAGCAGCGCGGCGCTGGAGGTCTGCACGGCGACATTGATCGAGGCCGTTGCGGGCAAAGCGATTGATCCCGTTGAAAAAGCGCTGCTCTGCCAGAAAGCGGAGCACGAATTCGCCGGCGTGCCGTGCGGGATCATGGACCAATTCATATCCGTAATGGGCCGCGAGGACCATTTGCTGTTGTTGGATTGCCGTTCGCGCAAAACGGAGTTGGTGCCGATGCGCGATGCGTCGGTCGAACTTCTGATTGCCAACACGAACGTCAAACACGAATTAGGCAGCGGCCAATACGCCAAACGCCGCGCGCAATGCGAAGCCGCCGCCAAAATCCTGGGCGTCCCTTCCCTGCGCGACGCCAGCCTGGGCGCCCTTGAAACTGTCAAAACTAAAATGGAAGACGTGGTTTTCCGCCGCGCGCGCCATGTTATTGGAGAAATCGACCGCACTGTGAAAGCAGTCGACCGGGTGCGCGCTTCGGATTGGCCGAAAGTCGGGGAACTCATGTACGCGAGCCACCGTTCGTTGCGGGACGATTACGAAGTCAGTTGCGAGGAGTTGGATGCGTTGGTGGAAATCGCCGAATCCATCGGCCTTGCGGGCGGAATGTTCGGATGCCGCATGACCGGCGGCGGATTTGGCGGCTGCGCCGTCGCGCTCGTCAAGAGCGACGCCGTCGCGCCCATCACCCAAAAGCTTGCGACCGATTACAAGAAAAAGACCGGCAAGGACGCCACCATCTTTGGTTCCCGCCCCGCCGCCGGCGCGACCGTCATCAAATCGCAATAGATTCAACATACGCGCACCGAATCGATTTGGAGCAGCGCCGCCAGCTTGTCAATCTTCGAGCCGATGTGCCCGACCCCAACCGCGCAGTGATGGGCCGGACCGTGTGAGTTCCAGCGATTGACGAACTCGCGCGCGCCGAGGGAAAGCCGATAGCGGCTGTTCGTGTTTCCGATTTCCAGGATTGGCCCCGCGACGGATTCGGCGTGGGCAGACAAAAACTTCAGGCGTCCATCAGCACATTGCACCACCGAGAGAAGTGTGACGGGTCCGTGTTTGACAGACATTTCTACGGAGAGGCCGCGTCCCACCTTGCCATGAAAAATTTTCAGCGGGCGAACTTTGGTTTTGCCTTCGGCAATGGCGATGTGGCCGGGGCCGTCATGCCCCATCAGCACGACGTCATCGGCGAAGTCCATGGCGTAATATTCCGTGAACGAGCCGCCGGCGCCGAAGCTGTCCATGATCTTCATCGCCTGGGCGTTCTTGACCTCGTATTCGCCGGCCACAGGAATGCCGCGCGCGGTCAGGAGCGAGTTGCCGAGGATGATCGAGCTGATGGCGTCCTCGTTCTCCGCGCTGCCGGCACCCATGTAATAGGCCATCGAACCGAGATCGTGCTCTCTCACCAAGCGATCCAAAGCGACGGATGTGCGGGCCGCGCGCCGCAATTCCTCGACGGGACAATCCGGCTGGACGTCGAACACGCGATGAAACATTTCCACCCGGGCTGCAACCTGGCGTTCGTTGACTTCGCGGCGCAAGGCGGCCAACTCATCCACCGTGAGCATTTCCATGTGGCCGCCAAAGACGGCGCATTGCTGGGTGAGGTCGGAATAAATGTCGAGCATGCCGCCGTAATAATGGCCCATGAGTCCGAGGCGATTGTGGAACATGACGGCGGCGGTGCGCGCGGCGTCGATCCAGTCCGCCACTTCGTTCCAGCAAACGGGGTCGTCGTGCAACATGCCGGTGACTTGATGAAAACGGATGCCGCAACGGCTGAAAGTATTGGCAATTTCCGGCAACGGACAGGCGGCGCAATGGGCCAGCCATTCGGAAGTCATTTCGGCGCGGTCCCGCATTTGGTTGAAGGCGGCGTAATCAATCGCGGAGGCGGGCTGCAAATTAAGGACGATGACGGGCACTTTGGCCCGTTGCACGACGGGAAGCACGGTGGATGAAAGCGCGTATGTGGTGACGTGGAGAAAAATCAAATCCACGTCCTCCCGGCGAAATTGGTGTCCGGCTTCCAGCGCCTTGGCGGGCGTGTCGATGAGGCCGAGATTGACCATTTGGACGCCCGGGCGCTTGAGCTGTTTTTGGACTTGGGCGAGATATTTTTCCAGACGCGGTTTCAAGCCCGGGAACTGAGGCCAGTATGCGTCCAGCCCGATTCCAAAAAGCCCGATGCGCAACGGGTGTTTTGTCATAGGTCCGGCGAGAAGTACTGAATGCGAAAATAGCCGGGCGCAACCTGCAACGGAAAATTCGCGCGGACAAGCCAGGCGTTGCCCAGGTCGGATATGTTTGTCTCCGATAATGGCTGGACAAAGCTCCAGTTGACCAGATCGGTCGAATTCTCAGTGACAAACGTCACGCCGCTCACATTCTTGCGCTTGTGAAACTCCAAGGCGAATTGCCCGGATGGCGCCGGGGCGGCCTGGATTTGAATCAGGGCGGCGTCGGGCGCCAGCGGGTCGCCGCCGACGGCGTATTCGATGATGTTCGGGACGCCATCGGCATCGGGATCGGCCAACGGGCCTTCATAGACGGAATTGGTCAATTCTGAACTGGTGAAGGTTTGCATTTCCCAATCGGCATAGGAGCCTGGCAGCGCGCGTTCGTAAAAGGTCATTTCCACCACCTGCACATTGCGGGAGTCGGTTGGATAACTCGGATCATAAGAGCTTGTGATATACAATTCCGCGTTGGTGGCATAAATGGGGGGATAGAGAGGAACATCCAGGGCGGAGGTTGCGGCCATTGTGCCGGAATACACGGTTGCGCCATTCAACCACATCTGGATCGCTTTAGGGCCGTAACCGCCATTGACGGTGCGCGGGGCGACCTGAAACTCGGCGACGGCGACCTCGCGCGGAAAGGTGACAGCCAGCCATTCCGGATGGGCTGGAGTAGGCCCCTGCCCTGCCGCAGTGCCGCTGGAGACCCAGAATGTCGAAGCGTTTCCGTCAACGGCGTTCGTGGGGGGATAGCCTGACTGAGAAGAAGACGCGGTGACATTGCTGACCGAAACCGCGTAAGCGGGATAAAGCAGCGCCGGAGGGACAACAGCGATGATTTGGGCCGGGGCGCCGCCGATGCCGGGAAAGGTGAGCGTCGCGTTGGAACCCTTCACAGACCAGGAAATTTGGGCGGCGTTGCTGGCGGTCTGCGCGGGTGAATTGCCGGGAAACCAGACGGCGTACCGGGGGGTGGCCGGATTTGTCGGCATGTATTGAAGCGTGTCCTCCGCGACGCCGGACTCGTTCAAACCGCCCACTTCGTTGAGGCGCGTGTAGCCGCTGGCGGCCTGATAATTGAAATAGCCGGCGGGACCCGCCGCCACTCCGTACCGGCCCGCGACGCAGACCCAATCATTCGTCATGTTGACAGAAACACCGGTCCTGTTCGTGACGGTCTGCGACGCATTTGTCCATTGCAGCAGGCGTGTTCCGCCGGAAAGCGGATCATTTTGGATCCCGACACAGAAACTGCCCTGCGTCGTGGTCAAGCTCGCGACGGGATAAGGGACCTCGACGATGCCGACGCTGGCGCCGGTGCTGTTCATGTACACTTCGGTGGTTCCGACGGAGCCGTTGGTCAGGCGCAATTCCGCCGTGAATCCGCCGGCGTTCGTAACAAGGCTGACCACCCCCCCGGATGTGGGATAGCCCATCGAGCCAAGGCCGATGATGCCCGGTTCGCGAGGGGTCGTGAAATAGACATTGGAGGGGACGGAAATGAAAGGCGGATCGATCATGGCCATGATCTTGGAGGGCGAGCCGTTCGTTTGCGGTCCGTACGAAATGGAGCAGTAATAATTACTGCACCGCTGGACGATGATATCGACATCGGGCAGCCATTCGAAGGAAACCGGCGGCGGGGTGGCTAGACTGGACTGGTAATCGGCTGCCTGCCATTGGAGCCAGGCCATGCCGGTGCGGTAGGCTTGCACGGCCTCGCGATAAAAACCGCCGGCGCTTGGCCCGACAAATTGGCCGTTGCCGTTGATGCTTTGGCGGTAGCGTTCCAGTTGGGAAATGTTGTTGTCGGCAAACCATCCGACGGGATCATTGAAATGCGCCGCGAGCCACGCCATGTAGGAATTCTCGCCATAATCGTGCAACGCCCAATCTTCACCGGCTGGATAAGCCAGTTCGCCCCAGCCGAAAATCGAGCGATTGAGGCTGTACCATTCGTTGAGGACATTGTGATCGGCGAATGGCTCAAGTTGGGCGGAGACATTGGTGTTCATGTAGCGCGCCATCAACCACGAGTCGCCCATTTCCTCGCCGGCGACCATCGCGTATTCGGGATGGAAAAAGCCGTGGTTCTCGATGGCCCAATCCGGGTAGGCGGTGATCGTCGTGACCGAGGACGCGAGGGGATCGCCGACCGTGGTGTCAATCGTGTAGGTATTGGCGAGATAACTCTCCGAGGAAGCGAGCCAGGCGGAGAAATTGGTATTCTTGGACAGCCACGCCGCCGCGCAGACGACAACATTGCCGTCCCAGCCATTTTCCTCCGCCTTGGTGTCGCCCACCCAGCCGGAGCAGGGCGGGACGGTGGCGCGGTGATTGGCTTCGGAGATCAGCATCGTTTGGACAGCCTGGATGGTTGCGGCGGGGAGATTGGATTGCTGAAGAAAACAGGCAAAAGCAGTTGGTGCGGCCCAGAGAGCGGTCTGCCAATCCGAGCCGGTTTGCGCGCAGGTGCCGACTGCGCCGGTGTCCCACCCCCACTGCTTGCCATCCTCAGCGACATAACTGCCGGTTGTGTGGGTGCCGGCATTGTAGTTGAGGGCCTGGCGAATGTGGTTGAGGCGGGTGGGATTGTTCGTGCTGGCGGGCTGCGCCAGGACCATGACTGCGTAGGCCAGGGCGACGCCCGCGTTCCCGCGAACTCCGCCGTTTCCGGTAGTGGCGCCGTCGCCCCAATACCCCGCATCAGGCGGCGCGCCCGAATACGTCGCGGAATGCCAAATCGTTTCGCCGTAGGACTCAAAATTCGTAAGCGATTGGAGGTAAAGGTCTTGCGATCCGCCCCGGGCGAGTAGAGGCAGAACGCAAAAAAGCCAGCACAACGCTCGTGTCATAAGTTCGACTCGGATTGGCAGCGAACCTTTATCAGCCTTGATTAACCTTGATTGTCTTTCCGGCGCCTTGATCGCGCCGCCGCTCAAATTTGACTGCCCTGCCCTTTTCATACGCAGGAGTATTTAAGCACATTACCCCAACAAAGAAAAACGTACCGTTGGATTTTTGGACGATTTTTTGCGTATTTCTCCCTTCCAAATCCAATGGAAGGAAATTTTT
>DATAXU010000282.1:0-4804 GCA_036272955.1 Verrucomicrobiia bacterium
ATGCGCCATGTAGCTGATGCTGCGTTTGCCGCGATAGGCTTTGAATGCGCAATCGAACACCGGCAAATGTTCCGGCTTCAACCCGCTGGCAATCGTCGCGCCGTTTTCCTGGACGTCTTCGATGGTGTCGAATTTTTCCACGTGGGCGGCGATGGCGGAGATTTGGGATTCGGAATAATTGAGCCGGCGAAGGGCGTCGGCGACGCCGCGGTTCACAATTTTCAACATGCCGCCGCCAGCGAGCAATTTGTATTTGACCAACGCGATGTCCGGCTCGACACCGGTGGTGTCGCAATCCATAAGGAACGCGATGGTGCCGGTCGGCGCCAGGACGGTGACCTGGGCGTTGCGATAGCCAGCTTGCTGGCCGTGGGAGAGAGCGCGATTCCAGCAGTGGCGGGCTTCGTCCTTGAGGTAGGCAAACTCGCTGCTGGGATGGATGTCCTCCACGGCGGTGCGATGCTGTTTGATGACGTCCAGCATGGAATCGACGTTGTCCCTGGACAGCGGCTTGGAGACATGGGCGCAGCGGGCGTCGCGATAGCCCTTGAAGGGTTCCATCACGGCGGCGATTTCGGAGGATTGCTCGTAGGCGTGACCGGTCATGATGGACGTCACGGCGCCAGCAAGGGCGCGGCCTTCGTTGGAATCGTAGGGCAAACCGTAGCTCATAATCAGCGAGCCGAGATTGGCGAAGCCGAGGCCGAGGGTACGAAATATATGGGAATTTTCAGCAATCTGGGGGGTCGGGTAGCTGGCGTTATCGACAAGGATTTCCTGGGCGGTAATGAAAATGCGGACAGCCGCCTTGAAACGGTCAATTTCAAACTTGCCGTCTTCCCGCTTGAATTTCATCAAGTTGAGGGAGGCGAGGTTGCAAGCGGTGTTGTTGATGAATACGTATTCGGAACAGGGATTGGTGGAATGGATCGGCTCGGTGCCTTTGCAGGTGTGCCATTTATGTATGGCGCCATCGTATTGCAGGCCGGGATCGCCGCAGATCCATGTGCCCTCGGCGATTTTATTGAGGAGTGCGGCGGCGTCTTTCTTTTGCAGTGGTTTGCCGTCGGTCGTGCGGCGCGTCCACCATTCCTTGCCGGCGAGGGCGGCTTCGAGGAATTCATCGCCTACGCGGACGGAAAGGTTTTCGTTTTGGTACATGACGCTGCCGTAGGCGTCGCCATTATAAGAGCCGTCGTAGCCTTGTTCGATCAGGGCCCAGGCTTTCTTTTCTTCCTTTTGCTTGGCGTCGATAAATTCTTCGATGTCACCGTGCCAATCGCGCAAGGTGTTCATCTTCGCGGCGCGCCGGGTTTTGCCGCCGGATTTGACGACGTTGGCAACCTGGTCGTACACGCGCAGGAATGACAACGGACCACTGGGGCGCCCGCCACCGCTGAGTTTCTCGCGGCTGGAACGGATGGGGGTGAGGTCGGTGCCAGTGCCGGAACCATATTTGAAAAGCATGGCCTCGCTGTGGGCCAGGTGCATGATGCTCTCCATGTTGTCATCGACCGATTGAATAAAGCAGGCGCTGCCCTGGGGATATTCGTATTGGGTGCGGGCGCGCTCGGTTTTTCCGGTCTGGCGATTGTAAAACCAATTGCCGCGGGCGGACTGGTTGCCGACGTTGTATTGAGTGTAGAGGCCTACGTTGAACCAGACGGGGGAATTGAACGCGCCGTATTGATTGACGCACAACCAGAGGAGTTCCTCGTAAAAGATTTCCCCCTTCGCCTTGTCGAAATAGCCGTCGCGCACGCCCCAATCCGCAATGGTGCGGCAGACGCGATGAATCAATTGGCGGACGGAGGTTTCGCGTTCGCTGGTGTGCTGTTCGCCGTAAAAATATTTAGACACAACGACCTTGGTGGCGAGCAGCGACCAGGACTTGGGGACTTCAACATTTTCCTGTTTGAAAATGACCTTACCGGAGTCGTCGGTGATTTCGGCGGTGCGCTTTTCCCATTCGATTTGGTCGAAGGGTTTGACGGCGGCGTCGCTGAAAACCCGGTCTATCGGGAGCGACTTGTCCGGGCGCGCGGGGGCGACGCGGGCGCGGGCGGGCTTGGAGCGCTTCCGATGGGGGGATTGGACGGCAGGGTGAATTTCATCGCGTGCATCAATCATGGGAACCTTTCAATCGACTCTTGATTTTAAGTTACGTTATTTAAGTCAAAAAAACCCAAAAAAACCCAAAAAATCTCCCGAGAGGCCCACAATAGGAGGCATTACCTCGTGATTGGAAACCCCAGCCAGTGGGAGTCTGCCGCCAGACTAACACTACCTGTGGTGGTAGCAAGCAAAATTTGTAAAAAAAGTTATCCTCAGGCTGTTCACAGGTAATTCGCACCCGTTCGGAACAATTTCGGCACTCCTCACTCCCAATTGTGGGAGATATGAAAATGATCCAACTACTGCTGAAAATCACGGTCAGAATCGCAATTGCAACCGCCGTCGGCGCGTTTGCGGCCCGCGGGGCGACCACCACGGTGAACATTGTTGGCACCTCCTTTGACCCGGTGATCGTGACCGTTAATGTCGGCGACACCATTGTTTGGAAAAATGGCGACGATGAGCATACGGTTTCGGGTGTGGGCGGGGACCAAAGCCAATTTTGCGGCAGCGGATTGATTACGACATGCTCGGAAATCTTCAATACCGCCGGGTCGTTTCCATACGAATGCAACATTCACGCGAAGTGTTGCAACATGACCGGAATGGTCGTCGTGCTGGCGCCAGTGGCGGTGGCACCAACCATCACGACGCAGCCTTTGGAAGAGATGGTCCTTGAAGGGTCCACTGTTTCGTTCACGGTGGCCGCGACGGGTTCGACGCCGCTGAGTTATCAATGGCAGTTGGATTCGACCAATCTCTCCGGCTCCGGCTCCGATACGACGAACCTGGTGTTGGACGATGCCTCGCTAGCGCAGGCCGGGACTTACAGCGTCATTGTCAGCAATGCCGCGGGGACGACGCTGAGTTCGAACGCGGTATTGACGGTCCAACCGCGCAGCAATGTGGCGATCACGGGCCAACCAGCGGCACTAACGCGTGTCAACGCCGGGAAGGAGGTCACGCTGACGGCGACGGGGGCCGGACCACCGCCATTGAGCTATCAATGGATGCTGGGGGGAGCGGCGATTGCGAACGCGACGAACACGCAATACCAGTTTGAAGCGCTGCCCAACGGGGCGATCACCACTTTTGTTTATGCGGTTTCTGTCAGTAATAATTTCAGCGCCGCGGTGAGTTCCAATGCCGAAGTCGTTGTCATTCGCGCAAAGACCAGCCCGGCGCTGACTATTACCACTCCCGGTGCCCAGGCGAGGACGACCAATACGCTGATAAAGGGCACCGCGACCAGCACCGGGGGGATCACGGCGGTCAATTATTGGGTTACGAACATCAACAATGGCGCGGTGACCGCCCTGCCCTCCGCCACGGCCACGTTGGGGCCTGGCGGCACGTGGAGCGCCAGCCCTCCGCTGCTGCCGGGGACAAATATCCTTTCGGCCATGGCGGTGGATGCTTTTGCAAATCAGTCGCCGGTGGCGGCTCGGACGTTCTTCTACAAAGTGCCGTCTCTTTTCACATTGACCATTGGCAAGGAAGGTGGAAACGGCTCGGTGGTGGGGACCGCATACGTCGTGGGCGACGCGCGGCCGGGGACAAACAACCCGCTTTTGAATATCGGCGAGGGTTACGCGGTGACGGCCACGCCGAACAGCCAATCGCTGTTCACGAATTGGACCGGGACGATCAGCAGCACCAACCCGGTACTTCGCTTTGTCATGGAGCCGGGAATGGCGATGCAGGCGAATTTTGTCAGCAACTTTTTCATCGGCGCGGCCGGGATTTACAATGGACTTTTTTCCGTTTCCAACGGTGTGAGCGAACAAACCGCCGGGGAAATCAGCGGACTAACGCTCAAGACCGGCGGTGTTTTGAGCGGGAAATTGTGGCTGGCCGGTGCGTCGTGGAGCATTGCGAGCGCCTTCAACGTCGAGGGAAATGCGACGGCGGAAATCCCTAGGGGACCGAAATTGGGGGGGCCGGTTGGGTTGCAATTGAGCCTGGATTGGAGCAGCACGCCGCCGATTATCACGGGCTGGGTCACCGGGACCAACGGCGGGGCGTGGACCGCGGGTTTGACTGCTGAACGGGCCGGCAATATCAAGAGCGCAGCCAAATACACGATGCTGATGGAGCCGGACTCGAATGCGCCCGCGGATTCGCCGCCGGGGACAGGTTACGCGGCGATTTCGGAATTGAACAGCGACGTGACGCTCGTGGGGGCATTGGCGGATGGGACGCCTTACAGCCAGTCCGTGACGGTGGCGGCGAACGGCGACGTGCCGGTTTATGCAAGCCTTTACACAAATACCGGGTTGCTGACGGGCTGGATCAACCTGCCAGGCCTTGCGGCAAACCCGTCCACGACGACGTTGACGTGGATCAAACCTGGCCGGAGTGGTTTTACCAATAACGTAGCGGCCGTCGGTTCGCCCTGGACAAATCCACCCGCGCACAAAGCGGCCATTACGCTTGCAGACGACCAACTATTGGTGTCGAACGCAAGCCTGCTCCTTGATTTCAATGTCACCGTGAGCAACACCGACGCAATGGTGAAAATTCCGGGAGGACCGACGAATATATTCAACGGCACGATCAATCCGGCGAACGGAGTCCTGAAGGTGACTTTCGGCTATGGCATTGGGAAATCGACCAGCGTAGGTGTCGGGGCAGCGCTGCAAAACCAAAACATCGGCGCGGGATATTTTGTGATAAAGACGAATGCGGG
>DATAXU010000283.1:0-8518 GCA_036272955.1 Verrucomicrobiia bacterium
CTGATTCCTTTCGACAAAATGGAACAGGCCCTCGAATGGCACAACGCCGTGCCCCAAGGCCTAAGCTCCGCAATTTTCACAAATGATCTGCGCGAAGCCGAACTTTTTCTTTCCGCTCGCGGCAGCGATTGCGGCATCGCCAATGTCAACATCGGCACCAGCGGCGCCGAAATCGGCGGCGCATTCGGCGGCGAAAAAGAAACCGGCGGCGGACGCGAAAGCGGCAGCGACGCCTGGAAAAATTACATGCGCCGCCAAACCGTTACGATCAACTATTCCCAAGCCCTCCCCCTGGCCCAAGGCATCCGCTTCGGCCCACCGTAGCTGCGCAAGCCACTCCAGATCCGCAACTCGCGACCAATTTGCGGAACTGGTTCGCATTTTATCCTTCGAATTGGGAGGGTAGGGCTTTGCCGTAAAACCGTTCGAAGAGACGGCGCTTGCGTTCGCTTTCCGTGAGGTCGGAAGGCAGCGAGGCCAACACCATGCGCCGGGCGGCATCGAACATCTGCGCACCAATGCGAAATCGTTCCGCTCCAGACATGGCCATCAGTCGGGTGCGCACCAACTCAGCAACTTCGGGCGGGGTGTCGGTCACGGCTTGCATTCCTCCCACAAATTAAGCAGTCCCAATTCCTTCGTCCAGCCTTCAATATAGCCGGTGTCGCAACCGGTGCTGACGAGGTTTTTCACGTCCCGTAGCTGTAGTTCGGAACGGGAATCCCTCGCCCACCACAGCTTGGATAGGATGAGGTCTTCCTTGCTGACGATCCACGTGGAGAAATCTTCGATGGCGATCTGCTGGCGGCGTTCAAATTCAGCGCGGCGATAGGGGGTGCTTTTGCGGATGATGCAATCCACTTTGATGACGCTTTCCTGATGGATGAGGTTGAAAATCGACTCGTGTGCAATGGAATTGCTGACGGCCTCGCGGGAAACGTAGTAGTCAGGCGCGAACATCCGCACGACGGTATCGATGTCCTCCGCTGTGAGAGCGACGACGAGGTCAATGTCGCGCGTCATGCGGGGCTGCGCGTAATAGTTCATCGCCATCGAACCCGTGATCATGTAGGCGATCCCGCCTCGTTTCAGCCGGGCCGATACGTCGCGGACTATGTCGAGTTCGTTTTGCATTTTCCAGCCCGCTCGGGCGCTTTCTCCAACCGCCGCCGAGTCGCCCCTTCCCGTGAACGCTTTGCCTTTCTCGGCGACGGTTATTCCTCGGCGTATTTGCGGTCGTCTTTGGAGATCTTCATCGAGTATCCACCTAAGTTACAGTTTCGGCGGACTGGGAAAAGTGGGCAGCCCAACAACCGAATCGCTTTTGCTCTTCAATTTATCCGCCACCGCATGTTGCCATTATCGCCTTATTAAGCAAGGCTGGAAGAAGGATACATCGGATGCGCTTCTTGGGATCGTCACAAGGGCACATTGTTAGTGAAAGTATTAGTAAAGGCTCCCACTGCGAAACCCGTTTCTGGACAGGCACCCGCGCATTCCCGCACAAATGCTCTGTTTTTCCTGCAACAAGACAGGCCTGAAAATTGGAACTGAAAATTGGACTGAAAATTGGACTTGCAAATCTACGGTGCAGGATGAAAATCGTAAATAAGACCCGCGTTTTTGCTAAAGTTAAAAAATTTTCATGAAAATCAATTTAAACCATGCTCGGTTTGTCCTTGGCATCATTTTGCCCGCTCTCGGTGCGGCGCTGCCGGTCGGCGCCCAAAACTTCTCCACCATCCACAATTTCGGCACCATCGCCAACGACGGGAAAACTCCGCAGGCCGCTTTGGCCGCCTCCGGGGGCAAACTGTACGGAGCGACGGGCTCGGGCGGCACGAATGGATTCGGGACGATCTTCAGTATCAACACTGACGGTTCGGGCTACGCCAATCTTTATGATTTTTCAGCCGCCGGCACCACCGACGGTCGGGCGCCGAATGCCCGGCTAATTGTTTCCGGCAATACCCTTTATGGCACCTGCGTGGACGGTGGCGCCCACGGCACGGGAACAGTGTTCCGGGTCAATACGGACGGCTCCAGTTTCACCAATCTGCACAGTTTTGCCGCCTTCGGGACCGGAGGCGGTGGCGAGCTTGAGTTTGGAGAAGGCCCCAATGCGGACGGAGCTTACCTGGTGGCCACGCTCCTATTATCCGGCACAAATCTCTATGGCGTCGCGCAGGATGGCGGCGCCAATGGCAACGGCACCGTCTTCAGGGTTTCCACCGACGCTTCGACCTTCAGCGTCATCCACACTTTTTCCGGTGCCCCCAATGGCATTACCAACGTCGATGGCGGCAATCCCTTTGGAAACCTGGTATTAATCGGCTCAAACCTCTACGGAACAACGCTCGAAGGCGGCACCTTGGGTAATGGGACCATCTACAACCTTTCCCTTATTAACTTAAACTTCACCACCATGCACTCCTTTGGTGGCCAAATTTTCACAGGCTATCTCCCGGGTCAATCCGATGGAATCGAGCCAGGCGCGGGCATGGTCCTGGGACCAGACGGCAACCTCTATGGAACCTGCGAAAATGGCGGAGAAAACGGTTTGGGAACCGTCTTCTCGATTCCCACCAACAGCGCGGACTACGGAAACTATGAAACAATTTATGCGTGGACGGCCCAGTCCGTCGGCCAGCAACCCGTGGACGACTTGGTCTTGCTCGGCACCAATCTATTCGGAGTCACAGTCGATGGCGGCCCGAACTATAATGGGACGCTCTTCAGTCTCTCGATCACCGGCGTCGAAACAAATATCTTTACCGACTACTACAATTTTGCCGCCTACAATAATGAAAACGAGAACGCCCCCAATACCGGCGGCGCCCGTCCTTACGGAGGTTTGGTTTTTGCCGGCACCAACCTTTATGGAACCGCCTTGGACGGCGGCAGCATCGGATACGGAACTGCGTTCAAGTTTACCGTCCCGCCGGCCATTCTCACGTCGTATTTGAACTCCACCCCGCCGACCCTTCAGACCGATGTGCAGTCCCCCTTTTATGTCTATATCGGCGGCACAGTCTCCAACTCCGTCACCGTCTCCAGCCCGGGCGCGGTTGGCTACCAATGGCTCTTCAACAACGTCAAGCTCACCAATAGTGCCACCGTCTCCGGCGCACAAGGCAGTGTCCTGACATTGGCCAATGCCCAGGGTGCCGCCGCCGGAAGTTATCAGGTCATCATCACCAACGCCGCCGGCTCCATCACCAGCAGCGTCGTGACTCTGACCGTCTTCGGCTCCGGCCCCATCGGCTTCAACGGTTCCGGCCTCGACTGGACCCCCACCCAGTCCGGCACGTTCACCGCCCCCGTCATTTCCAACGGCGAATTGACCCTCACCGATAACGGCAGCACCGAGGCCCGCGGGTTCTTTTTCAATGTCCCGCAATACATCGGCGCATTCCATGCCTCGTTTACGTATCTGGCGATCGGCAGCGCGGATGGCGCCGCCTTTGTCCTTCAGAACGACCCGCGCGGCGTCAGCGCCCTGGGTATCGACGGCGGCTTTCTGGGTGTCGGCGGCACAACCCCTATCACTCCCAGCGCCGAACTGGAGTTGAACCTATACACAGGCGGCGGAGAAAATGTCGGCTACACCTTTTTAACCGATGGCCTCACCGGCGCCGGTGCCGCCAACGGCAACTACCACTCCACCGGCACTGTCAATCTGGCCGGCGGCAATCCCATTGCCATAACGATGCAGTACGCACAGGGACAACTGGCGTTGACGTTCACGGACACCGTGACCAAGGCCACATTCAGCACCAATCTCAACGTCGGCGATCTCACCGCCATCGTCGGCGGCAACACCGCTTACATTGGCTTCACCGGCGGGGATGGGTCCTCCACCTCGGAGCAGACCATTGGCAATTTTTCCTATGTGGGCATCCCTGCGGAATCCGTCAGCCTCGTCTCCAAAACCCTGGTGATTTCGTGGCCGTCCGCCATTGAGCAGCCCTACATCCTGCAACGAACAGGCACTCTGGCGACCCCCGCCTGGACGACCCTCACGAATCAACCAACCGTCGTCGCCGGCCAAAACCAAATCACAATCCCCCTCGCGACCACCAACGTCTTCTACCGCCTGGTCCTGCCCTAGCGCAGCCCGAAATTGTCGCGCAAATCAGGTTTGGTCGGGTCGCCTCGCCGAGGTGACCACGGAGGAGCCAGCCAGGCAAAACATGTAACAGATAGAGACTCAAAATGAGAAAGATCAGGATCATGGAACACGTCTCGATGGACGGCGTGATCTCGCCGCCCGGCGACAGCGACTTCGCGCAAGGCGGATGGTCGGCACCGTATCGAACTCCGGCTGGGGCAGCGGCCCTCGTCGAAGCGCAGGGCACGAGCTTCGATCTGCTCCTTGGCCGCCGCACCTACGATCTCTGGGCCGACTTCTGGCCGAAGGTCACTCTAGTAATGAAAAATAGTGGCCCGCCTGGGAATCTTGCACTCCACAAAAGAGTTGATCTTCGTAGCTCCCGTTCACCATCGCCCACCTTTGCGTGCAGATCCCGTATTGGGCGAAAAAGTGCGATTATTGCGCCTTCTATTCCGAGGCCGGCGACGGTTCCCCGTTGACACCAAATAAATCCCCCCATTAGAAAGCCTAAGCAAAGAAAGCGGCACGCCGGGTGCGCGCAATGAATGCATGGCGAGCGATCGCGCGGCTGGAAAAAATTCCTGCCAGATTCGAAACCGCCCAATGGAGCACTAAGCGCCCAAGCCCGCACGGATGGCCTCTTCATAAACGCCCGGTTCTGGAAGATTTGACGGGGAGGTGAAGGCGAGAGCAACCTGGTCGACCGTTGTCGTAAGTTGCCCATTGAATTCTAGTGTCCTCACTTTGCCTGTCGGCACGGCATCGCCCACATCGTATTGGCGGAAAGTAAGGGAGCCTGGCTGTTGATGGTACGTTCGAAGATTTCCTCCAAGACGGCCAAGAATTCTGGCATAGACTGGGGACGGGCATATAAAATACATGCCCTTTTTGCAAAGTTTCTCCTGCCGCAACACGTGCCCCTTGAAAATAATTTGCGGCAATATTCGCTTTGAAACATTTTCCCAATTAATATTGGATTGTTTGTCGGGAAGAACCTTCCCGGTGCCAAGGAAACGATGGACCTGGGCCTCGTAACTGCCTGTAGTATCCATCGTCTGAAGTTCGACGGCTACAAACTCCTCCAACGTGCGGTCTTTGCCTAGCCGGGCGAGAATCCAATCTACGAAGTACCCGCCACCTTCGCGCCGGCTGGGCAATCGGAGTTCCTTGCCCCAATGCTTTCCGAAAACTACAACGTCAGCACCATCGCAGATTGCGTCGGCCGGCTTCTTGCACAGCCGCATTCCCGGACCGAAGGCATCCACCGCAACATCCACAAGAACCTTGTAATCCTCTGCATACATGCGGTTGGGACAACAAATTACGGGTCCAGATTCCGTCGGTTTGAGGGTGCATGCTCCCGAGATCAGTCCGCTCTTGAACTGTTTGATACATTTGCCCTTCACGAATGGACAAGTTGATTCTGACCGTGGCGCCTGCGCCGCGGCGGTCTTGTCCTTGGGCGCGTAACCGAACAGTTCGATAAGTTTAAGCGGCATATTGCTTGTTCCCGGCGAGAGCATTCCGCTCTAGGCTTCCAGATAGTTCCCGCGCGATGGCTTCCGCCATAAGCACCGGAACTGCGTTGCCGACTTGTTCATATTGCGCAACGCGTGGGCCGAGGAATTTGTAGCTATCGGGGAACGATTGTATCCGTGCAGCTTCCCTGACGGTAAGAGCACGGTCCTGGTCGGGAAGGAAAACAGCGCCCCAATGGGGATCGCATTTGGTAAGAATCGTTCCAGAGAGCCCGTCGTGGCGAAGCCGCCCGTAACGCTTAGTATGGTCGGATTTGCGTGCTTTCTGCATGCCTTTGGGCAGCAATCCATGCGGGATGTCGCGCCAAGAGCCTCCCGGTTTAATGTACTTCATGCGTTCCACATTTTGCGGGGCAAGCACACTGGCAAAATGATTAAAGGTGGCAGCTCCGTCGCCACGCATGTCGCGGGCATAATCGCTTGTTGCAGGTCGGTCATACGTTACAATTTCCCCGCCTTCTCCCATCTCAAGGCGCGGAAGGTCAGCAATTGCTGCTTTTAGCGTAACAGCAGGCAACAGTGCTGCTTGGAAAAGAGGCATCAAACGAAAAGTCATGGTTCTGCCCCCTTTGAAATTCGCTCTTGCTACCGCATAATGTGTGGGGTTCGGGTGAACCGGAGGAGGAGAAAAACGGGAACCGAGGATGATTGTTCTCCAACGCTCTTGCGGCACACCGTAGTGAGCAGCAAAGAGAATCCGAGCCTGAACGCCATACCCGTGTCCGCGCAGTTCCTTAAGAATTTGTTCAAAAATCACACCGCCGCCCAATGACAGCATTCCCGGCACATTTTCGATCAACAGCGTTTTTGGTTTGAACTCGTCAAGAAAGCGGATGTAGTGCTTGAAGAGGCTGTTTCGTGGGTCTTCAAGAAATCTCTCGGGAGCGTTTATTGAGAATCCCTGACAAGGTGGGCCACCTACAATCACGTCAAGTTCGCCGGGCCGTAATTTCAGTTCTTGACGAAGAGCAGTAGCGTCAACTTTCTCAATTGGGCGGTTTTCGGCACGCGTGCCGGGATGATTTGCGCGGAAAGTTTCTATCGCCCATGGATTAATGTCGTTTGCGTAGAGGCACTCGAATCCAGCACGGCGAAAACCCTCTGTTATGCCACCAGCTCCGCAGAAGAGATCAATCGTGGTGAAGCGTTGATTGTGTGGCGTAGGCCCGTCGATATGGTATTGGAGCGGCTCTTCCTTTAGATGAAACGCTTTTCCGTTCCGTTCGCCCGCATGGCCATTAGCCGCAAGCCCGTATCCCGAGCGGCGGTGTTTTGGCGCTTTCGCTTTCTTTTTTAGTGCTGATTTGCCGTTTCGGGCGCTCATGTTTGTGCGCCGTATGTTTGCATGCCTTTGGCTTCGGGCTCAACTCCCAAATGATTCGGCTGGCAACAGCGTTGGGGTTATTGAGGTCGTGGGACCAAAACCGAATTACCCGCCAGCCGGAATTTCGGAGCGTTTTTGTCCGGAGGCGGTCCCGGATGGCATTGCGCTTAAGCTTCGGAAGCCAGTAACTTCGGTTGGTCGCAGGCTTGCGACCGTGTTTCGGACAGCCGTGCCAGAAGCAGCCGTCCACAAAAATAACGACACGCTTTCGACGAAACGTGAAATCTGGGCGGCCAGGCAGCGATTGGTGCCGCCTCCACCCGGTGATTCCGTGCGCCCGAAGTATGGAGGCTAGCCTGAGCTCTGTTTCCTTATTCCCGCGAGAACGAATGCGGGACATGACTTGAGAGCGCTTTTCTTTCGTGAAGATGTCTGGCATCGAACAAACCGGTTTTACCAAGCGGCAGTGACAAAAGCACGAAAAGTGTTTCTGAATAGTCCCCTCCTCGCGTCCAGCGCCAGTTGGAAGCTCGTCCCCGCCGATTTTCCTTCCAAGGAGACCCAAATCGGTTGAAAATAAATTTACCGGTCGGGTGCCTCGAATGGATCAAGGGCATTTTGCCATTTATCCGGTCAGCTTGCCGTCAGGACTTTGGAAAGGCAATTCAGGAAAAGATGAAGCGGCGCGAAGGCCGCAAAGCCCGTCAAAGCTTGACCAGCCACACCGCGACCGTTACGCTCACCTCCAGTAAAACCGTCAGTAGCAGGTAGCCATTGGGTAGTCAGGGTGTGCTGGCGGTTTAGGCTCAAGTTGCGAGGCAAGTTGAGCCAAAATAACACAAAAAATGGCAATTTTGGGCACGAATCCAACCCCATGTTCGACGAATCCACCATCTCCCACCTCTACGTGCATGTGCCCTTTTGCGCGAAAAAGTGCAATTATTGCGCTTTCTATTCCGAGGCCGGCGACGGCGACCTGGTGAACCGTTACGTCGATGCCCTCATCCGCGAAATGGAAATGGTCGCGGACCAGTTGAAACCAGAGACGATTTTCTTTGGCGGCGGCACGCCATCGCTCCTGAACCTGCGGCAATGGGAGCGCATCCTCAACGCGATGTCCCGCCTCAATCTGCTCGGCGCTCCCGAATGGACGGTGGAGTGCAATCCAGCCACCGTTTCGCTGGACAAAGCCAAACTGCTGCGCGATTGGGGAGTCAATCGCATCTCAATGGGCGCGCAATCCTTCGACGAATCCCTTCTCGACCGTCTCGGCCGCGTCCACAGCCGCGAAATGATTTTCAAGTCATTCGACATTTTGCGCCGCGCCGGCTTTGACAACGTGAACATCGATCTAATGTTCGCAATCCCCGGCCAAACCCTCGAAACATGGCGCCAAACCCTCGCCGAAGCCATCGCGCTCGGCACGGAGCACCTGGCCTGTTACGAAGTCATTTACGAGGAAGACACCCCTCTCTACGAGCAACTGCAAGCGGGTAAAGTCCTTATCAATGAAGATCTTGCGTGCGCGATGTACGACGAACT
>DATAXU010000284.1:0-11152 GCA_036272955.1 Verrucomicrobiia bacterium
TGGCGGGAGTGGCGGGGCTCGAACCCGTAACCTCTGCCGTGACAGGGCAGCGCTCTAACCAATTGAGCTACACCCCCCGCTCGAATCCCCAAATTATTCAATTCTCCTCAGGCCGTCAATCACCATTCGATTACCACTCAATGACGGCTGCACCCCATGTCAGGCCGGCACCAAAAACAATCAGTAATACCAGGTCTCCACGGTTTATGTGGCCGGTTTGTACGGCTTCATCAAGGGCGATCGCAACGCTCGCGGCGGAGGTGTTGCCGTATTTTTCCAAATTGACGAAAAGTTGCTCGGGCTTGGCGCCCAACCGGTCGGCAACGGCGTCGATTATTCGACGGTTGGCTTGGTGCGGGATGATGCACTTGATTTGTGTGATGTTGAGTTCGCAGCGACGAAGGGCTTCTTCGGCGGCGGTGTGCATGGCGGTGACGGCGTTTTTGAAGGTCTCTTTGCCGTCCATCCGAAGGTAGTGGAGTCCGGCGGCTATTGTCTCGTGGGTGGGGGGACAGGCGGAGCCGCCGCCGGGCATGCACAGAAGGCCGGCTCGACTGCCGTCGGAACCCATGCAGGCTGTCAATAAGCCGTGGGCGTGGGGACGGTTGCGCAATATGGCGGCGCCGGCGCCGTCGCCAAAAAGAACGCAGGTGTTGCGGTCGCTCCAGTTGATGATGGAGGAAAGTTTTTCGGCGCCGATGACCAGCACGGTGTCGCACGTGCGGGACATGATGAATTGCTGGCCGACTTCCAACCCGAAAATAAAACCTGAACAAGCGGCCTGGATGTCGAAGGCGGCGGCGCGTTGGGCGCCGATTTTTTTCTGGACGAGACAGGCTGTGGACGGAAAGGGCATGTCCGGCGTGATGGTGGCCAGGATGATGAGATCGATTTGGTCGGGGGTTACTTTGGCGCGTTCCATGGCAACCAGGGCGGCGGCGGCGGCGAGATCGGAGGTGGCCTGGTGCTTGGCGGCCATGCGGCGTTCTTTGATGCCGGTGCGGGTCATGATCCATTCGTCGGAAGTCTCGACCATTTTTTCGAGGTCGGCGTTGGTCAGGATCCGTTCGGGGACGTAGGAGCCGACGGCGACGATGGAGCAGGTGCGGCCCTGGAAATTGTGGCGCGCCCGGGGATTTTTAAATTTTTTCTCGGGTAGGTTCATGTGGGAACCGCGACGGGTTCGGGCGGGGCGGATGCGACGCGCTGGTTGGCGGCGGCGACTTCAGTTTGAATCATTTCGTTGAGGCGGTGTTGGAGGGCTTTGACGCATTCGTTGATGGCGTTCATGATGGCGCGTTCGCGGGCGGAGCCGTGGGCTTTGAAGACGGTGCCGTTGAGGCCGAGGAGGGGAGCGCCTCCGCGAGTGTCGGGATCGGTGCGCCGCATGATGGTGCGGACGGCGTTTTTGAGGAGGAGGCCGCCTAACATGCGTTTGGGATTTTTGTGGATTTCCTCTTTGAGCCAGGCGCCCATGCCTTTGGCGAAGCTTTCCAGGGTTTTCAAAACGATGTTGCCGATGAAGCCGTCGCAGACGACGACATCGACGCTGTTGTGGAAGAGGTCGTGGCCTTCAACGTTGCCGATGAAATTGAAATCGGCCTTTTTGCAGAGCTTGTGGGCTTCGAGGGTCAGTTCGGTTCCTTTGTTGGGTTCGGTGCCGTTGCTTAAAATGCCGACGCGGGGATTTTTATATCCCAAAATCTCGCGAGAGTAAATGTTGCCCATGACGGCAAAATGAAGGAGGTGGATGGGGGTGCATTCCACATTGGCGCCGGCGTCCAGGAGGACGAAGTCGTTTTTTGGCGCGGGGATGATCGTTGCAATGCAGGGGCGATCGACGGCGGGCAGCGGGCGGAGACGGATTGTGCTGGCGGCGACGATGCCGCCGGTGTTGCCGGGGGAAATCAAGGCATCAGCCTTGCCGTCTTTGAGCAAATCGACGGCACGAAGGATTGAGCAATCCTTTTTGCGGCGCAGGCCTTCGACTGGCTTGTCCTCCATGGAAAGGACCTGCGTGGCGTGGACGATGGCGATGCGCGGGTCGGCGCAGCCGGCGTGCTCCATGCCGGCACGGATTTCAGCTTCCTGGCCCACGAGAAAGAGTTGGGAGATGAGGGGTTGCGACTGCAAGGCCAAGCGGACACCTTCGATAATGGTCTCGGCGCCGTGGTCGCTGCCCATCACATCCACTACAATTCGCATAAAGCCAGGGAGCGCGGCAGCCCCGTTGCTCCGCGATCCCCAAAAAACGATCAGGCGGCGGTCTTAACCGTAATGACCTGGCGGCCTTTGTAAAATCCACACGCAGGACAGACGCGATGGGGGACGTATGGGGCCGCGCACTGGGGGCAGACACTCAGTTGTGGAAGTTTTAGCGCGCTGTTGTAAGCGCGGCGCATACGTTGGCGACTGTGAGACGGCTTGCGTTTGGGAACACCCATAATTTTCCTGACTTAAAATTTTAATTTGTTCAATTCGGACCAGGCAGACGAACCATCGGTCTGGCCGGGGCCTTTTTTCTTTTCTTTCGAGCGATTGGGCAGTCCAGCGCAATCGGCCCCGCACAACGGATGTTGCGGAAACTCCAAGAGAATATCCTCACGGATTTGAGGCGTCAAGTCTGCCAAATCATCCTGGACGGGTACTTTTTCAGGGCCGGTCAGGGGGAGGTGGGCGGCCCAAGGGTCCAGACGGACGGTGTGCTGGAAGGATTTCAGGCAGCGGGCGCACTCGCAATCGAGGGTGAGGGAGAGGGTGCCGTGGACGAGGATGTTGTCGCTGATTTTCTCGGCGGTTAAATCGAAATGGAGGGGGCGGCGGACGTGGATCAGTTCATCGACCTCGCCCAATTCCAGTTCGGCGGCGGACAATTCGCCTTCGAGGCGGACGGCCTTTTCTTCCAAATGGCGGAGATTGACATGTACAGGCATGAGTTGAAAGTGAGCGGGGAGTTCACGGGTTACGGCGTTTGCCAAACTTGGAGGCGAGGGCGACCTGGACGTGGGGGGGAACGAAACATTGGACGTTGCCGCCGAGGCTGGCGATTTCCTTGACGAGGCGCGAACTGAGGAAAGTGTATGTTTCGCGTGGCATCATAAAAATAGTTTCAACCTTTCCGTTCAACTTACGATTCATCAAAGCGAGCTGAAATTCAAATTCAAAATCGGAGACGGCGCGCAGGCCGCGGATGATCGCCTGGCCGCCGCGCTTTTCGACGTAGTTGACGAGGAGGCCATCGAGGGAATCGACTTCGACGGTGGAGGAATCGAAGATGGCGCGACGGACGAGGCGGACGCGCTCCTGAAGTGTGAAGAGGGGTTTTTTGCTGGAGTTGCGGGCGACGGCGACGATGACCCGGTCGAATAATTTGTTGGCGCGCTCGATGATGTCGAGGTGGCCGTTGGTGATAGGATCGAAGCTTCCGGGATAAATTGCCGTTCGCATTGGCATGTAATTAACCAAGACGGACGGGAAAAGAAAGACGCAAAACTTCAGCGGGCCTGGAGGCGGTAGAAGACGGAGTTGCCTGAGACGGAGGGGAGGGGGAATTGCCATTGCCCGGCGAGCCAAGTGGGAGGGGGGTTGGTGGCGGGGGTCCAAGTGATGGGGGGGGTTAGGCTGGTGGTTTGATAGAGGGTGAAGGCGCCGTCGGCGGCGGGCCAGGAGAGGAGGTTGGCGATCAGGGAAAGGGCGGGTTGGGGGTTGACGGGGGAAATAGTGACGAGGGTCTTGTTGGAATTATAACTGAGAAAATCAGCAAATATCGACAATGAACTCGTAAGACCGGAGGCGATGCGGGCTTCGTCGATGGCGCCGTTGAAGTAATAGACGCTGTTGGTGAAGCGTCCGATGTTTAGGCCGGTCTGATTTGGGAAGTCCGATTGGACACCGCCGGTGACAGGCTCATTTGTGCCATCTATGTAAATATTGGCCGTTTCGGCGGTTTCGTTAACGTTAACAGCGATAAAATGCCACGTTCCAAAGGTTAAAACGCCGGGTCCGGTTTCCAGGTCCTGGCCGGTGGTGCCGTCGCCGGTTTCCAGATCAATTCGTTGGTCGCGGGTGTTGTAGGTATCGATGTAGAGGGAGAAGCCGGCGGAATTCCAGCCGCCGGGTTTGTTGGCGAAAATGGTCTGGATGTTGGTGGCGTTGGGGTTGACGTTTACCCAGGCGGATAGGGTGAATTGAGTGCCGACGTTGACGGGGCCCATGTTGAGATAGTCGGAGGTGCCGTTGAAGACCTGGAAGGCGCCGATGTGGGTTGTGCTCCACAATGGCGCGACACCGTTGATGGCGGGGTAGTTGCCGGTGCTGTCCAGGTAGTCGAAGGCCTTTTGCTCCAAGTGCCAAACGCCTATGTATGAAGACCATATGTTGGCGTAGGGGAGGGGATTTGTGGCGGCGGCGTTACCCCAGTAGGCCCAGATAAAGTCGTTGGTTCCGCTGAGGGCGGGGAGTTGGACCCAGACGGTGGAGACACCGTTGGTGCTCCATTGGTTGATTTCGCTAGAAAGGGGGGTCAGGCCGCCTGCGTCGGTGAAACGGAGGTCGCCGCCGGTGGGGGAGGCGAATTGGGAATAGGAAAATCCGGGGATGTTGGTTCCGAGTTCGACGAGCATGGGGTAGTCCGCCAGGACACCGCTGCCGGGGTATCCGGGGAAGGAAATTTTGGCGCGATAGGCGTAATCAGCCGTGGGCAGGCCGGTGGTGCTTAATTGGGTGGCAGCGGGCACCCAGACCTGGGCGGTGGCGTTGCTGGCGTAGAAGGCGAAGTAATAATTGGCGTTTGCGGCCAGATTGGTCAACGTGGCGGTGACGACGACGGGGTTGAAATTTGTGTTGAGTCCGAGGAAGGTCCCGCCTTCCCAGGAGGCGGGGTTGGAGCCGCCGTTTTGGCGTCCCCAGTACACCCAGACGGAGGCTTCGTCATCGCCGTAGATGCCCTGGGAGAACGTGGCGGAGGCGGTGGCCACGCCGGGACCCTGGAGGGTGACATCGAGGTTGGTGAGGGTGAGGCTGACGGGGGCGGAGAGGACGGAATTCAACATTGGGGAGGCCATCGTGGAAAACTGGGTCTCGCCGGGCAGCGTGCCGGTAGATTCCAGATATTGGGCGACGAGCATCCGGGCGTCGTTGAGGAAATAATTCAGCAGATAATAGCAGGGGGCTTTTGTGTCCTGGGGGCTGATGAGGAAAAAATTCGTGCCGCCAGCCGAAGGGGTCTGGTTGTTGTACATTTCCCAGAAGAGAATGTATGGGAGGCAGTGGCCGCCGAAACTCCAGCCGAGCAGGCGCTGGATGTAGGAGCGGGTGAGGGGTTCCTGGGCGCCAGGCGAATCGCCGCCCCAGCCATATTCGCCGACCCACATGCGTTCGGCGGGGACGACGGAGGCTTTGTTGGTGGGGAGCATCGATTGCATGTAATTGAGAGTGGCGTATAAATCCGACGAACTGAGATTTTGGGCGTCGTAGGAGGAGTAGGACAAATAATCGAGATTGGTGACGTAGGGGATGACGTCGTTGATAACGCGCTCGTTGTTGGTGGGGCCATTGAACATGGCGTCGCGGACGCGGTTGGCCTCGGCATAATTATAGACGAAGACGTTGGTGTGGGGGGTGGCGGCCTTGGCGTCATCGACGGCTTTTTGACGGTTGTTGAGCCAGCCGATCATGCCGGAGATTGTCTGGGGTGCGGGGTTTGTGGCCCAAGCCTTGCCGTTGATGACGACACTCAGGTAGCCGTCGCCTTCCCAATGGCCGAGGTAGAAGGTTTTTCCCGAATTGTTGTAGTTGGTGAGCAGGTATTTAGTGAGACCGTACATCTCGGAGTAATCTTTGGCGCCGTCGGTGGTGTTGTATCCGCTGCCCCACCATTCGTCGGAATTTTCGAGAGGGTACTCCCACATGATAAAATGGCGGAAGGGCATATCGAGGACCTGATGGTAGGAAGGGCAGTCGCGGGCCTCGGTCATGAGGTTTGTGACATTGGACGGGAGAGTAATGCCTTCCTGGTAGGAAGCGTCGGATCCCATATAGAACTTGATCGAGTCGCTGCCCATGTTGGTGATGGCCCTTGCGGTTTCGACGAGGGCGGTGTTCGTGGTGAACTTATAAAGGGCGGCGAAAGTCTCGGTGCCGGCGCGGACATCGTAGGCATCGACATTGGTGTTGGACAAGGGCGCGGCGGAAAGGGCGAGGGCGCCGGAAAGGCCGGCGGCAAGGCAGAGAATTTGAGCACGAAATGACATAAAACAGAACAGGCGCCGGTCATGTTGTTTGACCGGCGCCTTAGTTGCGATATTCGATCTATTACTGGCCCTGGAGCCGGTAGAACTCATTGCTACCCGCGCCGATGGGGATTACGACCTCCCATTCGCCGTTGGTGGCGACAGGAGTTGGACTAGTGACTGGCTGCCATGACGAGGGCGCCCCCAGATTCGTCGTAGATTCCAGGATGAACGATCCGTCGTTGGTGGGCCAGGTGAGGGCAAAGCCGTTGGTGCTCGATGTGATGGAGACGAACGGCTCGTTGTTGATGGACGAGTAGCCGAGGAATCCGGCGTTGGCCATATTCTGGTAGGTGGTGACCTGCCAGTTGGTGGAGGCGAGGCCGTATTGAATGCGGGCCTCGTCCATGTTTCCCGTCCACCAGAAGTTCGGGTTGAGGAAGGCGCCGAGGTAGAGGGCGTTGGTCAATTGGAGATCGCCTGAGAAACCGCTAGGTGTTCCGACCACGGAACCGTCCAGGAAGCAGGTGAAAGTCTGATTGACTGAATCACAATCCACGCTGAGCAGATGCCAGTGGGCGGGGGAGAAAGCGCCCGCGAACTCGACCTGGTGTTCTTCGGCCGGATTTATGTTGTCGCCGCTGGCGATGAGGATGCCGTTGTCGTCCGTATTATAGGAATTGATGAATTCGGCGAAACCGTTGTTGCCATAGTTGCCTTCCTGATTGCACCAGAGGGTTTGAATCTGGGCGGGAGCATTGCCATTGAGATAGGCCCACACGTAAGTGGTGAACTGGTTACTCAGTGTCACCTGGCCGGGGCTCAGAATGCTGGAAGTGCCGTTAAAGGCCTGACCGTGGCCGACGACGCCATTCGTCTGAGTGGTGGCGGTGCCGTTAGGGGCAGCCGTTGCAGGATATTGGCCCGTGCTGTCCGCGTACGGAGGAGCAGTTTCCTTGAGGTGATAGACGATCTGGTAGTCGGAATCGACCCAGACATTGGTGCCGGCCGGCGGGGTGTTGGTGGGAGTGCTATTACCCCAATAGGCCCAGATGTTGGTGCCGTTGAGGTAAGGAATGAGGACCCAGATGGTGGAGACACCGCCGACGTTCCATTCATCGACTTCGGAGGGAAGCAGGCCTGTGCCGCTGGCGTCCGTGAAGCGGATATCGGCGCCGTTGGTTTCAAACTGGCTGAACTCGAGGCCCTGAAGAGTGGATGGGCTCAAGGTGACCAACGCGGGGAAGTTTGTCAGCGGCTGGCCGTCATAGCCAGGGAAGGTGATCTTCGCCTTGTAGGGGTAATTAACCGGGTTCAACTGGGGAACCGCGATGCCAATCACCGTGGCCGTCTGGCTCACCGTGGGACTGCCAGCGCTGTAGCTATTCGAGATTGTCACGTAATACGTGTTGGTGTCCGCCAGCGCCGTGAAGGTATAATTGACGTTGGTGGCGCCGGTGATTTTGTTTCCGTTCAAGTACCATTGATAAGTGAACGGAGGCGTGCCTGAGACGCCGATTGTGTAAGAGATCTGATCTTCACCGGCGTAGAGTTCGACTGTCTCCGGGGTGGTTGGGAGGTCCTGATTTATCTGAGGCGCTCCGAGAACGACCTGGAGATACGCGCTTTGCTGGGCTGTGCTAATGGCATTGCTCACGGTGACGGTGTATTGTCCCTGCTCGGATTGCTGCACATTGGGCAAGGTCAATGTCGCATTGGTGGAGACGAGGTTGTTATTGGGATCGTACCAGTAATAGTAGAGCGGGGGTGATCCGGTAGCGACGACCTGGAACGTGGCAGTGGAGTTGACGTTGGTGGTTTCGGTGCCGCCAAAGCCTGTAGGATTCAACTGAGTAATGACGGGAGGCACCCCGGAGGCGTAGTAGTGATTCAAGGCCTGGCTGGCGGTCAGGGCATAGTTATAAACGGCGACTTCATCGATGAGGCCGAAGTACTGATTGTCGTAGTTATTGTCACCGTTGCCCGAGATACGCGCCCCGATGGACATTGGAGCGGTCAAGCTGCGAATGCCGCTCTTTGTCGTGATGGCGGTGGAACCGGCATTGGTGCCGTCCACATAGAGAGTGACCAGTTTGTTGGATTCGTCGCAGACGCCAACGATGTGGGTCCACTGGCCGGTGCTTTGTGGCGCGACGTGGCTGGAGACACCGGTATTGACATCGCCGGCGTTGTTCACATAGAAACGAAGGTCGTGAGAGGGGTCGTTGCCGCCGGAATCGAGGGCAAATTCCTCACCGCCGTAACCGATACCGATGGCGGCCAGACCGCCGTCGTTATCCGCGGAGTATTGTTGAGCCCACATTTCGACAGAGAACTCACCGTTGACGTTGGTGGGCGCCGAGAAGGTGATATTGGTCGGAATGGAGCCGACATAGCTGTCATTGGTCTGAATGCCGCCAAACTGAGGAGCGTAGCCTTCAGTCGGATCGCTGGTTGGATTGTAGCTCGCGCCGGCGGCCAGAGAAACGTTCGAGTAGATGCCGTTATTACCGCCGACGTAGTCGTATGCAATGTTGCCGGAACTTTCATCAAGTCTCCAGAAGGCGATAGGATGGTCCGCCAAAACCTGCGCCGGATAAGGGGCCGTCGGAGCGGGGATAACGGAGAGTGAGATGGGAGCGGTGCTGGCTTGGCCGTCCGCATTGAAGACAGTGCCGATATAAGTTCCACCGCCCTGGATATCGGTAATCGTGTAAGTCTGAGCGGTTGAAACCACGACGCTATTGGAAGTCCACTGATAAGTGAAGGGCTGAGCGCCGACCGCGCTGATGGACAAAACGGGGCTTTGCCCGGCGAAGATTTCGAGTGTGGATGTGGGCTGGGTGACGAGACTGGGAGCGCCATAGACGTAGATCTGGACGACCGAGCTTGTCACGGAGGCTCCGTAGGAGTTGCCCGCCACAAGGTAGAAACTTCCGGTGGCATTCGTGGGGATGGAGGAGTAGGACAGATTTTCATTGGTCTGGCCGACAACCGCCACGTTGTTCTCATACCATTGGTAGGTAATGGGTTGAGAACCGGCGACGCTGGCGGTCACTGTGACGGCGGCGCCCTGATTGTTGGTAGCGCCTACCGGTTGGACTTTAAAGTAGGCGGGAACACCGGCGACATTGTAAAGGGACTGAATTTGAGAAGCCGTCAGAGCATTTGTCCAGATGGCGACCTGACTCAACTGGCCGTCCCAGTAGCGGAATTCGGTGCCCGCAGTGGCGTTGGCCTGCGACGTGAATTGCGGGTCCCCGCCGATAAGCATGTCCAGGCTGTTGCCGGCGATGTTAATGCCCGAAGCGGCGCTGTTGCTAAGGGCGAGCGCGCCATCGAGGTAGAGGTACTCATTGGTGCCATCAGAAACGCCGGCGGCCATGTGCCAGTTGCCGTCATTCAAGGCGAAGTCGTTAGTGGCAACGGAGGCGGGATTTGCAAAGGCGAGCTGGGGGCCAGGCCCGGGATTAAATTCATTATCGCCACCAGCGGTTCCCATGGCTAGCTGATAGCCTGCGGTTCCGTGGCCGACCATTTCCTGATAGCGGGCGGCGGCATCCGTGGGATTGCCTTGAAACCAACTGAGGACCGTTATTGGAGAAGTGCCAGTGGGGTTAAGCGCAGCGGGGAGACTACCGCCGCCGCCGACATCGACGGCGCCAAACCAGCCGTTGAAAGCAGTAGCGGTAGTGGAACCACCGAAGCCGGCAAAGGAGGGGCCTGCGACGCCTGGCTGTGTTCCCGGCTCATAAGCGCCATTGGCTGCGGCGCCGAGCGTCCCATAGTTCGTGGCAACGGGAAAGGTGTTCACCGGGAAACCTGCATTAGCGGGAGTTTCGGGATCATCCAAGCGATAGTATAGAACCGGGTTGTCCGCCAGGACTGCATTCGTATAGGTGGTGAAAGTAGCATTTGTTCCAAAGGCAGCCTGGAAATGATTTGAAATGCTTGTCAGCGAAAGGACGTTCGTGTAGATGGCGACTTCATCCAGGCCGCCCGCAAAACCGACGCCATAGGTGTTCGGGACGTCGTCTCCGTTTCCGAGCATCAAGGGGGAGACGAGGTCAGGCACGTAGCGCAAACCGGAGGCATTGGGAGTCGTGGGTTTGGTGCCGACCAGGCCACCGTTCACATAGAGGGCTTTGGTTGTGCCATCAAAGGTGGCAACGATGTGGTACCATTGCTGGTTCGTGAAAGTGCCGGCGATGCCATCGAGTTCGTTGGCCTTGTTGCCGCTAACGTTCGTATTGTAAACGTTGAAATAAAGATTGCCTTGCCATTGGCCGAGAGCGAAACCGGCCCAGCCTGCTGTAGGGGAAAGGCCGCCATAGAAAGGCTCGTTGGTATTGGGGCCGCTGTAGTTAATATTATTCTGGCCCTCGGCGATGATCATCCTGTTCTGGCTGACGTATTTTTGGCCGTTGGTATCGTAACCGCCGGTAGGCCAGCACCAGGCTTCAATGGAGAAGGGGGCCTTGACAGTGAGGCCAGGGTTTGGCACGCCATTGCGATTGCGGGGAACGACCACATATTGGCCGGCTTGACCAGAGCCTGTGGCGGGCACGAAGTAATCCCACATGGCTTTGTCGCCATCAATGGGAAAAGTGACGCCGTTGCTCTGAATGACATTGTTGGTAATGTAGAAAGTGTTGCCGCTGGCCTGGTACCAAACGCCATAGTAACCGTTGCCGGCGGCGCCGAGAGAACCGCTGTTGGCGGCGGCGTAACTGGTGGCGAAGGGGGCGGGCGGCTGTGCGGTTTCATTCAAGGGCCAGTAGCCGGCGGGATTGAGGTTTGTGACCGCTTCAAAGTAGGGGCTGCTGGGTTGCGCCTGAACGGCCGAACCCGCGGCGATTGCCAGGGCCATAGTGATGACTTTGATGATGGATTTTTTTTGCATAAGCATAGCGAGGCGTTTT
>DATAXU010000285.1:0-45084 GCA_036272955.1 Verrucomicrobiia bacterium
GCGCGCGTTGTTCGGGGTCGATCCAGATTCGTCGCCGTCGGATCCGGCGCGACGTTTTTCCCACGGGAACATCCTGCCAGGAGCGGGGAACAATCCAGCACGCCAAGCCGAGAAAGACGCAGGAATAAAAGAGAGTGACAAGGGCATTCAGCCAGAAATCCAGGCGATGGTTGTTGCCGGTGAAGTCATCGAAGGCCAGAAAAAATCCCAAGGCCGGCGAGGAAATGCCGGCCACCCTGGAATCTTTTATAAATGACAATCGCGGCACCTGCGCGGCGAGGGAGACTGTGAAAAGCAGGGCCACCGCAATGAGGATCGCCAGGCCGTGCGCGCGGCTGCCCTTGCGGGAGATCGCCGAGACGAACATGCCAATGCTCAACGAGAGAAGCAGCAGGTTCACGCTCACCACGACTACGCGGAATACTTCATTTTGACTGACGCCGCCCATCACCAGCGGAACCGCCAGCACGGGCACGACCGCGAGCACGCCGTAGAAGGAGTGAAGGGACGTTGCGGTCAGTTTGCCGAGGACGACGTCGTATCCTTTTAAGTCTGTGAGGAAGAGGAGGCCGAGTGTGCCTTCTCTTTTTTCCTCGGTGAGGCAGTCGGCGGTGGCTTGCGTGCCGAGGATTCCGACGTATATAAAAACGAGGGTGGACAGAAATCGGAATAACTGGCGTCCGACGGAGGCAGGGGGGGCGCCGGCTGAGGCGGCGACGGACCACCAGGTGGCGGCGAGGGCGATGGCGCCGGCGATGAGGCGGATGAGGTAGGTGGCGCGGCGGCGGGCGGCCACGCGCAACTCCCGCTCAACGACAGGCAGAAAGGTCATTGGGGGGGAATATATCGGGATCGGAAGTGAAAATATCGTATAAAATCGCATAAAAACGTCTAAAATGCGAAAATGTTTAAAAAAGGCGTTGACACTGAGTATTTGCCTTCGTAGCTTCATACGAGTTATCGGGCTGGAAAACAGGAACCATTAACCCCGAGACCTTTTGCGCGAAAGCGAAAAAGGCAGGGGTAATGGGTTGCTGTCGTTTTTGCGCGGTCAGGAAAGCAAGAGAAAGAGATTTGGCTTTTGCCCATGTAGCTCAGTTGGCAGAGCACGTCCTTGGTAAGGACGAGGTCATCAGTTCGATCCTGATCATGGGCTCCAGCTCAACGGTAACATAATTGATACTTATATAATTAGGCCGAAACGAATCGGATCGTTAACAAAAAACAAAGACACAGAAGACTATGGCAAAAGAAGCCTTTCAACGAACGAAACCTCACGTCAATGTCGGCACCATCGGGCACGTTGACCATGGCAAATCCACATTGACCGCGGCGATCGTCGAAGTTCAAGCCAAAAAGGGTATGGCGAAGCCGATCAGCTACGCGGACATTACCAAAGGCGGCACTGTGCGCGATGCGACAAAAACGGTCACGATCGCCGTTTCGCACGTCGAATATGAGTCTCCGCAGCGCCATTACGCGCATGTGGATTGCCCCGGCCACGCCGATTACGTGAAAAACATGATTACCGGGGCGGCGCAAATGGACGGCGCGATCCTGGTGGTCAGCGCGGCGGACGGCCCGATGCCGCAGACGCGCGAGCACATTTTGCTGGCCCGCCAGGTGGGAGTGCCGGCCATCGTGGTATTCCTGAACAAGGTCGATTTGGTGGATGATCCTGAGTTACTGGACCTTGTGGAGATGGAAATCCGTGATTTGCTCAACAAATATCAATTTCCCGGCGACACGACCCCGGTGATTCGCGGGAGCGCGACAGCGGCGCTGGCGGGCAAGCCCGAAGGGTCCAAGGCCATTGAAGATTTGCTCAATGCCGTTGACACCTTTATTCCGCTGCCGGTGCGCGAAATCGACAAGCCGTTCCTGATGTGCATCGAGGACGTGTTCAACATTGAAGGCCGCGGCACGGTGGTCACGGGACGCGTCGAGCGCGGTGAGTTGAACAAGATGTCCGACGTGGAAATCGTCGGGCTTAAGGACACGCGCAAGACGGTGGCGACGGACATTGAAATGTTCCGCAAGCTGCTGGACAAAGCGAGCGCCGGCGACAACGTCGGAGTGCTGCTGCGCGGGACCAAAAAGGAAGAGGTGGAGCGCGGCATGGTGCTGGCGAAGCCGGGGACGATCACGCCGCACATGCAGTTCAAGGCGGAAGTGTATGTACTTTCCAAAGACGAGGGTGGCCGGCACACGCCGTTTTTCACCAATTACCGTCCGCAATTTTATTTTCGCACCACAGACGTCACGGGCACTGTGAAACTGGCCCAGGGCGTGGAGATGGTGATGCCTGGCGACAACGTGTCCGTGGATATTGAATTGATCGCCCCGGTGGCGATGGAAAAAGGGCAGCGATTTGCGATCCGCGAAGGCGGTCGAACGATAGGGGCCGGTCGGGTGTCCGACATTGTGGCCTGATTGGAACGAGGGACTGCTCGAGAGAAAGGGCGGTAGCTCAATTGGTAGAGTAGCGGTCTCCAAAACCGTCGGTTGGGGGTTCGAGTCCCTCCCGCCCTGCCACTCGAGGATAGACCGGAGGGGTGGCAGAGTGGTCTATTGCGACGGTCTTGAAAACCGTTGTGCGGGAAACCGCACCGGGGGTTCGAATCCCTCCCCCTCCGCCAAGAAAAGAGAACTTAAAATGAAAGACTATTTGCCGGTAGTGATTGGTATCGTGGTCGCCATGGTGATATTCACCGTACTGTGGCGGCAGGGCGCATTTCTGCGGTTATCCGGCTATTTCCGGGAGACGCAGGAAGAGCTCAAGAAATGCACGTGGCCGACGTGGGACGAACTGATGGGATCGACCGTGGTCGTGATGGTGGCGGTCGCGTTGCTGGGAGGGTTTACCGTCGGAGTGGATTTCGTGACGGCAAACGTACTGCGGGTAATCATCGGTTAATCATTTAAGGATTGTCCCATGCCAAAGAGCCAGTGGTTTGTCATTCATACTTTGTCCGGCCAGGAGCAGAAGGTCAAAGAGAACATCGAAAAGCGCCTCAAGGCGGAGGAGATGGGCGAATTCATCAAGGAAGTGCTGGTGCCGGTGGAAAAAGTGGTGGATGTGCGTGGCGGCAAGAAAACGGTGACCAGCCGCAAGCTGCATCCGGGCTACGTCTATATCGAGATGGTGCTGCTCGATGAAAGCAACCGGATTTTGGACAGGCCGTGGTATTTCATCCAGGATACGCCTGGAAAGATTGGCATTGTCGGGGGCGACCGTCCGATTCCCGTGACGCCGGACGAAATTGCGACGATCAAGGCGCAAATCTCGGAATCCGAGGACACCGAGAAGCCGAAGGTGAATTTTGACGTGGGCGAGACGGTGAAGATCAACGACGGGCCGTTTTTGAATTTCAGCGGAGTGATTGAAGAGATAGAGCCGGACCGCGGCAAACTCAAGGTGACGGTGAACATTTTTGGACGAAATACGCCGGTGGAACTGGAGTATTGGCAGGTGGAGAAAGCATAATTTTAATTTTGTATGGCAAAGAAGATTACAGGACAGATCAAGCTGCAAATTCCGGCCGGACAGGCCAATCCCGCGCCGCCGGTAGGGCCGGCGTTGGGCCAGCAAGGCGTCAACATCATGGCGTTCTGCAAGGAATTCAACGCGGCGACCAAAGAGCAGGCCGGGATGATCATTCCGGTCGTCATCACGGTTTATCAGGATAAATCATTTACGTTCATCACCAAATCGCCGCCGGCGTCCATATTGCTCAAAAAGGCGGCGGGGATCGCGTCCGGTTCGAAGGTGCCGAACAAGGAGAAGGTGGGGAAAGTGACACGGAAACAGGTTTTGGAGATCGTGAAGCTGAAGATGAAAGATTTGAATGCCACCTCTGAAGAGGCGGCGTTCCGGGTGATTGCGGGGACGGCCCGCAGCATGGGGATAGACGTTCTGGAATAATCAACCGCGGGAGAATGCCGTTTCGGCGGCATTCGCATGAACCGCTATAAACAAATGCCAAGCAAACGTTATAAAAAAGGCCTCGAGCTGGTAGAAGGGAGCAAACAGTATCCCCTGCCCTCGGCGGTCGAAATACTCGGAAAATTTCCGAAAGCCAAATTCAACGAGACCATCGACATGGCTTTCAAACTGGGAGTGGACCCAAAGCAATCCGACCAGATGGTTCGCGGCACGGTGCCATTGCCTCACGGCAGCGGCAAGACGGTGCGCGTGCTGGTGTTCGCCAAACCCGGAGCGGCGGCCGAGGCGGCGCGCGCGGCGGGGGCGGAATTTGTGGGATTTGACGATTTGATCAAGAAATGCAACGAGGGCTGGACGGATTTCGACGTTGCCATTGCGACGCCCGAAGCGATGTCCGAGGTGCGCAAACTGGGCAAAGCCCTTGGGCCGCGCGGTTTGATGCCGAACCCGAAAACCGGAACGGTGACGGACGACACCGCCAAGGCCGTGAAAGAGGTCAAGGCCGGGCGGGTGGAATTTAAAGTGGATAAAGGCGGAAACATCCATGTGCCGATTGGCAAGGCGTCGTTTCCCGCCGCGCAACTGGTGGAGAACGCGAGGGCGGTGATTGAGGCGGTGGCGAAATCGCGGCCCAGCAGCGCCAAGGGGATATTCATACACACATGCACCATTTCCGCGACGATGAGTCCGCCCGTGCGGGTGGACGTTCGCGAGTTTTTGGAAGCGGCCTAAGCAAAGAGGAGAAAAAATATGCGCGCCGAAAAAAAATATATCAGCAACGAATACCTTGGGCGGCTGAACGCCTCCCCGTATTTCATAGTGGTGGATTATCGCGGGCTGAAGGTTGGCCCGATCACCGAATTGCGCAAGCGGCTGCAAAAAGCCGGAGCGGAAATGCACGTCGTCAAAAACTCGATCTTCCGCCTGGCGGTCAAAGAGGCGGGTGTGGAGGACGTTGGGGCGTCGTTGAGCGGGCAACTGGCGGTCGTGACGGGGCAGAAGGATGTTTCGTCCGCGGCGAAGATCGTCAAGACGTTCAGCGCGGAATTCGACAAGCCGAAGGTGCGATTTGGGTATTTGAAGAACCAGCGGCTGGAGAGCGCGGACATTATTGCGCTGGCGGATTTGCCGTCGATCGAAGTGCTGCGTTCGAGGCTTTTGGGAGTGATCATGGCGCCGGCGACAAAGCTGGCGACGGTGATCAATACGCCCGGCACGCAATTGGCTCGCGTGTTGCAGGCGCGAGTGGACAAAGGGGCGTAAGAGGAGAAATCCAATTTTGTCCCCGTTGAGCCAACGGGGATGAAGAACACAACAAAAACAAAGTAAATCGTCGGCTCGCGGGCTCGCGAGCACAAACCGTCCGCGGCCGCGGATGGCAACGAGACTGAAAGGAAACATGGCCGATCTAGCAGGATTAGTTGAACAATTGGGAAAGTTGACGGTGATTGAAGCCGCCGACCTGGTCAAACAACTGGAAACCGCGTGGGGTGTCACCGCCGCCGCGCCCGTTGCCGCCGCGCCCGCCGGGGGTGCCGCAGCCGGAGCCGCCGCAGCACCCGCCGCCGAAGCGAAAACCGCTTTCGATGTCATCCTGGCGTCCGTGCCGGCTGACAAGAAGATTGCCGCCATCAAGGCGGTTCGCGAGGTCAAGGCCGGACTGGGACTTGCCGACGCGAAAGCCCTCGTGGAGGGCGCGCCCAAGCCTGTGCTTGAAGGCGCCAACAAGGCCGACGCCGATGCCGCCAAGAAAAAGTTGGAGGATGCCGGCGCCAAAGTTGAAATAAAATAATAATGGTGTATTCTTGGGCGGCGGGGGTTCTCCCGCCGCTCAAGGATTAACCGTCAAGGAGCGATTTCTAAACGAGCATCGTCTTAAAAAGAGAATTTTTGAATCGGCGCGTTTTCTGGATGTCAGAGAGCGTGCCTTGTCGTCGTTTCCGCCAAACAAAACCTGGCCTGCGCCAGATATAGACCAGAGGTTAAAATGCCATCTAAAGTAACTGAACGCGTACATTTCGGGAAGATCAAAGAGGTCATTGCGCCTCCCAACCTGATCGAGTTGCAGACCAATTCGTACCACGATTTTCTGCAAACCGACACGCCGCCATCCCGGCGCAAGAACACGGGGTTGCAGGCGGTATTCACGGAAGTCTTCCCAATCGAAAGTTACGACGGCAAGTGCGTCCTGGGTTTTCACAGCTACGAAATCGGCGAGCCGAAGCACGATTGGCTGGAATGCCTGCGCGAAGGGATCACCTTCGGCGCGCCCTTGCACGTCACGTTTCTTCTCAAGGAGGAAAAGGGCGCGAAGGAGGAAAAGGTGTTCATGGGCGAATTGCCGCTGATGACGCCGCAAGGCACCTTCGTCATCAATGGCGCCGAGCGGGTGATCGTCAGCCAATTGCACCGGTCGCCGGGGCTGGCATTCGAGAAGACGCTGCACCCCAACGGCAAGGAACTTTTTTCATTCCGCATCATCCCGGACCGCGGTTCGTGGTATGAGGCGCAATTCGACACCAGCGACCTGCTTTACGTCTATCTGGACCGCAAAAAGCGCCGCCGGAAGTTTTTGACGACGACATTTTTCCGCGCGCTGGGATACGGCGGGGACGCGGACATTCTGAAGCTGTTCTACGATCTCGAAGAACTTGGGGTCAAAGACGCCGAGAAGCTGGAAGACATTCAAAACAAGGTGCTGATCGAAGACGCCATCGATGCCGAGAAAGGCATTGTCGTCGCCCGCGCGTTTGAGCCGCTTTCCAAGGCGGTCGTCAAACAGATCTCCGAACTGGGGATCACCAAGATTCGCGTGGTGGATACCAGCGTCGATGACGGGATCGTCATCAAGTGCCTGAAGAAAGACCCGACCAAGAACGAGGAAGAAGCGCTGAAGGATATTTATCGGCGCCTCCGTCCCGGCGATCCGCCCACCGCAGCCAATGCGCGCGCGTTGATCAAACGGTTGTTCTTCGACGCCAAGCGTTACGATTTGGGCCGCGTGGGCCGTTACAAGATCAACCAGAAGCTGGGCATCAAAGGCGGCGACTCGCGCATCCTGACCAAGGAAGACCTGGTCGCGGCGACGAAATATTTGCTTCGCCTCAAAAAGGGCGAAGGCAGCCTGGACGACATCGACCATTTGGGAAGCCGCCGCATCCGCACCGTGGGTGAATTGCTGGCGAACCAATGCCGCGTCGGACTGGCGCGGACGGAGCGATTGGTCAAGGAGCGCATGACGCTTTTCGATCAGAGCCTGGAAAGCATGTCGCCGCAGAAGCTGATCAACCCGAAGGCGCTCTCGGCGGTCATCCGGGATTTCTTTGGGCGCAGCCAGCTTTCGCAGTTCATGGACCAGATCAACCCGCTGGCGGAATTGACGCACAAGCGCCGCCTCTCGGCCCTCGGGCCTGGGGGTCTCTCGCGGGACCGCGCCGGGTTCGAAGTGCGCGACGTTCATCCGTCGCACTACGGGCGCATCTGCCCGGTGGAAACGCCGGAAGGGCCGAACATCGGTTTGATTGCGTCGCTCGCGACATTTGCGCAGGTCAACGACTTTGGTTTCCTTGAGACGCCGTATCGCCGTGTCGAAAAAGGCCGCGTTACGAATGCCATGGAATATCTGACGGCGGACCGGGAAGAAGCCTACATCATCGCGCAGGCCAATGCGCCGATCGATGAAAAGGGCAATTTCCTCGGCGACCGCGTCACCTGCCGGAGCAAAGGCGACTTCATCGACGTGGAACCGGCACGGGTGGATTACATGGATATTTCGCCGAAACAGTTGGTTTCCGTGGCGGCGAGCCTCATTCCATTTTTGGAGCATGACGACGCGAACCGCGCGTTGATGGGTTCGAACATGCAGCGGCAAGCGGTGCCGTTGCTGGTGACGGAAGCGCCATTGGTGGCGACCGGTTTGGAAGAGCGGGTCGCCCGCGATTCCCGCGCGGTGCTTGTGGCCGAAGAAGCGGGCAAAGTCGCCTCGATCAACGGCACCTGGGTGCTTGTCACGACCGACGGCAAAATTCCCGAGACGAAAAAGAAGCTCAAGACGGACCCGGCCAACGGGATCTGGCTCTATCCGATCCGCAAATTCATGCGTTCCAACGCGGCGACCTGCATCAATCAAAAGATCCTGGTCAGCAAAGGCGAGGCCATCAAAAAAGGCCAGGTCATCGCCGACGGACCCTGCACGCAGGGAGGCGAATTGGCGCTGGGCCGAAACGTTCTTTGCGCGTTCATGCCTTGGAACGGTTATAACTTCGAGGACGCGATCCTCATCAGCGAGCGGATCGTCAAGGACGACGTCTTTACATCCATCCACATCGACGAATTTGAAGTGGGCGCCCGGGACACCAAGCTGGGGCCGGAAGAAATCACCCGCGACATTCCCAACCTTGGGGACGACGCGTTGAAGAACCTCGGAACCGATGGCGTGATTCGCATCGGCGCCGAAGTCAAGCCGGGGGACATCCTGGTGGGCAAAATCACGCCCAAGAGCGAAACGGAATTGGCGCCGGAAGAGCGGCTGTTGCGCGCGATCTTCGGCGAAAAGGCCGCGGACGTGAAGGACACTTCGCTCAAGGTGCCGTCAGGCACTTACGGCATCGTGATGGACGTCAAGGTTTCCTCCAAAAAGGAACGCGAGATGGAAGTCAAAGTGGCGCCGGAAGCCAAGCGGCACGCCAAGGAAGTCCAGGACGAGCACAAGGCGAAGACGGACGAATTGCGCGAGCAATTGACCGAGGCCCTGAGCAACATCCTTTTGGGCGAAAAAATTCCGCTCGACGTGGTGAATTCGGAGACCGGGGAAATCATCATCCCGGCCAACCGCAAGATTACCAAGACGCTGTTGCGCAAACTGGCGCAGGTGTATGATCGCATCGAGATCGACCCCTCCCCCATTCGCAACAAAATCAGCGAGATCATCGGGACTTTCAAAAAGAAGTTCGACGATTTGCAAATGCAGCACGACGAGGAAATCGAACGCGCCGAGGCCGGCGAGGAAGTCGATAGCGGCGTGATCAAATCCGTCAAGGTTTACATTGCCTCCAAGCGCAAGCTCTCGGTCGGCGACAAAATGGCGGGACGCCACGGCAACAAAGGCGTGGTGGCCAAGATCGTTCCCGAAGAGGACATGCCGTTTCTGGCGGATGGAACGCCGGTCGATATCGTGTTGAACCCGCTGGGCGTGCCGTCGCGCATGAACGTCGGGCAAGTGCTGGAAACGCATTTGGGCTGGGCGGCGCGCCTGCTCGGACTGAAGTTTGCCACGCCGGTTTTTGACGGCATCAAGGAAAAGAACATCCGCGGCTACCTCAAGGAGGCCAAATTGCCCGAACACGGCAAGACGAGCCTGATTGACGGGCGGACCGGCGAGGCGTTCGACCAGGAAATCGTGGTTGGCTATATCTATATGATGAAGCTGGGCCACCTTGTTGCGGACAAGATCCACGCGCGAGCGGTGGGACCTTACTCGCTTGTCACACAGCAACCGCTGGGCGGCAAGGCGCAATACGGCGGGCAGCGATTCGGCGAAATGGAAGTGTGGGCGATGGAAGCCTACGGGGCGGCCTACAGTTTGCAGGAATTGCTGACGGTCAAATCGGACGACGTGCAAGGGCGCACGCGGATTTACGAGAGCATTGTCAAGGGAGACAATTGCCTGGAAGCCGGGGTGCCGGAATCATTCAACGTCCTTGTCAAGGAAATGCAATCCCTGGCGATGGATGTCAAAGTGGGCTACTCGAACCCGGTCGAACAAGCCGCCGCGACGCAGGCCACAGCGTTGGGCGCATTGAAGTGATTTGGAAATTGGAAACTCTCTATTATGAACAGCTCCTCTAAAGAAACCGCCCGCGAATTGCTCGGCCTGGACAAAGTCAACCAGGTGGATTACGTCGCAATCTCTGTCGCCTCCCCGGAAGCCATCCGGGCGTGGTCCAAGGGCGAGGTGAAGAATCCCGAGACGATCAATTACCGGACGTTCAAGCCTGAAAAAGGCGGATTGTTCTGCGAGCGCATTTTCGGTCCCGTCAAGGATTGGGAATGCTCCTGCGGGAAGTATAAACGGATCAAGCACCGCGGAGTTGTTTGCGACCGTTGCGGCGTGGAAGTCACGCTGGCGCGCGTGCGGCGGGAACGGATGGGGCACATCGAATTGGCCGTGCCGGTTTCGCATATTTGGTTCTTCAAGTGCATGCCGTCCCGGTTGGGATTGGTGCTGGACATGACCGCGCGCAACCTCGAGCGCGTCATCTATTATGAGGATTGCATGGTGATCGATCCCGGATCGACGCCGCTGAAGCTGCACCAGTTGCTGAGCGAGCACGAATATCGCGAGGCGCGGGAGACTTACGGAGCGGATGCGTTCGTGGCCAAGATGGGCGCGGAAGCCGTGCGTGAAGGCCTGGCCAATGTCGATCTGCAAAAGCAGGTGGATCAATTGGCGATTGCGATGACCGAAACGAAGAGCAAACAGATTCGCAAGAAGATCGCCAAGCGCATCAAGCTGCTCTCGGCGTTTCATTCGTCCAAGACGCGGCCGGAATGGATGGTGCTGACGGTGCTGCCGGTGATTCCGCCGGATTTGCGGCCGCTGGTTCCGCTCGAAGGCGGACGATTCGCCACCTCGGACCTCAATGACCTTTATCGCCGCGTGATCAACCGGAATAACCGGTTGAAAAACCTGCTGCAACTCAAGACGCCGGAAGTCATCATCCGCAATGAAAAGCGGATGTTGCAGGAAGCGGTGGATGCTTTGTTTGACAACGGCCGTCATGGCCGCGCTGTCACCGGCGCGGGAAATCGCGCGCTCAAATCGCTCAGCGACATGCTCAAGGGCAAAAGCGGGCGTTTCCGGCAGAATCTTCTCGGCAAGCGCGTCGATTATTCGGGGCGTTCCGTCATCGTCATCGGGCCGGAATTGAAATTGCACCAGTGCGGTTTGCCCAAGAAAATGGCGCTGGTCCTCTTCGAGCCGTTTATCATCCGGCGCTTGAAGGAACTGGGCTACGTTCACACCGTGCGCTCGGCCAAAAAGATGATCGAACGGCAATCGCCGGAGGTCTGGGACATTTTGGAAGAAGTGACCAAGGGCCACCCGGTGCTGCTGAACCGCGCGCCGACGCTGCATCGGCTTTCGATCCAGGCGTTCGAGCCGATTCTGATTGAAGGCGAGGCGATTCGAATTCATCCGCTGGTTTGCACGGCTTACAACGCGGATTTCGACGGCGACCAGATGGCGGTGCATGTTCCCCTCTCCGTCGAGGCGCAAATGGAAGCGCGCCTTTTGATGATGGCGCCGAACAATATTTTCAGCCCGTCGAGCGGGCGGCCCATCATGACGCCGACGCAGGACATCACGCTTGGCTGTTATTATTTGACAGCCGAACCGCGCGCGAAGAAGGACGAAAAGGTTTCGATGCTTTTCGGCTCGAAGTCGGAGGTTATTTTCGCGTTGAGCGACGGCGCGGTGACATTGCACACGCGCGTGCGGCTGGCGAATCCCGACAAGGGCACCAAGACCAATTACGGCGACAGCGAACACAGCGCCATCGAAACGACCGTGGGGCGCGTGGTGTTCAGCGAAATCTGGCCGGATCGGCTGGGATTTTTCAACAAGGTCGTGGGGAAATCGCAATTGGGCGACCTGATCTGGACGTGCTATAAAATTTGCGGGCACGAGGAAACCGTGGTCATGCTGGACAAATTGAAGGAGCTTGGATTCCGGTCGGCCACGCGTTCGGGCTGTTCCATTGGGATCGACGACATGATTATTCCGAAGGAAAAGGACCAGGAAATCCACAACGCGCAAAAGCAGATCAGCGAAGTCGAGAAACAATATCGCAAGGGCGTGATTACGCCTGGGGAACGTTACAACAAGGTCATCGATATCTGGACGCATTGCACGGACCAGATCGCGAACGTCATGTTGCGGACGCTCGAAACGAATCACGGCAAGCAGGAGTATAATCCTGTGTCGTTGATGGTGGATTCCGGCGCGCGCGGCAACCGGCAGCAGGTGCGGCAATTGGCGGGCGTGCGCGGATTGATGGCGAAGCCGAGCGGGGACATCATCGAGAAACCGATTCTGTCGAACTTCCGCGAGGGTCTGACGGTGCTCGAGTATTTCATCTCGACACACGGCGCGCGCAAAGGATTGGCGGACACGGCGCTCAAGACGGCCGATTCCGGCTACATGACGCGCAAGCTGGTCGATGTGGCGCAGGACGTGATCATCCGCATGGAGGATTGCGGGACGAGCAACGGGATTTGGGTGCAGGCGATTTACGAGGGCGAGGATGAGGTTGTCAAATTGAGCGAGCGCATCATTGGGCGTCTCGGCTGCGACGACATTGTCGATCCAAGCGACGTCAAGACTGTTATCGTGCGCGCCAACGAAATGATCGACGAGGTCAAGGCGCGCAAGGTGGAAAGCTCCGGGGTTGAACGGGTGCGAATCCGTTCGGTGCTCACGTGCGAATCGAAACAGGGAATTTGCGGCTGCTGCTATGGGCGCAACCTGGCGACCGGCGGGATGATCAAGCGCGGCGAGGCGGTGGGAATTATTGCCGCGCAATCCATCGGCGAACCTGGGACGCAATTGACGATGCGAACGTTTCACATCGGCGGCACGGCGTCGCAGGTGTTCAAACAACCGCAGATCAAGGCGAAGTTCGACGGCGTGGTTCGTTACAACGACATCCGCTTGGTCGAGTTGGAAGACGGCAACAACATCGTGTTGAACAAAAACGGGTCCATTTCCATCATGGCGGAAGAGAGCGGGCGGGAATTGGAGACGCACAACCTGGTTATCGGGTCGGTCATTTCCGTGAAAAATGGCGGGAAGGTCAAGAAGGCCGAACCGTTCGTCCAGTGGGACCCGTACAACGTGCCCATTCTTTCCGAGAAAGCCGGAAAAGTGAAGTTTGTGGACATCATCGAAGGCGTGACGATGAAACAGGAAGTCGATGAAACCACCGCGCAGGAGGCGATGGTCATTATCGAACACAAGGAGGACCTGCATCCGCAAATCGTTATTCTGAACGACAAAGGCGAGCCGGCGGCGAATTATCCGATTCCGTCTGGCGCGCATATTGTCGTCAACGAAGGGGACAAGATCGTGGCGGGAACATTGATGGCCAAGACGCCGCGCAAAACGTCGAAGACCAAGGACATCACGGGCGGACTTCCGCGCGTGGCGGAATTGTTCGAGGCGCGCCGGCCGAAAGATGCGTCGGAGATTTCCAAGATCGACGGGGTCGTGGATTTCGGACCGAGCGTTCGCGGCAAGCGCACCATTGTCATCAAAGACCCGCAAACCAGCGTGGAAGAGGAACACCTCATCCCCATTGGCAAGCACGTCATCGTGTTCAAGGGCGACTTTGTCAAGAAAGGCCAGCAACTCACCGAAGGGCCTGTCGATCCGCATGAGATTCTCGACATTTGCGGGCCGCAGGAATTGCAGGAACATCTCGTCAACGAAGTGCAGGAGGTTTACCGGCTGCAGGGTGTGACGATCAATGACAAACATATCGAAATCATCGTCCGCCAGATGTTGCGCAAAGTGCGCGTGACCGAACCGGGCGACACGATTTTTCTGTGGGGCGAACAGATCGACAAGATCGAGTTCGAGAAGGAAAATTCGCGCGTCGAAAAAATGGGCGGCAAACCCGCCGAGGCGCAGCCTGTTTTGTTGGGAATCACCAAAGCCTCGCTGGAAACGGAAAGTTTTCTCAGCGCCGCATCGTTCCAAGACACCACGCGTGTTCTCACGGAAGCGGCCACGATGGGCAAGGTCGATTACCTGCGCGGTTTTAAGGAAAACGTGATCATGGGCCATATCATCCCGGCTGGGACGGGCTATCTGACCCATCGCCGCGTGGACCTCAAGCCGTTGGTGGAACCGCTGCCGGTGGAAGAGCCGGAAGCCATTCCCCTGCTGGAGCCGCCGCTGGCCGGATGAGTTCCGGTGTTGACTCTCGGCAGCCGCGCCTGCACTAAAAGGTGAGAATTTGGCGCCGCAATGAGAATCAGCACAACAGTTGAGGGCGTTGCCACCGAGGCAATGGCCGGAGAGCGGCTGGTGGACCTGCTGAATCGCACGGGGAACAAGATTCCGCAGGTGTGCTATCATCCGCAGCTCGGCCCGATCCAGACCTGCGACACTTGCATGGTCGAGGTCGATGGAAAGCTTGTCCGCGCTTGCGCCACCGTAGCTACGGCGGGCATGGAAATTTCAGCGAAATCCGCGCGGGCAATGGCTGCGCAGCGGGAGGCTTTCGACCGGATCCTGGGCAATCACCTGCTCTATTGCACCGTCTGCGATAATAACAACGGAAATTGCACGGTGCATAACACGACGAAACTTCTCGCCGTGGAACACCAGCGAATTCCGTACGCGCCAAAACCTTTCAACGTCGATTCCACAAATCCGTTTTACCAGTACGATCCCGACCAGTGCATTCTTTGCGGGCGTTGCGTGGAAGCCTGCCAAAACGTCCAGGTCAACGAGACTTTGTCGATCCGCTGGGAAGACTCGCATCCGCGCGTACTGTGGGACGGCGGGGCGAAGATCGGCGAGTCGAGCTGTGTTTCGTGCGGGCATTGCGTCACCGTTTGCCCGTGCAATGCGCTCATGGAGAAATCGATGGTTGGCAAGGCCGGTTTTTTCACCAGCCTTCCGAAAGCGGCGCTGGACAGCATGATCGACATCGTCAAAGGCGTGGAGCCGGCCACCGGTTATGGCGGGATCATGAAACTTTCCGACATCGAAGCCGCGATGCGCGAATCCCGCATTCGGCGAACCAAGACCGTTTGCACCTATTGCGGCGTCGGCTGCAGCTTTGATGTTTGGACCAAGGACCGACAGATATTGAAGGTTGAACCCGCCGAAGGGCCGGCGAATGGAATTTCCACGTGCGTCAAAGGGAAATTCGCGTGGGACTTTGTGAACAGCGCGGACCGGCTGACGAAGCCGCTTATTCGCGAAGCGGGCGGATTTCGCGAGGCGAGCTGGGACGAAGCTCTCGACTTTACAGCGCGCCGAATGAGGGAGATCAAAGCCAGGAGCGGCCCCGATTCGCTTGCCTTCATCTCCTCCTCCAAATGCACCAACGAAGAGAGCTACCTGATGCAGAAGCTGGCGCGGGGTGTCATTGGAACGAACAACATGGATAATTGCTCCCGCTACTGTCAGTCCCCCGCCACCGTGGGCCTGTGGCGGACGGTGGGTTATGGAGGCGATTCGGGATCGATCAAGGACATCGAGAACGCGAGCCTGGTGGTGATCATCGGCAGCAACACCGCCGAGAGTCATCCGGTCCTGGCCACGCGCGTCAAGCGCGCCCACAAATCGCGCGGGCAGAAGCTGATCGTTTTCGATTTGCGGGAAAACGAAATGGCCCAGCGCGCCGATCTCTTCGTGCGTCCCAAGCCCGGCACCGACCTCGTCTGGCTTTCGGCGGTCAGCCGCTACATTTTGGACAATGGGCTGGCGAAGGATTCCTTCCTCAAGCAATGGGTCAACGGTTTGGCCGAATACAAAAAAAGTCTCGAACCTTTCACGATGGAATTCGCGGTGAAGACCTGCGGGCTGCCGATGGAGACCTTGGAGCGCGTGGCGCAGATGATTGCCGAAGCGGAGGGCGTCTGCATCCTCTGGGCGATGGGCGTCACGCAGCACTGCATGGGTTCGGACACTTCGACAGCGATTTCCAATTTGTTGCTCGTGACGGGCAATTATATGCGCACCGGCACGGGCGCCTATCCGTTGCGCGGACACAACAATGTCCAAGGCGCAAGCGATCACGGCGCGATGCCGAATTTTCTGCCGGGCTACCAGTCGGTCGATGATCCCGCGGCGCGCGCGCTCTTTGAGGCCGGATGGAAAGTCAAACTTCCGACGGCCAAAGGATTGGACAACCATGAAATGATCGAAGCTGTCCACGAAGGGAAACTCAAGGCGATGTATCTGTTTGGCGAGGAGATCAGCCTGGTTGATTCGAATTCCAATTTTATAGATCAGGGCCTGGGCAAGCTGGAGTTCTTTGTCGTGCAGGACATTTTTTTCAGCGATACATGCCGGTTTGCGGACGTCATATTTCCCGCCAGTCCGAGCCTGGAAAAGGAAGGGACGTTTACGAGCACGGAACGGCGCATCCAGAGGCTCTATCAAGTTTTTGAGCCGTTGGGGGGCAGCCGTCCTGATTGGCAAATCATCCAGGACCTGGCCAATCGCCTCGGCGCCTCATGGAACTATCGCAATCCTTCGGAGATCTACGCGGAAATTGCCGCGCTCACGCCGTTGTTCGCGGGCGTTTCTTACGAGCGGTTGGAGGGCTACAAATCATTGCAATGGCCCGTCGCCGCGGACGGGACTGGGCAGCCGCTGCTTTACACCGAGCGGTTCAACTTCCCGGATGGAAAAGCCAGACTCTACCCGCTCTCGTACTCCGAGCCGACAGACCAGCCGAATGATGAATTCGACCTTCACCTCAACAACGGCCGGCTGCTCGAACATTTCCATGAAGGCAATTTGACTTATCGGAGTGAGGGGATTCGCGAGAAGACGCCGGACACGTTCGTCGAAGTGTCGCCGGCGCTTGCCTCGGAGCGCGGGATTCAAAGCGGGTCGTGGGTGCAACTGGTTTCGCGCTATGGCCAGGTGCGGGTGCGCGCGCTGGTCACTGACCGCGTGCAAGGCAAGGAACTGTACATGCCAATGAACTCCACCGAAAGCCCCGTCAATCGTCTTACCGGCAACCACGTCGATAAAGCAACCCACACGCCCGCTTACAAGGAAACTTCGGTGCTGCTTCGCGTGTTGCCCGAAATCGGCGAGAATCCCCTGCCCCGGACAAATTCTCGCTGGGGTCATCCGACGCCTCAACGCGGCGTTGAAGTGGAGCGGAAGTGGCAGCGTTCGGATTACAAAATTCCTGGAAACCAAAACGGAGGATAACTATGTCACAAGCGATCCCACTGGAATTGCCACCGCGAAATCCGCGCGCCGAATTGCAAACGCGCCTGCAAAACGCCCCGATTGAACACGCCGAGGCGCTGCTCTCCGCCTATGAAACGTTGCAAGACCTTCACGATCGAGGCGTGCTCGACCTCATGCGCGGCGCGCTTGGATCGCGGGACAAAGTCGTGGAAATAATCGCAGAGGCTTCGAAGAGTCCCGAGGCGATTCGCGGACTTCGCAACCTGATCGTCCTGGCAAAGATTTTGGGAACCGTGGAGCCTGAGATTATTGAGGCGTTCGCGCGATCGCTGCCGGAAGCCATCGCCCAGGCCAGGACGAATCCGCCGGGGTTGCTGGGCATTTTCAAAAGGCTCGGAAACAGAAATTCGCGCCGCGCTATGAATCTGGGCGCACGCGTCCTCGAGGCGTTTGGGAAGAATCTGCCCGATTAAGCCGCCGGGCAATCGGACGGCGTATTCATATTCAGGTAGAGCGGCCGTGCCTCGGGAGTCAGAACATGGATTTCGGCATGGGATCGATTCAACAGGTTTTGCGCAAAACGTTGAAGTGAAGCGTCGCCACTAGCGAGCGATTCCTCAGCTTCAGTCAATGCTTCCGCTGGATAAATTGCGCAGAGCGGCTCAAAGTAATCCCCGTGCGATGGAATGAGTCCCACGCCGGCGCGCGCCAAACCCCAGAGCTTCCGCAAATGGTCCGTCGTCATCCGCGGCAAATCAATTGCCAACACCAACAGATGCGAAGTTTCCAAACGCCGAAGCCCGGCCGCGACACCGCTCAAAGGGCCGCGCGACGGCGGTTTGTCCGCGAGGACCTCAATGGGTGGCGCGCTCCACGAGGGCGTTGCGCGGGCTGACACCCACAGCGCCCTTGGCTCCAGTTCGCGTAAAATCCGAAGCTGGCGCTGCCAGAGCGGTTCACCGGAAATGAGAATCGTCGCCTTGTCCACGCCCATGCGGCGCGATTGTCCGCCGGCGAGGAGAATGGCGCTCAATGTCATCATCCGACACGGCCCGCGCCGGCGTAAACATTCATCGTGTCGCCGCGCAGGAAACCGATCAGAGTTTGCCCGCTCTCCTGGGCGAATTCGGCGGCCAGACTGCTGGGCGCGGAGATCGCGGCGACAATGGGAACACCGGCCGCGAGCGCTTTCTGCATCATCTCGAAAGATGCGCGGCCGCTGAGCAACAGAATGTGCTCCCGCAACGGCAATCGGTTTGACAGCAATGCCCAGCCCACAACTTTGTCGAGGGCGTTGTGGCGTCCGACATCCTCGCGCAACACAAGAAGGCGGCCCGTCAAGTCGAACAACGCGCAGGCGTGCAGGCCGCCGGTGCGTTTGAACGTTTCCTGCGCCGAGGCCAGCGCATCCGGCAATCCGAGCAGCACTCCCCTCTCCACCGTGCAGGGGTTTTCCACGCGCGGGAATTGTTGGCGGACGGCGTCAATGGATGCTTTGCTGCAAATGCCGCAACTCGACGAAGTGAAAACGTGGCGGGTCAGTTTTTTGAGGTCCATCGATTCCGGGTGCCGCAGCCGGACGCTGGCGGCATTGCCGTTGCTGCACGAGATGTCAACTATATCACCGGACGTATGCACCAATCCTTCCGTCACAAGAAATCCGGCCGCCAGTTCGCTGTCTTCGCCGGGCGTCCGCATGACAATGGCGATGCTCCGGCCTTCGACGCGAATTTCCAGCGGTTCTTCGGCGGCCAGAAAATCCCGGGCATTGGACTCCGAAACGCCGTTGATACGCCGCACCGCAATTTCTTTTGCCGATTCAGAATGCATGATCCACGCGAAGTGTAAACCCATTGTCAAACCTTGACAAAATCGTCCCGCTTCGCCACTGGTGTGCCATGAAAAACAGCAAATCCATTAATCAGCTTCGGGCCGGTGTCATTGGGACCGGATTCATTGGGCCTGTTCATATTGAAGCGTTGCGGCGGCTGGGGGTGCAGGTCGCGGCGTTGTGCGATGTCCCTGCCCTCGCCGAGACGATGGCCGCCAAACACGCCATTCCCCACGCCTTCACCGATTATCGCCAGCTCCTGAAATCGCCGGAAATCGATGTGGTTCACATCACGGTCCCGAACCGATTTCACCGCGAGATGTCCGTCGCGGCGCTGGAGGCGGGCAAACATTGCATTTGCGAAAAACCGCTCGCGATGGACACGGCTGAAACGGCCCAAATCGTCAAGCTGGCCAAAAGAAGCGGGACGGTTTTTGCGGTCAATTATAATGTCCGATTTTACCCCGCCGTCCTGCAATTGCGGAAAATGGTCGCCGACGGGGAGTTGGGACAGATCATCCACGTCAACGGGTCCTACATGCAGGACTGGCTCTACAAGGAGACGGACTACAATTGGCGTCTCCTTCCCGCCGAGGGCGGCAAGCTGCGCGCGGTCGCGGACATCGGGACGCATTGGATGGACACGGCGACGTTTATTTTGGGCGCGAAAATTGGGTCGGTGTTTGCGAACCTGGCGACGCATCACAAAACGCGCAAACGGCCGTTGGGTGAAGTGCAGACATTTTCGAAGGCCAGCGCCAAAATGAAATTCGCCACATACGAGGTCAAGACTGAGGATTTTGCGAGCGTGCTGTTGCGGTTCGCCAATGGCGCACATGGCAACCTCGCCGTCTCGCAGGTGGCTGCCGGCCGGAAGAATTGCCTGCGCATTGAAATTTACGGCTCGGAGAAATCCGCGTGGTGGTGTTCGGAGGAACCAGAGATGTTGTACTTTGGCAATCGCGACACCGCCAATCAAACGGCCATTCGCGCGACTCCCGGGTTTGGCGGCGGCGCGGCGGGGTTTATGGATTATCCGCCCGGGCACGTCGAAGGATTTCCGGACACTTTCAAAATGCTGTTTCGTTCGGTTTATGGGCGAATTGCCTCCGGAGCCAAAGACGCTCCGCTGCACGCTACCGCCGACGACGGCCACCAGGAAGTTGCGGTTTGCGAAGCGATTATGAAAAGCAACGAGAAGAGCGCGTGGGTGAATGTCTCGTAACCACAGGCACCTTACTGTCAATCATTTATTCCCCACTCCGAGACTGGCACACCGGGATAGGCGGAGGTTCCTTGCGGCGGAGAGGTCCAGCGTTGCGTGCGCGGCGGGCTTAGGACAATGGAGGCCATGTTGTCCGCGCTTGTGGACTTGGCGTGGTAAATGAAATCAAGACCGTAACGGCGAGCCAGCTCCCTGAGTTGTGCGACGGCGGCGCCGGCTTCCGTCACGTGAGCGCCCGTGAGAAGGACACCCAAAGCGGCGCTTTGGATAAGGCGATGTTTGGCCCAATGATGAAGCCATTTCAAAAAGCCTTTCGGCAGCGTCTTCGATGACTCAAAAGCGATGATCATGACGTCCGCCTCCGCGGCTTCGGTCTGGGCCTGGCTGATGGCGGGGTAGGACGCAGCGTCGTCAAAACGCCACAATTTTGCATGAACCGCCAGCGTCGATTTCAACCGACTCACGACGTGGTCAACGAGGTCGCGAGCCGTTTGAGCTGTCTCCGCCGTGTCGTAAGCCAGAAACATATTCGTGGCTCGCGGCGGAAGGAAGTCCGTTTCCGAAATCCGCATCGTGCTCATAAAACTATTCTCAGTAAGACTTTAACATCCGGCTCTGAGAGGGGGAGCCTTACAAGAATGCTCCCGTTGAGCGCACCTGTCCACAAAAAGTTATTCACAACCCCGGACGACGCGCGGTGACGGCTCTGATTAGATGTGCGCATTCGCCAATTGCCGGAGCACGAAGGGCAGAATGCCTCCGTGCTGGAAGTAATCGATTTCAATCGGGGTATCGATGCGGCAAGCCACGGTGATCTCTTCCGATTTCCCCCCGGCGCGCGTGACGCGAAGCTTGAGGTCCTGCTGTGGTTTGAGTTGCTCGTTTAATCCCAGAACATCGTAAGTTTCCGTCCCGTCGAGCTTGAGCGTTTGAGCGGTGGCGCCGTCCTTGAATTGCAATGGCAACACGCCCATCCCCACCAGATTGGAACGGTGGATTCGCTCAAAGCTCTGCGCGACCACGGCCTTGACGCCCAATAGGCGCGTCCCTTTGGCCGCCCAATCGCGCGAACTGCCCGTGCCGTATTCCTGGCCCGCGATGACGATGAGCGGCGTCCCGGCGGCCGCGTATTTCGTCGCCGCGTCGAAAATGCTCATTTGCTCGCCGGACGGCTGAAATTTCGTCACACCGCCCTCGACGCCCGGCACCATCAGGTTCTTGATGCGCACGTTGGCAAAAGTGCCGCGTGTCATCACGCGGTCATTGCCGCGGCGGGAACCGTAGCTGTTGAAGTCAACAAAATTAACGCCGCGCTCCATCAAATAGCGGCCCGCCGGCGAAGTCTTTTTGATGCTGCCCGCCGGCGAGATATGGTCGGTAGTGACGCTTTCGCCGAAAATTCCCAATGGCCGCGCGCCCTTGATTTCCGCAATCGGATTCGTCCGCAAACTGAAATTTTCGAAGAACGGCGGTTCCTGGATGTAGGTGCTGTCCTTGTCCCATTCGTAAACCTGGCCGACGCTCGCGGGGATTTCGTTCCACTTGGGGTTTTGCGCGACGAAATCGCGGTACAATTCGCGGAAGACTTCGGGCTTGAGGGCAGCTTGCATCGCGGCGCGGATTTCCTGTTGACTGGGCCAGATGTCCTTGAGGAAAATATCGCGTCCGTTCGCCCGGCCAATTGGCTCGGTTGTCAAGTCTATTGTTACGCGGCCCGCCAATGCAAACGCCACCACCAACGGAGGCGACATCAGGAAATTGGCCTTGATGTTCTGATGCACGCGCGCCTCGAAATTCCGGTTTCCCGAAAGCACCGCCGCCGCGATCAGGTCGTTGTGCGTCACGGTATCTTCAATCGGCGCGGCGAGCGGGCCGGAATTGCCAATGCAGGTTGTGCATCCGTAACCCACCAGATTGAAACCGAGCTTGTCGAGATATGTTTGCAAGCCGGTCTTGTTCAAGTAATCGCTGACCACGCGCGATCCGGGAGCGAGCGAGGACTTGACGAGCGGATTGGGGCGAAGGCCGGCCTCGACCGCTTTCTTGGCGAGCAGGCCGGCGGCCAGCATGACCGACGGATTGCTGGTGTTGGTGCAACTGGTGATTGCCGCGATGAGAATGTCCGCATGATGAAGCTGACCGTGCGGCGACGCGCTCGCTTCGTGCGGGGACCCAGTGGGCCGGTTATTGGCCATCTCCAGCTCGGTCGTTGGATTGGTTTCCCGGCGGAGCGACCGCTCGCGGGAAACCGGTTCCTGGCTGCCGCCGCTGTATTCGAGCCCGCCGTTTTCGCCGATGGCAAAGGCGCGCGTCAAATCCGAGGCCGTCTTTCCAAATCCGTTTTCAGCAGCCGGCCTGGAAAAGGCGCTGGTGAATTCCTGTTTGAGCCGGCTTAATTCGATTCTGTCCTGCGGGCGTTTCGGCCCGGCGACGCTCGGCAGAATGGTGCCGAGGTCCAAATCCAGGTCGGTAGAATACTTGATCTGGCCTTTCTGTGGGATTCCGAACAAGCCCTGCGCCCGGAAATAATTCTCATACAGTTTGCAATGCTCATCGGTCCGCCCGGTCTTGCGGAGATAATCGACGCATTCGGCGTCAACAGGAAAAAAGCCCATGGTCGCACCGTATTCGGGGGCCATGTTGGCAATCGTTGCCCGATCCACGACGGCCAGCGCGGCGGCGCCCGGCCCGTAAAATTCGACAAATTTTCCGACCACCTTCGCTTTGCGAAGCATCTCGGTGATTGTCAATGCGAGGTCCGTCGCCGTCGTTCCCGGTTTCAGGGAGCCTGTCAAGTGAACTCCCACAACGTCCGGCGTTAGAAAATAAACCGGCTGGCCGAGCATCCCCGCTTCCGCCTCGATTCCACCGACCCCCCACCCGACGATTCCCAGGCCGTTGATCATCGTCGTGTGCGAATCGGTGCCGACGAGCGTATCGGGAAAATAAACGGAGTCCGCCGAGGAGAGGACGCCCTTGGCCAGGTATTCCAAATTGACTTGGTGAACGATGCCGATGCCGGGCGGGACCACCTTGAAGGTGTCGAAGGCCTGCATCCCCCATTTCAGGAATTGGTAGCGTTCGCGATTGCGCTGGAATTCAAGCTCCAGATTGCGCGACATGGAATCGGGCGTGCCGGCGAAATCGACTTGCACGGAGTGGTCCACCACGAGATCGACCGGAACCAGGGGTTCGATGATTTTGGGATTTTTGCCCAGGCGCACGGCTGCCGAACGCATCGCGGCGAGATCGACCAGCAACGGGACACCGGTGAAATCCTGCAAAACGATCCGGGCGACAATGAACGGGATTTCCTGAGTGCGCGTGGCGGCGGGCTGCCATTGGGCCAATTCGCGGACGCTGGATTCGGCGACTTTCTTGCCGTCGTAATTGCGCAACACGGATTCGAGGACGATGCGAATGGAGACGGGCAGTTGCGAAATCGGGCCGATGCCGGCCTTTTCGAGCGCGGGCAAAGAATAAAAGGAGCCGCGCTTGCCGTTGCCGGGATCAAATTCCTTCAGAGTATCGAACAAATTGTGTTTGTTGTTCACCCAGAAACAATGCTGTCAGCGCAAAAGGGTGTCAAGGTGCGGCGAAGCAACCCGCGACACCCGCGGCGGCGGAGTTTGCGGCTTTCTTTTGGCTGGGATTGGCGAAATCGAGGTGGTGGATGACGGAGGACGGAGGCGAACCTTTAGCAGCCTTGATTGGGCTGGATTGGGCGCTCGATTGCGGCTGGGACTGGGGCTGTACTGCGGCTGCGGGCTCGATTTTGCGGGTGGCGGCTTGCAAGCGTAGGATTATCGTGGCGGTTTTGAGAAGGGCTGCATGTTCGGGACTGGGGGCGCCATTCCATGTGCCCATAAAGGAGGCGAAACGGAAGGCGAGATAGCTGACCATGTAGTCGGCCATGGTGCGGGGGATTTTGCCGGGTTTGGGAGGATCGATCTCGCGCTGGAGATCATCGACGCTCTCGCGCATTAGGAAAGAGCTTTCGATGAATCGAGTTTGGAAAAGCCATTCCTGGAATCCGCCGTGGCGCCAGGCGCTTAGGTTTTGAGGGGAGATGGGGGAACCTTCGAAATGATGGGCGAGGATCTCGCGGACTTCGGGGATGGCGTTGAGCCAGGTGAGGATTTCGTCGGCTTCCTGGCCGTCATCGAGGCGAATGTTGAGTTCTTCACGGATGTCGCGGGGGAGACGGGCGATTTTGCCGCGGCGCTGAGAGGTTGAGACGCTTTGCATACGATTGATTTCCATTGGTGCTCATATGTAATACTTATGCGTGTCCCATAAGCAATGTATTTAACACTGTTTGGTGGGATATGCAAGGACTCTTTGGATTATTTTAATTCGCCGCCGTCGGGCACGGTCAGCCAGTGGAGCGGCGCGACCCCGCCAACACTAAACCCGGATTTTGAGAACGATGGCCAAAGCCTTTGCAATCAGATTGAGATGATCGTCCGAGATTTTCCCGATGCGCCGAATGAACCGTTGCTGGGCGAGAGAACGCACTTGGAACGAATCCGCCACGGACGGTTTGCTCAATCCATTTTCGGCGTCCGGATCCAGTCGAACCATCCAGGGAGCCACAGTGTACCGGTCTTTCCAGTCCGTGACGGGCACAATGACTTTTAATGGCAAAAGACCAATAAAATCATCGCTTACAATGACGGCGGGACGCGTTTTTTGAATTTCGGCGCCGACGGTAGGATCAAGATTTAACAGCCAAATCTCCCCTCTATGCATGGAACGGGTCTCCATCCAAAGCAGTGAAGGCAGTCAGTTCTTTGTCAGATGAATAATCGGCACGAAGGGCCTCGGCGGCGCGCGCGAGCTGTGCGTCGTTTGCCGCGGAAGGCCGCGCGCCGGAATCCTCCAGCTCTTCACGAAGCTGATGTACGGTTGACTCAACAATACTTAAACGCTCGGCCGCAGGAAGATTCTTTAACTCTTTGAGAATTTCGACGTGTGTCATTGGAGGGCCATTCGACGCAAAATTTCAACAGTCATCCCGGCCAGCCTACTTTACGCGACGCAAACATGCAAGGCTCAGCGAATCGGCTCAGCGAATCGGTTTGCGATGTACCTACAGTAAGACCAATTGACGTTCCGCAGGTTCCCGGAGGTTCGCAACGCCCAGACCCAATAACCTGAGGGGGCGCGCCACCAGGCGTTCGCGTCCCAGCAGGAAACAGCCAAGGCGGTAAATATCGGATGGCTCGACTAAAGGGTCTTCGACGGTGATTTGGCGGGTCAATGTCGTGAAATCGCCGTAGCGCACTTTGACTTGCACGGTGTGCGCTCCCAATCGGCGGTGCTTGAGGCGGACGGATATGTCTTCGGCCTGGGCGCGCAAACAGGCGCGCAGCACTTTGCGGTCGTCGGTGTCCTTGAGAAATGTTTCTTCGCCGCTGATGCTTTTGATTTCGTCGCCTAAATGCAGGGGGCGGTCGTCTTCGCCGCGCGCAAATTGCCGGAGGGTGGGACCAAATGAGCCGACCAGCGCGCGCAAGTCTCCGGTGTAATCCTGCAAGTCGCCCACTGTGCGAATTCCCGCCTGATGCAAATGTTGCTCGGTGACTTTTCCGACGCCGTACAAGGAACGGACGGGCAATGGACGAAGGAATTGCGCCTTGTCCGTGTCGGAAATGAGGGTGAGGCCGTCGGGCTTTTGGTGGTCGCTTGCGATTTTGGAGAGGAGCTTGTTGGGGGCGATGCCAATCGTTGCGGTCAATTTTCTTTCGTCCAGGATGCGCTTCTTCAAATCCTGAGCGTAAGGAAGGGCGCGCAGCAGAGAGGCGTCGGCGTCCTCGGCCTGGGAGATGGCGGAGAAATCAATGTAAGCCTCGTCGATGGACATTTGCTCGACCTGGGCGCCGGTGGCGGAGACGATGCGCATGATTTCTCGCGATTCCTCTTTGTAGCGTTCCATTCGCGGACGGACGAAAACGCCGGCGGGACAAAGGCGCCCGGCGGTTGCCGAGGGCATGGCGCTACGGACGCCGAATTTGCGCGCCTCATAGCTTGCGGCGCATACCACACCGCGCTGCATCGGGGGCGCGCCGACAATCACCGGTTTGCCGCGCAGTTGCGGATTGTCGCGCTGCTCGATGGACGCGTAGAACGCATCCATGTCCAAATGGAAAATGACGCGGAACACCGAAAGCTCCTGATGGATTAGAGCGACGTGCCCGCGCGCGTTTAGGCTTTATCCATCGAGTATTCGTGATGGATGATGATTCCAGGCATGGGGACGGGATACTTTCCATCGGCATCGGCTCGCACGGGCGCGGGCGAATCCATCATGAAGTTCTCGATGCCGGGGGCGTAAACGTCCTCGTGGTTGAGCATCGTGTCGTAAGTGATTTCCTGGCCGGTGTGGGCGGCCATGCGGCCCATCGAGGTCACGACGCTGGCTTGCACTCCGCGCGGGACTTCGTTGTAAGGTTTGTCGGCGCGGATCGCGTCCACCAAATCGTTCCATTCGTTGTCGTAGGGATTGCGCTCTTCGGGTTTGACTGTGGATTGCCAGATTGAACTGCTGCGTTCGGGCAATTGGTTGCTGTGGATGCTGGAAGGCATCCCGCAGTCGCCGTCGTGGGCGGCGACAGCAATTCCTTTGCTGCCGTGGACGTAGCTTGAATAAATGTCGTTGCAACCGGCGACGCAACGGCCATCAAGGTACATTTTTGCGCCGTCATTGAACGTGTATTCCACGGCATAGGAATCAAAATTCTGGTCCACCAAAGGCTTTCCCTCGGGAGTTGTGCGGTAGTGGCGGCCGCCGAGGGCCTGGGCTTTGACGGGCCAGGCGTTTTTCATCCAGCAAAGGTGATCGATATGGTGAATGTAGAAGTCACTGAAAAGGCCGCCGCTGGCCCAGATGAAGCTGTGAAAAATGGAAATCTGCCAGAGCAACTCGCTGGGATCTCCGGGCCATTTTTCGGTGAAACAATGCGCCAACGGCCCCGCCATGCGGTAGCCGCGCATCAGAATGACATCACCGATTTGGCCGTCCTGGATGCGCTGTTGCAGTTCTTGCATCGACCGGCTATGACGTGACATCAGGCCGACGCCGACTTTGAGGTTTTTGGCGGAGGCTTCGTCGGCGAGTTTCAACATCTTGCGGGCGGAGGGACCATCGGCAATCAGGGGTTTCTCCATAAACACGTTCAATCCCTTGGCGATCGCGTATGTGAAATGGACCCAGCGGAAGGCCAGCGGCGTGGTAAAAATGGCGATGTCGCCCGGCTTGAGGCAATCCATCGCGTGCTTGTAGCCGTCGAAGCCGATGAATTGGCGTTCCTTGGGGACGTCCACTTTCTCGCCATATTGATGGCTCAGGGCGTCGTAACTGGTATCGAGGCGATTCTGGAAGACATCGGCCATGGCCACCAATTTCACGGTGGCGCCCCTGACGTTCATGGCGTTGGCGGCAGCGCCTGTGCCGCGTCCGCCACAGCCGATGAGGGCGATTTGGAGGGTTTCGTTGCCGGCGGCATGGACGTACGGAACAGTCATTCCGGCCAAGGCCGATGCGGCGGCGATTTTGCCGGTTGTTTTCAAAAATTCGCGACGAGTTGTCGGAAGTATGGATTCGTTCATAGATTCAAGGAGATTCGACGTTTATGGGTCATGAGAGCTTCAAAATATCCGTTCAACCCTTGCGCGAGGAGCGCGTGGTGACTCCAGCCAGGCGGTTGAGTTCCCGATGAATTCGGGACACGCGCTCCACCTGGCCCTTGGCGGGAAAGCGTTCGTAAAAACCTTCATTGCGAAAATCGCGGGCGTGTTCGGCCCAAGGCGCGAGACGTTCGCGCCAGCGGGCGGGGCGTCCGTCCGCCGGCTCCATGTCGGTTGCGGAAAGGTCGGCGCAAACGCGGAGCATGGCTTTAAGTGTGACGGGTTTTGTGACCATGTGGGCGGAATCGCCCCACGCCTCTCCCCAGACTTCCGAGGCGGCTTTGAGAAAATCGCGAGCGACGCCGTAATAGCGTGCGGCAAGGCGCTTGTCGGGGCCTTCTTTTTCAATCTGGTTCCAGGCCTGGCGTGTCCAGCGATGGATTTCATTGAAAAGCTCCGCCTGCAAAATCCACTTTTCCTGTTTGCTGCGGCCACCGAGGCGATTGATCCGGTAACGCAAGGGGCTGTCCGCTTCGTTATAAAGCATTTCTGAAATATTGGCGGCGAATCGGCGGTCTGGTTCGGCCCAGGAAACGCGCTCGTAAAGATCGATCAAATGGCTCTTGTTGATGCGGGTTGGAGTTGAGTTGATGATCACGAACATTTCCGTCGCGAAATCTTCACTGCGTCCGTCGAAAATGACGCACGGCACGGAAATATTGCGGGCGTCATCCGGATGTGTGCGCATGTAAAATTGCAGGGCGGCGAGGCGATGCTGGCCATCAATGATCAGAAATTTCTCCTCGGGTTCCTGCAATCGGCCGATGCCGGAACCATCGCTCCACGCCTCGAAGCGAAGTTTCTGCGCCGTGAAAAGCAGGACGGTGCCTGGAATGGGCGGCTGGGAAATCGCGGTTTCGTAAAAATTGCGAATCGCCTTCACCTTGGAGCGCGATAACTCGCGTTGGAACGCCTTGTCGCTGCGTTCGATTTTAGAGATGAAGGTGGCCACGTCATCTTGTTCGTCGATGATTTCGGGCTGGATTTGCGCGCCTGCCTCATCATAAAAACGACTGATAAAGCGCACGCGCTGAAGCAATTGTTCCGAAGAATAAGCGGCGAAATAAAACAAAGCGTCCTTCTGCCGAATCTGTGTCGCGATCATAAAAGTAACGTGTTTGGGGCCGCACGCGCGGTCAAGCCACAGGGTACGAAGGGGGAATAAAAAAGCAATTGAGAATTCAGCTTTTCCTTCGCGACGAAGTCCGTTCTAATCCGCCAATGCGTCCGGCGGATTTGCAAATCATTGGGGCGGAATTGGCCATCAAGTGGGAGGATGGCAGGGAAAGCTTCATCATGCTGGAAAACTTGCGGCGGGCCTGCCCTTGCGCCGCGTGCCTGGGCGAGCGCGATGTCATGGGGAACTTGCACAAAGGGCCGGAGATTCCGTTATCGCCCCGGTCTTTCCACTTGACACGAATTGCCAATGTCGGCGGCTACGGGATTACACCGGTTTGGGCGGACGGGCATTCGAGCGGGATTTATTCATTCGAATACCTTGCGCGAATTGCGGACGGGGGGAATTGAAATTCTCCGGTGGTCACGGGAGAAATTCAAATCGAGTGGCGTTCAATAGGTCGCCACTGAGATCCCCGGGATTCTTCGAAAATGATTGGTGTTGGCAGTCACGAGATTTAGCCCGTGACGGAGTGCTGTGGCCGCGATCCATAAATCATTATCACCGACCAACTGCCCCGTGACGCGCAATTGGCGGGATAACTGGCCTGCACGCCAGGCGATTTCCCGATCAAGCGTGAGAATTGTGTATAATTGCAAGCACGTCCAGCAGTCCGTTTCCCGGGACGACTCAAACCCCTCAGCGAACTCACCGACGCTGATGATACTGACAAATAAAGGCGAGTTTGGGTTTTGGCTCAGGAAGGATCGCGCCGGCCCTTGTCGGTTGCGCTTCGTCTCCCGCTCAACGTCAATCAGAAATGTCGTGTCAAAAAGCATCAACGCTCCGTCCAGTGAGACGGGCTGCGAGACGGTTCAGATTGCGCTTGGGAGAGGCGATCAAGTGCATCTTCGCTAAGAGGTGATGAACCGGCGCGCTGTTCCAGTTCCGCTATTAAATCGCGGGCCAAGTGGGGTTTCACTGGAAATTCAGCCCGTCGCACAACGTCGGAAAGCGTCTCCAAGGGATTGACCTTTGCGGATTCCAATTTATTAACCGCATCCAACTCAAGCTCGACTGTCATGCACTAACGCTGCCATGTTTGTACTCGACGCTCAAGTCTAATTCGTCCTGCTCTCGCGCTGCACGATCGGTCGCTAGAGAAGTTCATTCCATACTTGAAGGCAATGTTCGGCGGCTAATCTGCTTTGATCAAGACCGCTCATTGCTCCAGAACTTCCCGCACTTTGCGGCCCAGGGCGGATGGCGTGAAGGGCTTTTGCAACAGCGCGACTCCTTTGTTCAATACGCCTTGGAGAATAATCGCGTTCTCAGTGTAGGCAGAAGTGAAAAGAATCCTGGTGTGCGGATATAACGCGCCGACTCGATCCGCCAATTCCTTGCCGCTCATGTGCGGCATGACGACGTCTGTCAATAATAAATCAATGTGGCCGACGCCCTCCTGCTGTTTCAAACCCAGGGCTTCGACGCCGTTGGCTGCCGTCCAAACGGTGTAACCCTGGCGTCTTAACAACGTTCCGGCCATCTCCCGCAATGCGGGATCGTCCTCGACCAACAGAATCGTTTCCGTACCACGTGGCATGGCTGGCAAGGAGGAACGCTGCGCCGGCGTCTTCGGTTTCTCCTCCACCTGGGGCAGGTATATCCGAAAAGTCGTGCCGCGGCGAAGCTCGCTGTAAACACCAATGTGGCCGCCGCTTTGTTTGACGATGCCGTAACACGTCGATAATCCCAGGCCGGTCCCCTGACCAACGGCCTTGGTCGTGAAAAACGGTTCGAAGAGGCGCGCCTTGACTTCCTCGCTCATGCCGAGGCCGGTGTCTGTAATGGCGAGCATCACGTATTCTCCCGGTTTCAACTCGGGATACCGGCCCACGCTCTCCTCCTCAAACGATACGTTGGCGGTTTCCAGCGTGAGTTTGCCTCCATTGGGCATCGCGTCACAGGCGTTGATCACCATGTTGATAATGACTTGTTCAATTTGGCCGGCGTCCGCCATGACCGCTTTTAAGTCGGGCGCGGGAATGATTTGGACCGCCGCATTGCCGCCCAGGAGCAGGCGAAAGACATTTTCCATGCTCGTCACAACCCGGTTAAGGTTGAGGATTTCGGGTTGAAGAAATTGCTTTCGACCGTAGGCGAGAAGCTGGCGGGTCAATGACGCGGCGCGGGAGGCGGCCTGGCTGATTTCAACGGCGCACTTGACTGACGGCGCCCCGGCTGGCAACTCGCTTTGCAGCAATTCCGACTGGCCAATGATGGCGGTAAGGATGCTGTTGAACTCGTGCGCAATTCCCCCCGCCAGTTTGCCGACGGTTTCCATTTTCTGAGATTGCAACAGCTTGGCTTCAAGTTTTTTGCGCTCGGTAATATCGCGCATAACGGTGGAAAAGAACTGAACCTTTCCTTCTTTGCTCTTGTGCGCGAGAATGACCTGGGACACCGGGAATTCCCGGCCGGTGCGGCTTAGCAGTACGGACTCCCCGCTCCACACCCCTTCGCGCACAGCGGTCGGAATTGCATCAGTGAGGACTGGATGACTTTCTCCGTTAGGGTGAAAATCACGAATGGCGGTTTTCGTGATGTCTCCATCATTTACTCCAAGCAGCTTGCGACCGGCGCGATTCATGTAGATGAGATGCCCCTGCGGGTCTGCGATGCTCACCAGATCGGTCGTGGATTCAAGGATGGCAATCAGCCGGTCGCGGGCCTCTTCAGACCGTTTGCGCTCGGTAATGTCGCGGAATGTCCAGATTCTGCCGTAGCGCTTTCCGTCTTTGCCAATGACGGGAGCTGAATATCGATCCAGAGTCAGCCCGTCCTTGTGCTCGACTTCGTCACGGCTGACTTCGTCAGGGTGGGCAACAATATATTTGACTCTTTCGATGAACTCCGCCGGATTTTTTGCGGTTTGAGTGACCCACCTGAGCTGTTGTTCCCCTTCTTGATTATCAGAAATGTGCGGCGGGATTTTAAGCAGGTCGGACGTCCGTTGATTTTGAAGAATCTTTTTCCCACGCTGATCCACGATCAGGATGCCGTCCAACGACGAGTTGACCTGGGCCTCCAGCAACGCGGTCTTCCATCGCAACTGCTCCTCACCCTGCTGGCGCGCGGTCACTTCGTCCTGTAGTTTCTGGTTATAATGATTCAGGCGCCGGGCAATTCCGCCAAAGACAAAACTTGCTCCAAGAACAATCAGGATTGCCAGGAGAACCAGGCTGTCACCGACGGTTCTTATCCTGAATATGAGTGTCGTTAAAGCCGCCGCGGAGTCATTGACGTCGGCCTCCAGGTGGACGACCAGCTTATTCATGACCTCCCGGTATTGGTCATAGGCGGGGGCCTGCTTTTCGTTGATGAGTTTCGTTGCTTCGGTACCGCGGTTGGCGCGACCGAATGCCATCACCTTTTCCGTTTGCTCCCAGTATGAATTGCGGGCTTGCGCGGCTTCTGTGTAGATATTCCGCTCCGCTGCGTCATCAAGATACGGAAGAACGTCCCGGAAGTCGGCGTCGTTGGCCTGACGGAGGGCCGGGATCGCGCGGTCGAGACTCTGTATTTTGGCAAAGTCGAAAGCAAGAACCTTCCGGCTCAGGGACGCCTGGGCCTGGCCCAGCCGCTCATCCATTGCGTCCACCAGCGCGAGCTTTTTCAGCGTGCGCAATTGCTCCTGTTGATTGCGGCCTTCGATGGCTCGCAGGCTGAAGAAAAACCAGCCGCCAATGACCAAAAGAATTGCGCACACCGCTCCAAAGGCGAGCCATACCTGACTGGCCAGCGGCATCTCTTTAAGTTTCTTCATTAGAGGGCGTCGCGAATCAAGCGGTTCCGAATACGAGCCTCACAACCTGCCACGAGAACTTCCCCTTTGGAACACGCTCGGGGCAGGAGGTGACGGCCACAATATGAATATCGAACGTTTGCGGGCCGGCCTTGAGTTTATTCGACAGTGGCAACCTGTTCATCCAGGCAAGGTTATGGGTGACGGATGGTCTGCAAGCAATGCCTACGCTCGCCCGGAAAATGACTTTGGCCCTTATCCCGAATCTTTTGATCTTACGACCGATGTGGCCAGTTACTCTGACGAGGCTGCCGCCGGCCCCCAGAGCTTCTATCGAGTCCGCAGTTACTCACAGCGACGCTCCGTCCGGGCAGGATTCCGAAAACTCAATTCACTCCGATTCGCCTTGTCCTCCGGGCGATCTCATGCGATTAAATGTGACGGTGGAGAGATGGCAGAGTGGTTTAACGCGCACGCCTGGAAAGCGTGAGTACCTAATAAGTACCGGGAGTTCGAATCTCCCTCTCTCCGCCATTCTTCCGAACTTCGCATCAGGCTTGGATTGCTTGCAATTGGCGCTTCACCGTCTCAGCATGTCCAGCAACTTGCTAAGAAATTATTTCGCTGACCGATCCTGGCGGGCCAGGGCGATGCTTGAAGATTGAAACGCTAATATTGAAGCGACTCTGCCTCTGGGCCGCGCTCACGCTCTCCGTTGTGGGCGCAACGTGCGCGCGTTCGCAAGATTACAAATTTGACACCACGATTTCCCGGGCCGTCCTGGAAAACTACCTCGCGCGTTCGATTTCATTCACGGAATTGTTGCACGACGATCTGAATCAGTCGCCCAATCGCCATGGCGTCGATCCGCGCGATAATCTGCGACTGTTGCTCGATTCCCACGCGAAATTTGTCGGGCGCGCGTTGATGCTCTGGGGGCGCGAAACGAATCTGAACCGGTTCCTTCAGACGGCCCGGCCTTTCGCCGCGCGTCTCCACCAGGCCGATCCCGAAATGATTCTTCAAGCGGCGGAATTTGAAATTGTCACGACAAACGTCGAAGGTATTTCCGTGCCCGATTGGGTTTTCACCGAGTTTGGCCAGCCGGCAGCCAGCCGCCCGTTCCGTTACGCGGAAATGCTCTATCCAGACGGTCGCTTCGTCAATCATTGGGGCAACGGTTCATCAGTGCCGGACATGAGCCGATTGGAGACGCGCATGTGGTTTTATTTTCTGGCCAGGAATTATATTGACGTCGGCATCGAGGCGATTCACTTCGGCCAGGTAGGCCTGATGGACAAAAATGATTCCGGCCACGCCGGCTGGATTGATATGCTGTCGCGCGTTCGTTCCTACGCCGACAATCACGCGCGGCGGCATCTGGTCCTGTGCGACGCGCATGCGCCCACCGGCGGCTTTGTGGAGGGAGGCAAGCTCTTGTTTGACTTTCATTCGTTCCCGCTCCGAATCGCGGAATCGCCGGACCACCCCGGCGAAGGATTCCTCAAGGTCGGTTATTTGGATTCAATCTACAACCGCAGCAAAGGTGGCGTCGCTCCCAGCGGTTGGACTTGCGAACATCTTCCTTATCTCGTGGAGTTTGATAACTTTGGCCGCAGCCGCCGCCCTGGCCAGCCCAACCCACCCGATAAGCCCTCCATTTTCTGCTGGGGTTATGACGAAATCACATGGTTCGCCTTGCGGGAGAAAGCCTATCGCTCCAACTGGCTCGAATATGCCTGGAACTGGCTGCGCCAGACGGACACCAACGGCCATTTGGAAATGCCCGGCAGCCGCGTCGCCTCCGCCGCTAATTTGCGCTGGTATTCCGCCAACGATCCCGGCCCCGCGGCGCCCGCCGGCTTCGGAGATGAAGCGGCCATTCGCGCCGTTTGGAAGAATGACGCCGCCGCTTCCGCTCAAAAATAATTATGAAACGTCGCCTCCTTTTCCTTGCTGCCCTTCTCGCCCCCGCCCTTCCACTCGCGCTCTTTGCGGATACGTCCCCATTCGTCAAAATGAACGATGTCGAGTGGAATTCGTTGGGAACAAACGAAAACAGTTCCATGCCTTTGGGCAATGGCGACATCGGCCTCAACGTCTGGACGGAGCAAAACGGCGACATCGTCCTGTTACTGGCCAAGGCGGACGCCTGGAGCGAAAATGGTCAACTGCTCAAGCTCGGCAGAGTGCGCGTCAAATTGACTCCCAATCCCTTCGTCGATGCTTTGTCCTTTTCGCAATCGTTACGCCTCGAGTCCGGTGACATACAGATTCAATCCGGCAAAAACACCGTGCGTATCTGGGCGGACGCCAACCAGCCCGTCGTGCGCGTGGAAGTCCACACATCCGAGCCAGTGCAACTCGAAGCCAGCACCGAAATCTGGCGCGCCAAAACCTATCACCTCAATCAAAAGGCGGTGCAAAAAGCCGGCTTCTTCGAGTGGGGCAATGATCCCGATGGTCTCGACTTCGATCCCGACACACTTCTGCCCGCCCGCGCGAATTCGATTAGCTGGTGCCACTTTAATTCCCGCAGCATCTACCCGCTCGTTTTTGCCAAAGAACATCTGGAGTCGCTTCTGCCCAAATATCCCGATCCGCTCCTCCATCGTTGTTTCGGCGTCACAATCGCCGGGCGTGGACTCGTCAGCGCCGGCGATCAAACTCTCAAATCCGCCAAGCCCGCCAGGAAATTTTCCCTCAACCTCTACGCGCTCACGCAGCAGGCGGATTCGCCGGAAAATTGGCGCAATGCCCTGGACAGCCAAATCGCGCGCGTGGATTCCATCCCCATTGCCGCCGCGCGCAAGGCTCATGAACGTTGGTGGGCGGCATTCTGGAATCGAAGTTGGCTCCACGTCGGCGGCACACCCGAGGCGGACAAAGTTTCGCAAGGTTACATCATGCAGCGTTACATGACCGCCTGCGCGGGCCGCGGCGCGCAACCGATCAAATTCAACGGCTCCCTGTTCACCGTCGGCCATGATCTCCCGGAAGGCGTCGGCTCCTCCGAAAAAAACTGCGACCCGGACTACCGCACCTGGGGCGCCTGCTTCTGGAACCAAAACACCCGCCTCCTCTACTGGCCCCTCCTTGCCTCCGGCGACACCGACCTCCTCATGCCCTGGTTCAACATGTATCTCCAGTCGATGCCGCTGATTAAAGATCGCACGCAAACCTACTTCCACCACGGCGGCGGCGCCTTCCTTGAGACGATGTATTTCTGGGGTTTGCCCAACGTGAACGATTTCGGCTGGGACAATCCCGGCCATGAACTCCAAAGCGAATGGATGCGTTACCACATTCAGGGTGGACTCGAAGTCCTCGCCCAAATGCTGGATTACTACGATTACTCCCAGGACGCCGCCTTTGCCCGCGAATCTCTCATTCCCGTCGCCGAAACGGTCGTCACCTTTTACGACCAGCACTGGCAACGCGACGCCGCCGGCAAAATCCTCATGTCCCCCTCTCAATCCATCGAAACCTACCAAACCACTGCCGTCAATCCCACGCCCGACATCGCCGGCCTCTTGAGCACCCTGCCGCGCCTCCTCGCGCTTCCCGTCGGAATCGGCGCCGAGTCCCAGCGCAACCTCTGGAGTCGTGTCCTGCGCGACCTGCCACCCATTCCCATGGGCAATACCGCCCACGGCAAACTGCCGCCGGAGGGCCGGGGCGATCCTGACGGCGTTCCTACGATTCTTCCCGCCGCTCAATACGGCCATACCCGCAACGCGGAAAACCCCGAGCTATACACAGTCTTCCCCTACCATCTTTACGGCGTTGGCAAACAGAACCTCGACCTCGCTCGCGCCACGTTTGCCGCCCGCCTCTTCCGCATGTCCCACTGCTGGGGGCAGGACGGCCTCGACGCCGCCCTCCTTGGCCTCACCGATGCCGCGAGGAAATCCGTTGTCGAAGAGTTGACCTTCTACGGCAATCAGCGGTTCCGTTGGTTTTGGAAAAAAAGCGACTGGATTCCCGACATGGACGACGGCGGGGCCGGAATGGCCGGCCTTCAACTCATGCTCCTGCAATGCGATGGTGACCGCATTCTGCTGCTCCCCGCGTGGCCGCGCCAATGGACCGCCGATTTCAAACTCCGCGCGCCCCGGCAAACCACTATTGAAGGCCACGTGGAAAACGGCAAAGTCACCTCGCTTACCGTCACTCCTCGCGAGCGGCGCAAAGACGTTGAAGTCGTCAGCCAGCAGGACTGATAAGTGATAAATTCGCAAAAGATCGTCTAAAAATCCAACGGTTGGATTTTATCCGAAGAATTCCCGCGGAGGCACGGTTCGCGGCAGTGCTTCGTTGACGAAATCCAGCCGAAGTTGTTACCATTGGCCTTACTCTATGGAAGAAAGAACGCAGGCGGAATCGGCTTACAAGGAATTGAGTCATCGGCTTCTCGTTCTGGAGATTTCCCCCAATGATCGAATCGTTGAGCAGTTTTGGTCAAAAAAACTAGCGGTCAATCGCGCCGCCATTCGCGAAAGCCTCACGCGTTTGCTGGGTGAGGGTCTGGTTTATCAAGGCGAGCGCGGAGGATACTTTGCCAGTGAAATGACCGAGCAGGAAGTCCATGAGTTGCGTGAAGTCCGGGAGATATTGGAAACAGCGGCGTTTTCTCTTGCTTGTGAACGTGCCACCGAGACCCAGCTTAAGGACATCGAGGAAACCTGCGATGATTTTGCAAACTTCGTCAAGAAGGGCTATTTTACCGGCGCTCACGAGGCGGACCTTCGTTTTCACAATCTTTTGATTGCCGCGTCCGGAAACGCCCGATTGGCTCAACTCTACCAACGGTCTCACATTCCGTTGTTCCAGCGTCGCGCGTCACAAATGCGAACCAATCTCGAGGATTTCATTCAGACCGAGAAGGAGCACCGGTTGATTGTGTCCGCGTTACGGAATCGCGATCAAAAAGGAGGCGTGCAAAACCTTCGAGATCATTTTAACCGCGGCGAAAAGGAAGCGACGTCGTAAGTTTTAAAATCGCGAATGACTATCCCGTGGTTACGTCCAAATTCAGCCCTGGCTTGACCACTATCCCGCCTTCCCCGAAATGAATGTGACATTGTCCAGCGTCGATGGAGTAATTCACGTTTACTTTTTCGGCGCCCAATCGGACGTCCGTGATTGCCTGACCCGATGGAACACCGATTTGAAATGCCTTTAACCAAACGCGTCCTGCCAGGACCGCCAGTGTTGTTTTTTGTGTTTTTCCGCCGGCCTTTTGGGAGAACGTTCCCCAACCCTCCGCCGTGGAATAAAAACTTTTAAAATTCTCCGGCTGGCACCGCGGCGAAAATCGCAACCGTCCGCGTGGCCCGTCGTATTCGAACCCGGATAGAGCCAGCAACAACGACCATGACGACATCGCGCGAGTGTAGTGGCCGCCGCATTCGATCTCACACCAGGGATTGCGCAGAATGGGGGCCCTCGGCACACCGTCGTAACGTTCACGCGCGCCCCGAGCGATGGATAGCCCCTCGGTTGCCATGCCCTCGTAAATCATATGCGCCGCCACCTGTTATTCGATGCCGGTCCAGACCTCATCGGAATAATCCAGCGCCCGAGCGGGCCGTCCGCCTTTCGGCCAGGTGCATACGATAAGCCCCTTGTCTCCGGCACCAGCAAAAGCGCGTGGGAAATGTTTCCATCCGGTCAGGTCCGACTTCCAATTGTATTTGAAGATGGCCGCCAAAGCCGACTTCACCATCCTCTCCGGCAAAACATCCCCAAGGCCCAATTGATGAGCCCACCATTGGCCGATCAGTTGGTCGGACATGCAGCCCGGGCCTACTTCCGCAAAGCCCTGGGCGTAACCTGGCAGAAATTGCTGGAAATATTCCCCGTTCCAGCAAAGCTCCACCAGTTTCTTTTGGCCGCTCTCAAAAATTGTCCGGAAACGATCTGCCGTCGCTTTGTCTCCGATGCGCCGCGCCCATTCCTCCCCTGCCCGCAAAGCAGCCAGATAATAGGCGCCGATGAAGGTCGTTACTCCGTGCAACGCTTCGTCGTAAGTATTCCATTGATCATCCTGGAGAATACCAATGGGCTGACCATCGGATTGGTGCGCGGCATCCCGGTCGATCAGATACTCCACCGCCCGTTTGACCGGCTGCCAATAATCGTGGAAAAAAGATTCATCCGTTGAATTCAGCGCCTCGCGGTACGCTTTAAGGATGCAACTCGCGTGTCCGTCCGTAAACGGCTGTTCACCCGTAGGATGCGGTGGCGATGGGATTTCGGTCCGGTTGTTGATGCCGCCGTTGGCATTTTGCTGATGGTGATAATCCAGCGCGCGCATTTCCCTTTCCAAGGCCGGGAACAAATGCGACAACGATTGCTCGTAGCCCCAAACATGGGTACAGGTCGGCCGGCACGAACCATTAGAACCTTCCCAGCCATAAATATCGCCCTTCGCCAGCCGGAACACCACACCAACATGCCGGATAATAGCGGAGTTCGCCGTCAGGCAATCCAACAACCAATACGGTAACGTGCTATCATAGAAGGCGGAGCGGAATAACTCCGTATTCTTCGACAACGTTTCATACTGAGCCACCGCTGACCGCATCACCTCCAGGGCATTCGGCCATCGAGTTGCGTAATGGCATCCTATCCACTCTCCGGCTGGCGCGTATTTATTCGGGTAATGCCATGTGAGCAGGAACGGCACTTCCACGACTCCACCAGCAGGGACCGTTATTGTGGAAGCTATCGCGCCCTGTGTAGTTTTTCCCGGCAACGTGGGGACGCTGGCCAAGCCAGGCTCGAGGGGCGCAAACCGCCCGTTCTCCCGGAATTGCGTCCACGCCTCATCCCAATCCTCATAGCCGGTTAATCCCGTCACGACTCCTGCCAAAGCCGCCAACGCCATCGTGCCAAAGCCCGGTTCCTTCGCCGACTGTCCCACGGTCATTGTATAAGCAGCACCGGTCAGCGAGCAGAGCCATGCATATGCCGTCTGCCGCTCGCGGCTGGAATTGGTGCGCGCCGGATGCAATATTTGCCCGGCAAATAAAACCACCCGGCCATCGCCAACCGTTCGGGCAAATTGCTCCACGCCATTATCCGCGTTAGTCTTCGTGGCGCCAGAAACCAACCTAACATTCTGAAAATTCACCCGCGCAACACCGTCGGGCGCCGCGGGCCTTTCCAATTCAATCGCGTCAAATCTGATCGGCAACAATTCTCCCAATGCTCGCATTGCTGATGCCGACAGCGACCGGTCGGAAAAAACAATTTCGTCCGCATTAATATGACCCCATCCGCCCTTTTGGTTATCCACGATTTCGATATGAGCCGGCCGCCCGGCAAACTCTTTGACATTCCAAACGGCAGGTTTCAACTGCTCATTGTCCTCGCCCGAAGTCGCGCGGACCACTCTACCGTCAATGACCAGGCGCACCTGGGTTTCCTGATAATGGCCGCCGCCAATCAAAAAGCGGATGAAGTTTCTTTCGATGACAAAATCCCGGCTGATCAATTTGCCCGTGGCATCATCCCCGTTCACATAGGAATTCACCAAGCCATGTCCCGTGAAACCAGTTACCGCCTGCTGATTGGGCAAAGTCCCATGGGCAGGCTCCGTGCCGAAAGCATTGCCCACCACCGTCCATTTTCCATAACCGTTTTCAAAGTCCTCAAAAAGGATGTCTGGACGGTCCGCTCCATCGATCGCCTGCTTGTCTCCCCCGCCTGCGCCATAGGCATCCAACAATGGCATAGTGCCGCCGGAAAAAACCAACGTTGCTCCCGCCGCGACCGCCGATCGAATTTCTGGCCAATACGACTCGGGAAAATGCACCGGCGCTTCATCCAGCCATATCACGGAGCCAGCCGGTTGTTTCAAGTGAGCGGCCGAAAAAGTCGCCCCCAAGGTTTCCACGCGCAGGCCTTTGGGCCGGTCCAACGGAGGTATGGCTATATCCTCCGGCAATGTGAATGCATAATTCTTATTGTCTATGCCGGGGTCTGGCGGCAGGACAAAAATGTCCTTGAGAAGATAAATCGTCACCGGCCGGTCCACGACGGCGTGCGCGCCCGCCTGGGCGCGGAAAAACAATCCACGAGCGCGCTCAATTTCAAAACTTTCATTAATGTTGGCGGCAAAATTCGGATGTGAGCAGCCTTGGATGGCTCCAATGGCGTCGTAGCCCACGGGATTTGGCATCATGGCCGACAGCGAAACTGTTTGCGGCGTTGCCGAGGAATTGCGGATCCGGAACCGGAAAATAGTCAATGGCCAGGACGATGCCGCTGAATCCAACGGCGCAAAAGGAGTGAAGGCCTCCAATTCCAATTCCACTGGCAATGACGGATCCTTGAACCGCAACGCAGCCACAGGATACTCGCCCGTCATCTCAATTCGGTCTATCCTCGGCCAGTTCGGTCCGCCAGCAGTTTGCAGCAGCCTCGCCGTCTCTCCTACCCTGACCGCAAAATGAAACGGCACCGTGCCATCTCGCAGATTGTTGAATAGCTGCCAATTGCCAAATTGGCCGTCCGCGCCAATTTCAACATTGCCAGTGCCGATACCACCAAGATGCATCCGGGCATCGGTATGGCGGTTCGAGAAATAGACCCGCGGCGGACCCGGCGAGAACAAGGATGCCCGCCAACGAGCCAATTCATCACCGGAAAGTTCAAAAGCCGCCTCAACCGGGTTGACGAAGGCGCTCGCAGCCAAGCCAGCGCCCATCCATCCGAAAAATTTCCGCCTCGTCATCGATCTCATACCAGTAGTTACTGACATGAACGTGTTTTAGGCAATAAAATCACGTTGTCACTACTGGCCGTCTTTGAAGCCGACTGTCAAATCGACGGGGATTTGAAGATCGGGCAACACCACTGTTTCATTAGTGAATTGAACAGTTACAGGCGGCAAGGTTTCCACCGAAACAATCGGACGGTCCTGTGGGTCCCGCAAACGCAAACGAATTTCCCTTGGCGAATGGCGTGACGGAGGAGTGATACTGACGCGCAATTGTCCCGTCGCCTGGGCATCAATCCTATAACTGAAATCCCCGAATTCGGTGGGCGCCGCGCTTACCGCAACGTGTTTTCCAGGGGCCAACCACTCGCGGGGAATTCCCTGTCCTACCCATAAAACGTCTCCATCCTCTCTCACCAGGAGATTTCGAAGCAATCTCAACTGTTCACTCAACGAATATGTGTGAGGCAGAGTATAACTGTTGTCCCCTTCCTTAAACATCGTCACTTCGACCGGCGAATAGGTGCCACGAGTCATGCCGTAAGCCATCATGGACCAAAAACCGAGAATTACTTTACGGTCCTCATCGCGCTTCATTTCACTCATGAGATAGCCGTACGTATAAGCGTGATCCATTCCGTCCTCGAACTCGCACAAGCCCGCATTCAAACCACCTCTTTTTTCCAGCATGTCAACAATCCACGTGGTTCTTTTATCATAGGGCGGGAGAAAATCGGTCTCCAGCAAGGAACTGGCGCTTAATCCATAGTAACTGCCTCCACGATTCCTGGTGAGTTTTAGTAACCTATGGGTGTCGGGTTCGAGCGGCAGAAGTGTTTGCCCATTATCTTCGAAGGCGGCGGCGTTCATGGAATCCAGAATATCCCGCCGGTAGCTTTCCGCCTCGGCGGCGTATTTCCTGCCTTCCGGCAGGCCAATGTCCTGCAAAGCCAAAGCGGCCTCTTTCATGCCCTCCGCGCACCAGGCATTGCCCAAATAGTTGTAAACCGGCTCGCGATAATCGTTATAAGGGCGAAACTTGATCAAGCCACGCACCAAACCGGTCTTGGGCGCCGCCTGCCTTTGGCGTATCAGCCATTCGCATTGACTGATGATATGAGGGCTGATTCGGCGCAACCATTCCCGGTCACCCGTCATCCGGTAGTGCTCCGCCAGTGCCTCTAGCAGTGATCCTGGGTCGCCCAAACCGCAATCCTGGCTATATAAGCCATCGGCCTGTTGAAAGTGCATCTGCATGCCCAGAATTTCCGCGGCGTAATCGTGATACCCGTAGTAATCCAAAGCCCGGGTATAGGTCGAAACGCTGATGCCAAACATGGAGTCGTAAAAACCAGACCCGTCATCCGGTTCAACATAGCCCCCAATGGTTTTGGTGTTCAGCATGGAATACGTGAGCCACGCGCGATACCCTTCCATGACCTGGGCGTCTGGGACATCGAAGCGGTCCGCGGGGGCTAGTTGTTTTTCCCAGCGAGCAGCACAGTCGTTAAGCTTTGAATCAAATTCTTCAGTGGTAACTGGCCTGGCCGAATCCGGTTTCGGAAATTCAAAGCTCAGACTGATATGGGCCTCATTGGAGCTATCAGAGGTCATTTGCCAGACGCGACGCTTTTTATCGGGAGAAACCAAGGCAACCTCGCGCGGCAATGTCACATCGTTTGAGGCCGTCGCCGTGATACGGACATAGGCAAATAGCGGACGGTCCACGTTAAATTCATCGGACCAGCCAAAGACTGTCATTTTATATTCAATCCCGTCCCGGGCCGTCGCCAGTGTCTCGATTGGAAGGTATCCATGCAGAAGCCGCCGGGTAAACACAGTTCCCGCCTGGCCTAGCGGTGTGGGTGGGTTGCCAATTTCAAACCAGCCAACCGGGTCAGTCCAGGGGCTTACATCCAGCCGTCCAGACCAATCAACGCCAATAGCCAAGGGATGCCGCGGAACACCCACAATTTCACGGGGATATTTCATGGCCGGATAATAGCTGGCCACTTGCTCAAACGTGGGGTCATCCTTGCTCTCACTCAAAAGCGCGCCGACTGGCTCGACGTAAGGTTTGCGAATTTTATCAAGTTCGGCGTCCGTTAAGTTGAGTTTGTCCTGGGGCGTTAGCTTGACTCGTAAGGCAAGAATACGGCCTCCAATCTTTTCACCGGCCGCCTGGGTTTCCGGCTCGTTTGCAAATGGCTTGTCATCCTTGTCATAGTATCTGCCCGCGGCGATCAAACTCGGAGCGCCGGCAAGTTCCGCGGGGCGATCAAACGTGCGGAGAGTCGTCCAATCCGTTCCGTCTTTACTATAAAGAAATCGGATATAATTCGCCCCCAATTGAATCCGAACCCAGCGGGCGGCATAGAAATCGATGCCGCGGTAGTCCGTCTCGGCATACGCATCATTGGTGACCATGGTGCTATAAAGTTGGCCGAACGGCGTCGGTGAGATCTGGCCAACCCCGCACCAATTTTTTGCGTTCCAAACCAGGTAGATGGAACCCCATTGCACGATTTTCCCGGAAAAGGTGATGTTATCAATCCCGGCTGGCCGGCGAATATCCGCCCGCGCCTGGCCTGGCGCGTCAAAAATGATACCGCCATCCTTTAACGTGAGCGTTGCGCCCGATGAAACGTTGGTCTGCCATTCGGGATCCAGAGACGACCGGAAATTATCCGTAAATGGCAATGCCAGAGTTCCGCCTTGCCCGCCGGGAGCCGCCACAGCTCCGTAAACGCCAGGGAAAATGCAAAACAACAAAGCAGATGCCATCAGCAAACGATGACCTATCGGTCGGTTGCCAAGTTTGATATTTAAGTTCATCAGTGATTTCTTCGAATTGAGATATTAGTCCAGCTTTTTGGAAGGCTCTTTCAGAATGGCATTCAAGGGTAGCGGAATTCCAAAATTGGGCGTGCCATCCGGGTTCCACGAAAATTTCTGCGCCCGGGTCGTTCTGCCTTTGTATGTGTAAGCGGCAGTTGTTTTTGCATGATAAACGATCCAATCTTCGGTGCGATCCGGCGACTTAAAAAAGCCACAATGCCCCGGCCCGAATACTCCGTTTGCGTCATCGCGCTCTAACACTGGCCGCGGATATTGCTTCCATGAATGGGGGTCCAGGACGTCATCCGTTTCATTAGCCATCAACATTCCAAGCTTGTAATCAGGGGTGCCGGTGTCACAGATCGAATAGATTAAAAATATTCTGCCGTTACGTTGCAAAATCTCAGGCCCTTCGCGAACTGCCTCGCAACCGAAGCCATCGGCCGCCAGATACACCCCATTCCCTTCAAGTGTATAAGGATTGGCCATGCGCGCGATATACAAGACATGTCTCGGCCTGGCGGCCCATATGAAGTAAAGGGAGCCATCCTTCTTTTGAAAGACCGTTCCATCGATTGCATAGTGATCATTTGTCGGATTAAAGAGTCGCGATTTATATGTGTAAGGCCCAAGCGGATCACTCCCGGCGCTCTCAATGACGTAGGTTCGATGATTGTCATCCTTATCATCGCTTGAAGTGGCCGTGTAATAGATATAGAATCTGTTATTGATTAAGTGCAGTTCAGGCGCCCAAATCCCCGTGGATCGCGTCGGGTTGTCATCCTCCCATACCGTTACCGGTTTGACAGTCTTTATTGCGGCCAGTGTCGGGGCTTTCCAAAGCCGGATCGCATCCCCCTGCGTCGTGGACAAATAATAATTTCCCTTGAAATAAATCATCCAGGGATCGGGGCCGCCATTGATGGGATTTTGAAACGTGCCCGGCGGGATTCCCGCCA